>NZ_FLRH01000003.1:605000-905625 GCF_900089585.1 Micromonospora sediminicola | reverse complement strand
GCTTGTCCACGCCGGACAGCATCAGGTGGTCGGCCTCGCTGGTCGCGACGCGGATGCCGGAGCGGGTCAGCGTCTCGGCGGCCTGGGGCAGGTCGCTGACCGCCTCCAGCCGCACCCGCACGGTGCCCTGCGAGTGCGCCGCGAGCACCTCCTCGACCGGCCCGTACGCGACCCGCCGACCGAGCGAGATGATGGTGACCGAGTCGCAGATGAGCTGGATCTCGCCCAGGATGTGGCTGGAGAGCACCACGGTCATCCCGGACTCGGCCAGCCCGCGCATCAGCCCGCGCATCTCCCGGATGCCGCCCGGGTCGAGGCCGTTGGCCGGCTCGTCGAGGATCAGCAGCTTCGGGTTCTTGAGCAACGCCGACGCGACCGCGAGCCGCTGCTTCATGCCGAGCGAGTAGGTCTTCACCCGCTCGCCGGCCCGGTCGCGCAGCCCGACCAGTTCCAGCACCTCGTCGACCCGCTGCCTGGGCAGCTCGCCGGCCTGGGCGAGCAGGCCCAGGGTGTCCCGCGCGGAGAAGTGCGGGAAGAACTGCGGGCTCTCCACGATGGCGCCGACCTGCCCGGCGACCGCCGGCAGCGCGTGCGGCAGCTCCTGGCCGAGGATCGCCATCCGGCCGCCGTTGGGGCGGATCAGCCCGAGCAGCGTGCGCAGCGTGGTGGTCTTGCCCGAGCCGTTCGGGCCGAGGAAGCCGTGCACCTGGCCGGCCTCGACCCGCATGTCGAAGCCGTCGAGCGCGTGGCGTACCCCGCGTTTCCGGCTCCGGTACGTCTTGCGGAGACCCTCGATCTCCAGGACAGCCGACACAGCTGACCTCCCCCGATGAGTAGGTGACAGCGACACCATACGCGGTATGCACGCGAAGGCAATACCGGGTATGCAGTGTCGGCGTGTCAAGCGGGGGCCCCTCCTATACCGGAGGCGTTAACAGGGGGCCCTTCCTTGCACCTCAGGCGCAGACGACGTGCACGCCCGCGTCGCGGAACGCCTGCACCACCGTCGGGGACGCGCCGGAGTCGGTCACCAGCGTCTCGATCCGGTCCACCGGACAGATCCGGGCGAACGCGTGCCCGCCCAGCTTGGACGAGTCGGCGATGACCACGACCCGCTTGGCCCGGGCCACCATGAGGCTGTTCATGGCCGCCTCACCCTCGTGGTGCGCGGCGGCGCCGAGCTGCGGGTCGATCGCGTCCACGCCGAGCAGCGCGACGTCCAGGGTGACCTCGCGCAGCAGCGCCCCGCCCAGCGGGCCGACCAGCTCGAACGACTTGGGCCGCACCACGCCGCCGGCCACCACCACCTTCATCCGCGAGCGCACCAGCAGCTCGTTGGCGATGTTCAGCGCGTTCGTGACCACGGTGAGCTGGGCGCCCTCGGCGCTGGTGTTGAGATCCGGACGGACCGCCAGGGCGCGGGCCACCTCGGTGCTGGTGGTGCCGCCGTTGAGCCCCACCACGGTGCCCGGGGAGACCAGCGCCGCGGCGGCGGCGCCGATCCGCTGCTTCTCCGCCGAGTGCTTGGCCGTCTTGTAGCGCAGCGGCAGGTCGTAGGAGACGCCGTTGGCGACCGCGCCGCCCCGGGTCCGCGTGATCATCTGCTGCTGGGCGAGCTGGTCGAAGTCCCGCCGGATGGTGGCCTGGGAGACGTCGAGCCGCTCGGCCGCCTCCTCGACGCTGACCCGGCCGCTGTCGGTCAGCATCTCGAGCAGCGCGTTCCAGCGCGCGTAGCGGTCCACCGCGGGGGCCTCCCCTGACTGTGCACGAACGGTGATTGATTGCGTGCACAGTAGTGCGCGAAACTGGGTCTGCGCAAAACCCTGTGCTGCGCGAACCGGGAGACGGTTGCCACAGCCACCCGACTTCGCGCAGAATGACGCGCGAAAGACGGCTGTATCGCGCCCTATTGCGCAAGGTCTCCCCTGGCGAGGAGTTGTCATGGCGTTCGTGCACGCGGAGATCGCGAGCCAGCCCGACTGCTGGCGGGAGGCGGCCCGGCTCGCCCCGACCGTCGCCGGGCAGCTGCCGCGCCCCGGCGAGCGGGTCGCGGTGGTCGGTTGCGGCACGTCGTGGTTCATGGCGGCGGCGTGCGCGGGGCTGCGCGAGGGCGCCGGCCAGGGCGAGACGGACGCCTTCCAGGCCAGCGAGTTCCCCACCGGCCGCCACTACGACCGGCTGATCGCGATCACCCGATCCGGCACCACCACCGAGGTGCTCGACCTGCTCGCCGCGCTGCGCGGGCGGATCCCCACCACGGTCCTGGTCGGCGACCCGGACTCCCCCGCCGTCGCCGTGGCCGACGCCACGGTCGCGCTGCCCTTCGCCGACGAGCGCTCCGTCGTGCAGACCCGCTTCGCCACCACCGCGCTCGCGCTGCTCCGCGCACACCTCGGTGATGACCTCGGCCGGCTCGCCGCCGACGCCGAGGTCGCCGTCCGGGCGCCGCTGCCGATCGACCCGGCCCGCATCGAGCAGGTCACCTTCCTCGGTCGCGGGTGGACCGTGGGGCTGGCCCAGGAGGCGGCGCTGAAGTGCCGCGAGGCGGCCACCTTCTGGGCCGAGGCGTACCCGGCGATGGACTATCGACACGGCCCCATCTCGGTCGCCGCCCCGGGGCGGCTGGTCTGGGCGTTCGGCGACATCCCGGACGGGCTGCCGGAGGACGTGGCGGCCACCGGCGCCGCGTTCGTGCACAGCCGTACGCACGGGTGCCGCACGGTGCTGACCAGTTGGGCGGCCGGCCGCAACCCGGTCGACCCGATGGCCGACCTGATCCTGGCCCAGCGTTTCGCCGTCGCGCTGGCCACCAGCCGCGGTCTCGACCCCGACGCGCCGCGCCACCTCACCCGGTCCGTGGTCCTGGCATGAGCGAACGCACCGAGCGCAGCGAGGGCCATGAGCGCATGCCCGGCCAGCGCAGCATGAGCGAACGCACCGAGCGCAGCGAGGGCCATGAGCGCATGCCCGGCTGGCAGACGGCGTGAGGGGCGGCGACGAGGTCGTCGTCGCGCTGGACGTGGGCGGCACCGGGATGAAGTGCGCCCTGGTCCGGCCGGACGGCACGACCGTGCACACCGAACGGCACGCCACCGACGCCCAGCGCGGCCCGGACGCCGTGGTCGACACCGTCCTGGACGTGGCCGACGGGCTGGCGGGCAAGGCGCGCGCCGCCGGCCTCACGCCGGTGGCCTGCGGCATCGCCGTGCCCGGGGTGGTCGACGAGGCCCGCGGGGTGGCGGTCTGGTCGGCCAACGTGGGCTTCCGGGACGTACCGCTGGGCGACCTGGCGGCCACGCGCCTCGACCTGCCCGCGGCGCTCGGCCACGACGTGCGGGTGGGCGGCCTGGCCGAGGCCCGGCTCGGCGCCGGCCGGGACGCCGGGCACGTGCTCTTCGTCGCGATCGGCACCGGCATCGCCGCCGCGCACGTGGTCGACGGGTCGGCCGCCGTCGGCGCGCACGGCGCCGCCGGGGAGATCGGCCACATCCTGGTACGCCCCGGCGGCCCGCCCTGCGGCTGCGGCCGGGCCGGCTGCCTGGAGGCCGTGGCCTCGGCCTCGGCGATCGGCCGTCGCTACACCGAGCTGGCCGGCACACCGGCGACCGCCGCCGAGGTGGCCGACCGGGCGGCGACCGGCGACCGGCTCGCCGAGCGGGTCTGGCGGGAGGCGGTCGAGGCGCTCGCCGACGGTCTGGCCACCGGGCAGGCGCTCTACGATGTGGCGACCGTGGTGCTCGGCGGTGGCCTGGCCCAGGCCGGTCCCCGGCTGTTCGACCCGTTGCGCGACGCGCTGCGGGAGCGGCTGACCTTCCACCGCGAACCGCGCCTGGTCGCGGCCGCCCTCGGTGACGAGGCCGGCTGCCTGGGCGCCGCCCTGCTGGCCCTGGACACCCTGGCGAAGGAGAGTCGATGACCCGGCGCGTGACCGGCAAGGTGGTGACCCCGACCGGCGTCATCCGGCAGGGTTGCGTGGAGATCCGGGACGGCCGGATCAGCGCGGTGGCCGACTACCCGTCGGTGCGCGACGGCCACTGGATCGTGCCGGGCTTCGTCGACATGCACACCCACGGCGGGGGTGGCCACACGTTCACCACCGGCGACCCGGAGTCGGCCCGGCAGGCCGCCGCGTTCCACCTCGGACACGGCACCACCACGCTGCTGGCCAGCCTGGTCAGCTCCCCGTTCGCGCTGATGCGCGACGCCACCGCGGCCTTCCGCCCGCTGGTCGAGGAGGGGGTGCTCGCCGGCATCCACTACGAGGGCCCCTACCTGTCGGCCGACCGTTGCGGCGCGCAGAACCCGGAGTTCCTCCGTGACCCGTCCACGGCCGAACTGACCGAACTGATCGAGCTGGGCGGCGGCGCGGTGCGCATGGTCACCCTCGCCCCCGAGCGGGACGGCGCGACGGCGGCGATCGAGCTGCTGGTCGCCCGCGGTGTGGTCGCGGCGGTCGGACACACCGACGCCTCCTGGGAGCAGACCCGCGCGGCGGTGGCCGCCGGCGCGAGCGTCGGCACCCACCTCTTCAACGGGATGCGCCCGGTGCACCACCGCGAGCCCGGCCCGGTGGTGGCGCTGCTGGAGGCCCCGAACGTGGTCTGCGAGCTGGTCGCCGACGGCGTCCACCTGCACGACGGCATGCTCGGCTTCGCCACCTCGGTCGCCGGCCCGGAGCGGGCCGCGCTGATCACCGACGCGATGGCCGCCGCCGGCATGCCCGACGGCGAGTACGAGCTGGGCGGCCAGGCGGTCACCGTGGCCGACGGCGTGGCCCGGCTCAGCCGGGACGGGGCGATCGCCGGCAGCACGCTGACCATGGACGCCGCCCTGCGGCACGCGGTCGACGCGGGGGTCGCCCTGCCGGACGCCTGCCGCATGGTGTCCACGACCCCGGCCCGCGCGATCGGCCTCGGCGACCGGGTGGGCGCCCTCCAGACCGGCCTGCGCGCCGACCTGGTGGTGCTCGACGACGACCTGAACGTGGTCCGGGTGATGCGCGGCGGCGACTGGGTGGAGTGACCCGGCCGTCAGGCGGTGGGGACCTCGACGCCGAGCACGGCCTGCTCGTCCGGGCGGTGCACCAGCACGTCGGCCAGGTAGGACTGCACGGCCCGGCGCATCCCGACGTCCCGACCGGCCTGCTCGGAGAGCAGCCACTTGTGCTCGATGATCTGCGCGAACAGCTCCTGTGGCTCCAGCTTGCGCCGCAGGTGGGCGGGCACGGCCCGGACCACCGGCTCGAAGACCTCGGTGAGCCAGCGGTGCGCCGCCTGCTGCTCGTCGGTGAGGTCGCTCTCCACCCGGTAGGCGTCCAGGTCGTTGAGCAGCTTGCGGGCCTGGTTCTCCTCGGCGTCCAGGCCGGTGAGCCGCAGCAGCCGTCGGGTGTGGTAGCCGGCGTCGACCACCTTGGGTCGCACCAGGTAGCGGCCGTTGTCGACGGTCGACATGGCCACCTCGGCGACGTCGAAGCCCAGCTCGTTGAGGCGCCGGATGCGGCCCTCGATGTCGTGCCGGGCGGCGCGTTCGACCTGCTGCTCGTAGGTGATCTCGTGCCAGAGCCGCTCGTAGCGCCGCACGACCTCCTCGCACACCAGCTCGGGGTCGATCGACTCGTGCAGCAGGCCGGCGGCCTGCAGGTCGAGCGCCTCGCCGAAGATGTTGACCCGGGCGATCTCCAGGTCCTCGCCGCGCTGGCCGTTGGAGAGCGAGGGGTGCAGTGCGCCGGTCTCGGCGTCCACCAGGTAGGCGGCGAACGCGCCCGCGTCCCGCCGGAACAGCGTGTTCGACAGCGAGCAGTCGCCCCAGAAGAAGCCGGTCAGGTGCATCCGGACGATCAGCGCGGCCAGCGCGTCGAGCAGCCGGTTCATCGTCTCCGGCCGCAGCGTGTTGGAGAACAGCGCGCGGTAGGGCAGGGAGAACTGGAGGTGCCGGGTGATCAGCACCGGGTCGAGCGGCTCGCCGTCGTCGGTCTGCCGGTCGGCCACGATGGCGATCGCCTCGACGGACGGGAAGTCGATCCGCTCCAGCGCCCGCAGCAGGTCGTACTCGCGTTCGGCGACCCGCTCGCCGGTCTCCTTCACCGCGTAGACGTAGCCGCCGAGCCGGACGAACCGCACGATGTGCCGGGAGATGCCCTGGGGCAGCGCCACCAGGTGCTCGGCAGGCCACTGCTCCAGCGGGGTCGACCAGGGGAGGTCGAGCAGCGCCGGGTCGACGAGGGCCGAGGTGATCCGCACGGCAACCAGTGTGACCGGTGACCCCCGCGCCGCGCTTCCCTTCGTGGCTCGGCACACAGCCACCGATCGGGTCGGCGCGGTCGGCCGGTAGCGTGGTCGCGTGCGCCAGAGCTCAGGGGTACGCCGCGACCTGCGGCTGCGACCGGTCCGACCGGCCGGGTGGTGGTTCGACGGGCTGCTGCTCGCGGCCCTGGTGGCGCTGACCGTGGCGCTCGCCACCGACCATCTGTTCGGGCTCGACCGGGCGGTCGCCGACTGGGCCGCCGCGCACCGCCCGACCGCCGCCCGCTGGGTGGCGATGGCGCTCAACCTGCTCGGCCAGGGCACCCCACTGACGCTGCTGGCGGCCGGGCTCGGCGTGCTGCTCGGGCTGCGGCTGCGCTCGGTACGGCCGGTGCTGCCGCCGGTGACCGCGTTCGTGCTGACGTTCTTCACGATCGGCCCGCTGAAGGTGTGGACGGCCCGTCCGGCGCCGAGCGCGTCGGTGAAGGAGCCGTTCCTGCCGGCCGAGCAGACGCTGCCGCTGTTCCAGCACGACCTGCCGGTGCGGTTCGCCCAGTCGTACCCGTCGGGGCACGTGGCCAACGCGATCGTCTGGTACGGCGTGCTCGCCCTACTGCTGGCCCCGTTGCTGCGTTCGGTCGGCCGGGCCGTCGGACCCCGGCTGGTCACCGTGGTCCGGGTCGTCCCCCCGGCGGTGGTCTTCTGCACCACCGTCTACCTGGGCTGGCACTGGTTCACCGACTCGGTCGCCGGGCTGCTGCTCGGGCTGCTGCTGGACCGGCTGCTGCACCGGGTGCCGTGGGACGACCTGCCGCTGCCCGGGCGGCTCGGCCCGTGGGCCCGGCCGACCGACCAGCTGCGCTGACCTCCTGCCTCTTGTCCCGACGGATCGACGCCGGTATACATTTAGCAACCTTAACAGTTAAGTTTGTTAAATGTAGGAGGTGCACGTGCTGGCGAGACGAATCAGCCGTTGGCTGTCGGCGGGCGCCGCCGGTCTGCTGACCGCGGCCCTGGCGGTCGCCGTCGCCCCGGACGCGCGGTCGGCCGTCGTCGACGACGAGGCCTGCCGGCCCGACGGGCTCTACCGCACGCCCGGGGTCGCGGTGCCCTACTGCACCGTCTACGACACCGCTGGCCGGGAGAAGATGGGCGCCGACCACCCGCGCCGGATCATCGGCTACTTCACCAGCTGGCGCACCGGCCGCAACGGCGCACCCGCCTACCTGGTGAACCAGATCCCGTGGCAGAAGGTCACCCACATCAACTACGCGTTCGCCCACGTCGACGCGAACAACCGCATCTCCGTGGGCAACCCGGCCGCGCCGGACAACCCGGCCACGAACATGACCTGGCCCGGCGTGGCCGGCGCCGAGATGGACCCGAGCCTGCCCTACACCGGGCACTTCAACCTGCTCAACAAGTACAAGAAGCAGCACCCGAACGTCCGCACCCTGATCAGCGTCGGCGGCTGGGCCGAGACCGGCGGCTTCATCGACGACAACGGCAACCGGGTGGACTCCGGCGGCTTCTACCGGATGACCACCACCGGCACCAACACGGTCAACACCGCCGGCATCAACACGTTCGCCGACTCGGTGGTCACGTTCCTGCGCACCTACGGGATCGACGGCGTGGACATCGACTACGAGTACCCGACCTCCAACAACAAGGCCGGCAACCCGCTCGACTTCGCCCAGGCCGACGCCAAGCGGGCCGGGCTCAACGCCTCCTACCAGGTGCTGATGCGCACGCTGCGGGAGAAGCTCGACCGGGCCGCCGCCGCCGACGGCAAGCACTACCTGCTCACCGTGGCCGCGCCCGCGTCCGGGTGGCTGCTGCGCGGCATGGAGTCCTACCAGGCGTTGCAGTACCTCGACTACGTCAACGTCATGTCCTACGACCTGCACGGCGCGTGGAACCACTTCGTCGGGCCGAACGCGGCGCTCTACGACAACGGCGACGACGCCGAGCTGGCCTCCGGCGGGGTCTACGGTGCGTACTCCGGGATCGGCTACCTCAACACCGACTGGGCCTACCACTACTTCCGGGGCGCGCTGCCCAGCGGCCGGGTCAACATCGGCGTGCCCTACTACACCCGGGGCTGGCAGGGCGTCACCGGCGGCACCAACGGCCTGTGGGGGCGGGCGGCGCTGCCCGACCAGACGAAGTGCCCGGCCGGCACCGGCGGCTCGATCGGCTCCACCATCCCCTGCGGCAACGGCGCGGTCGGCATCGACAACCTCTGGCACGACCTCGACGCCGCCGGCGACGAGGTGCCCGCCGGCGCCAACCCGATGTGGCACGCGAAGAACCTCCAGCAGGGCATCACCGGCGACTACCTGACCGCGTACGGGCTCACCCCCGCCACCGACCCGGCCGACCGGATCAGCGGCAGCTACGCCCGGAACTACTCCTCCGCGTTGGTCGCGCCCTGGCTGTGGAACGCCGAGAAGAAGGTCTTCCTCTCCACCGAGGACGACCAGTCGCTCGCCGCCAAGGCCGACTGGGTCACGGCCAAGGGCGTCGGCGGCGTGATGATCTGGGAACTCGCCGGCGACTACGCCTACGACCCGGCCAAGGGCCAGTACGGCATGGGCGACACGCTCACCACGCTGCTCTACGACCGGTTCAGGACCGCGCCCGCGTACGGGGCCCGCAAGGCCGGCACCACCATGCCCACGAGGACGCTCGACGTGGCGGTCGGCATGGGCGGCTTCGCGCTCGGCGACAACAACTACCCGATCAACCCGGAGCTGCGGCTGACCAACAACACCGGCGCGCCGATCCCGGCCGGGGCGCAGCTGGAGTTCGACTACCCCACCACCACCCCGGCCACGCTCAGCCAGCAGTCCGGCTGGGCGCTCACCACGGTCTCCACCGGCCACACCGGCAGCAACGTGGGCGGCCTCAAGGGCGACCACAACCGGGTACGCCTCACCGTGCCGGCCGCCATCGCGCCCGGCGCGTACGCCGAGGTGACGCTGAACTACCAACTCCCGATCTCCGGTCCGGCCAACCTCACGCTCGCCTTCGGCGGCCAGACGTACGCGCTGACCGGCGACTGGGCGCGCGGTGGCGCGGTCGTCACCCCGTCGCCGAGCCCGAGCGGCTCCACCCCGCCCGGCGGCGGCACCTGCACCGCCCCGGCGTGGTCGGCGGCCACCGCGTACTCCGGCGGCGCGACCGTCTCGTACGGCGGGCACACCTGGAGCGCGAAGTGGTGGACCCAGGGCGAGACGCCGGGCAGCGCGGCGGTCTGGGCCGACCAGGGTGCCTGCGCCGGCTCCCCGACGCCCACCGCCTCCCCGACGTCCACGGGTGGGGCGTGCACGGCCCCGGCCTGGGCCGCCGGCACCGCGTACTCCGGTGGTGCGGTGGTCTCCCACGGCGGGCACCGGTGGACCGCGCGGTGGTGGACCCAGGGTGACGTCCCGGGGGCCAACAGCCAGGGCGTCTGGACCGACAACGGGCCCTGCTGAACCGGGACCGGTGCCGTCGGCGGATCACGCCGGCGGCACCGGCCGTTCACGTCCCACCCCTAGGCTGCGGGTGTGGAACGGCTGGCACGACGACTCGGCGTACCCGACGCGGTCGTCATCGGGTTGGGGTCGATGCTCGGCGCGGGCGTCTTCGTGGTCTTCGCGCCCGCCGCGTCGGCGGCCGGCGGCGCCGGGCTGCTGGTGGCGCTCGCGCTGGCCGGCTTCATCGCGTTCTGCAACGCCACCAGCTCGGCCCGGCTCGCCGCCCGCTACCCGGAGTCCGGCGGCACCTACGTCTACGGCCGGGAACGACTGCACCCGTTCGCCGGATTCGTCGCCGGGTGGGGATTCGTGGTCGGCAAGACGGCGAGCTGCGCGGCCATGGCGCTGACCGTCGGGGCGTACCTGTGGCCGGGGCGGGCCCGGCTCGTCGCGGTCCTCGCGGTGGCGGCGGTGACCGCGGTGAACCTGCGCGGCGTCGGCAAGACCGCGACCGCCACCCGGGTCCTGGTCGGCGTGGTGCTCACCGTGCTCGCCGTGGTGGCGGTGACCGGCGCGCCGCAGATCGCCGTCGACCGGCTCACCGACGGCGGCGACATCGGGGCACGCGGCGTGCTCACCGCCGCCGGCCTGCTCTTCTTCGCCTTCGCCGGCTACGCGCGGATCGCCACGCTGGGCGAGGAGGTACGCGACCCGGAGCGCACGATCCCGCGCGCCGTGCCGCTCGCGCTCGGCGCGGTGCTGGCCGTCTACCTGACGCTGGCCGTGGTCGCGCTCGGCGTGCTGGGCACCGAGCGGCTGGCCGCCGCCTCCGCGCCGCTGGTCGAGGTGGTGTCGGCAGCGGGCCACCCCGGGCTGGCCTGGCTGGTCCGGGCGGGGGCGGCCGTCGCGGTCACCGGGGTGCTGCTCTCCCTGCTGGCCGGCGTCGGCCGCACCACGCTGGCGATGGCCCGCCGCCACGACCTGCCGGCGACCCTGGCGGCGGTGCACCCGCGCCACCGGGTGCCGCACCGCGCCGAACTGGCCGTGGCCGCCGTGGTGATCGTCGTGGTGGCGCTCGGCGACGTACGGGGCGCGATCGGCTTCTCCAGCTGCACCGTGCTGGTCTACTACGCGATCACCAACGCGGCGGCGCTGACGCTGGGGCGGGACCCGGCGCGGAAGCTGCCGGTGCGGACGCTCGCGGCCCTGGGACTGGTGGGCTGCCTGCTGCTCGCGGTCAACCTGCCGCTGCCCAGCGTGCTCGCCGGCTTCGGCGTGCTCGCCCTCGGCGCCGCCTGGTACGCCCTCCGCCACCGCTGAGCAGGCTCACTCCGCCGCCTCGCGGGGCGCTGGTGGCCCGGTCGGCGCGGGCGGTGGCGCGGGTGTGGTCTCCCGGAGCAGGGCGGTCAGCCCGGCCCGCCGGGCCACCACGGTCAACCGGTCGCCGGCCTGCAGCACCATGCGCGGGTCGACCGACCAGTCGGCCTTCTGGCCGACGCGGGTGTGCGCCAGCAGGCGCACCTCGCCCGGTCGGGCCACCGTGCCGAGCGGTCGCCCGTCCAGCGGGGAACCCGCCACCACCGGCACCTCGGTGACCAGCAGCGCGTGCCGGTCGACCGGGATCGTGGCAATCACCGCGCGGTCCAGCAGGGCCGCCGCGAACGACGGCGCGGCCAGGTAGGACACGCTGCGCGAGATGCCGATGCCGAACGCCTGCTGGATCCGCTCGGCGAAGTCGCCGTCGAACAGCCGCAGCACCACCCGCAGGTCAGGATCGAGCGAACGGGCGATCAACGCGGCACGCAGGTTCGTCCCGTCGTCGGTCGAGACCACCACCAGCGCCTGGCAGGTGTCCACCGAGGCGGAGCGCAGCGTCTCCTCCCGGCCGGCGTCGCCGACGATCAACGGCACCCCCAGCCGGTGCGCGAGGGCGGCGCCGCGCGCCTCCGCGTTCCGGTCGATGGCCACCACCTCAACCCCGAAGTCGTGCAGCTGCGCCATCACCCGCGTGCCGATGTTGCCCAACCCGACCACGACCACGTGGCCGGACCGGTCCGGTTGGATCCGGCCGGCGTGCAGGGCCAACCGGGCGTTCACGATGCCGTCGACCACGGCGGCCGTGATCAGCGGGATCAGCGCCAGCCCGGCCAGGTTGAGCACCACCTGCATGATCTGGGCGGCGACCGGCTTGTTGACGTCCGGGTCCTGGCCGCTGAGCGTGGTGACCAGGGTGAGATAGAGCGCCTCACTCCAGTTGACCTCGGCGGCCCGGGCGTTGAGCCAGCCGAGCACCGCGATCACCCCGAGCAGCACCAGCACCGCGATGCCGATCTTGCGGGTGGCGAAGCTGCGGACCGCGCGGAGCAGCACCTCGACCGGTTGCCGGCGCCGCCGGGCCCGGACCAGCCGCCGCGCGGCCAACTCGGTGCCGGGCGGCTGGCCGGTCGCCTCGGCGAGCACCACGTCGGCCGCCGCCTCGTCGGCGGGAAGCACCCGGACCAGCTCGGGATCACCGGTGACGGCCAGGCCGCAGACCACGTCCTGCGGGCGTACGTCGGCGCGGCGGGCCACGTAGAGCGTGCGGCCGGCGTGCCGGAAGTGGGTCGGGGCCAGCTCGCCCAGCGCGGCGGCGACGAACGCGGGGGCGGCCATCGAGGCGTCGGAGAGCACCGCCGAGTCGGGGAAGAGCTGCCGCAGCCCGTCGGCCAGGTTGGTGTTGAACATCCGGACCACCAGGCGCAGCCGGGGCTCGACCTCCTGGGCGCAGAGCGCGGCGTGCATGTTGCCCACGTCGTCCTGGTGCAGCAGGGCCAGCCCGGCCGCGTCGGCCAGCCCGGCCCGGCGGAACGTGGCCTCGTCGAGCCGGTCGGCCCGCACCACCCGGACCCCGGGCACGTCCCGCCCGTCCGGGCCCTCCGAGCGGCGGCGCTCCGGCACCACCAGCGTGACCCGCACCTGGCCGTGGGCCCCGTCGGTGGCGAGCAGGGCGCGGACCACCCAGTAGGCCAGCGGGTCGGAACCGCAGACCACGAAGTGGGGTCGTTCGTCACCGTTCATCCGGAGCCGCCAGCCGGTCGCGCGGCGCGCGCGGTCGCGCAGGGGCTCGGCCATGCCCGGATCGTAGTCAGCCGCTCGCGGTGGGCGCAGCCCCCTCGATCATGAACGCATGGCGTCGCCGGGTACGGGTAGAGCACCGGCATGCAGACGTTCCTGCCGTATCCGGACTTCCTGGCCAGCGCCCGGACCCTGGACCAGAAGCGGCTGGGCAAGCAGCGCGTGGAGACCATCCAGGTGCTGCGCGGCCTGACCCGCCCGGACTACGGCTGGCGCAACCATCCCGCGGTGAAGATGTGGGCCGGGTACGAGGAGGCCCTGACCCGCTACGGGCTGGACATGTGCGCGGTGTGGTGCGAGCCGGGCCGGGCGGACACCTGCGCCGCCACGCTCGCCACCGACCTCGCCACCGCCTGCGGCATCGCGGTGATCCGGACCCAGGACGAGCTGGCCTCGACCGGCGAGCTGCCGCCCTGGCTGGGCCGGGACGACCTGCACCGCAGCCACCGCTCGTCGCTGCTGCGCAAGGACCCCGCCCACTACGCCCCGCTGTTCACCGACGTCTCCCCCGACCTGGAGTACGTCTGGCCCCCCTCCGACCGCCCCCGCCGCTGCCTGCCGTGAAAGGAAGGGCCCCTTATTAACGCCTCCGGTAGAGGAAGGGTCCCTTGTTAACGCCTCCCCCGCGCCCCGCGCCCACTCGGCGCACGCGGGGCGCGGGCGCGGGGGGGCGTTAACAGGGGACCCCGCACATCCCTATGCGTTAAAAGGGGCCCCTTCCTTTCACCTCAGGCAGACTGGGGGGACCGCCGACTGGAGGATGCCCGTGGGTCTGTCGCAAGTGGTAGGTCGCCTCATCGGCGTACGGGAGCACGTGGTGGACCCGGGCGGTGGTGGCGCCCCGCGCGTGCCGCGACCGGTGACGGCGCTGGTGGTGGGCGGCGGCATCGCCGGCATGTCGGCGGCGGTGGTGCTGGCCGAGCGCGGGGTGGAGGTGACCGTGCTGGAGGCCGCGCCGCACCTCGGCGGCCGGCTCGGCGCCTGGCCGGAGGAGCTGCCGGACGGCGTCCAGCGCAACGAGCACGGCTTCCACGCCTTCTTCCGGCAGTACTGGAACTGGCGCTCGATCCTGCGCCGGGTCGACCCGGCGCTGGGTTTCCTCAAGCCGATTCCGGGCTATCCGATCCTGTCCGCCCAGTGGCCGACCGAGGAGTTCGGCAAGCTGCCGCCGGCCCCGCCGGCCAACCTGCTGGCGCTGCTGCTGCGCAGCCCGAGCCTGCGCCTGGCGGACCTGCGGTCGATGGACCGCGACGCCGCGCTGCCGCTGCTCACCTACGACGCGGTGCGCACCTACGCCGAGTTCGACGAGCGGACCGCCGACGAGCTGCTCAGCTCGCTGCGGCTGCCGGACCGGGCCCGGGCGATGCTCTTCGAGGTCTTCTCGCACTCGTTCTTCAACCACGAGGCGGAGATGTCCGCCGCCGAGATGATCGCCCAGTTCCACTTCTACCTGCTCGGCAACCCGGAGGGGTTGGCCTTCGACTGCCCGGACGAGGACTACGCGACGGCGATCTGGGAGCCGCTGACCCGGCACGTGGAGAAGCACGGCGGCCGGGTGCTCACCGGCGCTGCGGCCGCCCGGCTGGACCGTACGCCGGAGGGTTGGCGGGTGGCCGGCGCCGACGGCGACGTGTGGGAGGCCGCGCACGTGGTGCTGGCGGTCGACCCGCCCGCCCTGGCCGCGCTGGTCGATGCCTCCCCCGGCCTGGCCGTGGCGGCGCCCGAGCTGGTGGCGCGGATGCCCGCGTTCGGTCGGCCCGGTCCCCCGTACGCGGTGGCGCGCTACTGGATGGACGGCGACGTGCGCCCGGAGCGGGCGGTGTTCAGCGGGGTCTCCCGGCAGCCCACCCTGGACTCGGTGACGCTCTACCACCGCCTGGAGTCCGAGCCGCGCCGCTGGGCGGAACGCACCGGCGGCTCGGTGCTGGAGCTGCACGCGTACGCCTGCGAGCCGGACGTACCGGCCGACGAGCTGGCCGCGCGGATGTTGCGGGAGCTGACCACGCTCTGGCCGGAGGTGGCCGACCTGCGGGTACGCGAGCTGCGCGCCCGGGTCGAGGCGCAGGCCCCGGCGTTCACCCCGGGCAGCCACGCCGGGCGGCCCGGCGTACGCACCGACGCGCCGGGTCTCTACCTGGCCGGCGACGGGATCCGCACCGAGTTCCCGAGCGCGCTGATGGAGCGCTCGGCGGCGACCGGGATCATCGCCGCCAACCACATCCTGCGCGCCGAGGGGGCGGCGGCCGAGCCGGTCCGTTCGATCCGCCCGCGTGGTCTGCTGGCCCGCCGCTGAGGCGCGGGTGAGATCGAAATGCGTTGCCCGCCTCTCCGGTGTGGACCTACCGTGAACGCGCAAGGTCAACCGCCGCTCCAGGAGCCGTCGATGTCGCTACGACCCGCCACCACGATGACGTCGTGGCTGCTCGACGACGGCTGCCGGGCGGAAGGCCCACGGCCCGGAAGGTCCGACTGACGCGCGCCGCGCGTTCGTGTCGTCGCCGCCCGGTCCCTGTGGACCGGGCGGCTTTTTCGTCGCCGTACCACCGATCGTGAAGGGAGAGCCCGGTGGACGCCGTCCTCGTCATCAACGCCGACCTCGGCCCGCTGCACCGGGTCACCGTCAAGCACGCGATCCGGATGCTCTGCCGCCGGGTCGCCGAGATCCACGAGTCCGAGCCGGACCGGGTGATCGGCGTCTTCCCGCTGCCGCGGGTGGTCCGCCTCGTCCGGTACGTGGTGACCCGCTGGCGGTTCACCTCCGGTCCGGCCTGGTCCCGGGCCGGGGTGCTGTGCCGCGACGGCCGGCGGTGCGCCTACTGCGACGGCCCGGCCAGCACGATCGACCACATCCTGCCCCGCTCGCGCGGTGGCCGGAACACCTGGGGGAACACCACCGCCGCCTGCTACGGCTGCAACCAGCGCAAGGGCGACCGGACCCCAGCCGAGGCGGGCATGCCGCTGCGGCGGGAGCCGGTGACGCCGAGCTGGGCCGCGCTGGCGCGGTGACGGACGGCCGGCGGGCACAGGGGGCGGTGTCGGGGAGCTTCCCCGGCGCGGCGCCCGCCGGCCCCACCGTCCCCGGCCCCACCGTCCCCGGCCCCACCGTCCCCGGCCGCCGGACGCGGGCGGTGGCGGTGGTCAGCCGTCGAGCTGCCGGGCGAGTCCGTCGAGCAGCAGGTCGAGTCCGCCGCCGAACTCGTCGTCCGGGCCGACCGCACCAGCCGCGCGTGCGGTCTCGGCCAGCAGCGGGAACTCGTCGCGAGGCAGCGCGGCGATGACCGCCGTGCCGGGGCCGCCCAGCGCGCCGAGGTGCTCCATCTGGATCGCCCCGACCACGTACGCGAGCAGGGCGCGGAACGCGACCACCCGCCGGGTGCCGGCGAAGCCGCCCCGGGTCAGTACGGCGAGCGCCGCCTCGCCCCAGCGCAGGATGCCGGGCGAGCGGTGCCGGTGCGCCGGGAGCAGCGGTACCACGGCCGGGTGGGCGCCGACCCCGGCGCGCACCCGGTCGACCAGTTCCCGGATGCCGTCCGGCCACGGCACGTCGAGCGGCGGGCGCATGTCCACCCCGTCGAGGACCCGTTCGACGACGAGCGCCTCCAGCTCGTCACGGTCGGCGACGTACCGGTAGAGGGCCATCGTGCTGGTGCCGAGCCGCGCGCCGACCGCACGCATGGTGAGGCCGGGGAGGCCGTCCCGGTCGAGCACCGCGAGCGCCGCGTCGGCGAGCTGGGCCGGGGTCAGGGAACGGGGACGGGGCATGGCCTTGACAGCGTACAAGATACGCCTACGGTTGTAGGAGTACGTTGTACGCCTACAACGGGAGCACGCATGGACGTCGTCACCCCCCGCCACCTGACCAGCGTCACCGGCGCCGAGGTCGCCCTGCCGGATCCGGACCTCCTGGTCCACCTCCAGTTCCGGCGTTTCGCCGGCTGCCCGGTCTGCAATCTCCACCTGCGCTCGATCGTCCGCCGGCACGCCGAGATCGAGGCGGCCGGCGTCCGCGAGGTGGTGCTCTTCCACTCCCCCGCCGACGAACTGCGGGAACACGTCGCCGACCTGCCGTTCGCCGTGGTGGCCGATCCCGACCGGCGGCTCTACCGGGAGTTCGGCGTGGAGTCCGCGCGGCGGGCGCTGCTCGACCCGCGCGCCTGGCTGCCGATCCTGCGCGCCGTGGCGAGCGGCACCTGGCACGTCCTGCGCGGCCGGGAGCGGCTGCCGTCCCGCACCCCGCACGGCGGTCGGCTGGGGCTGCCGGCCGACTTCCTGATCGCCCCCGACGGCCGGGTGCTCGCGGTGAAGCACGGTGAGCACGCCTCCGACCAGTGGTCGGTGGACGAGCTGCTGGCCCGGGTCAGCGGGAGCCGGTCGACTCGGTGACCGCCGGATCGCCGGGGTGTTCCCGCAGGAACGCCTCGGCCCGGGGCGCGTCCCGGAGGATCTGCCAGCTGGCGAACGCGAACATCACCGAGGTGACGCCGAACAGGAGGAACCACATCGGGGCGAGGCTGAGCAACAGTTGGCCGAGGTTCAGCGTCACCAGACCGCCGATGATGGGGATCTGCCTCCGTAGCCGGACCATCTGCGCGGCGGCGGTCCGCAGGAAGGGCAAGTCGTCCGGGGAGTCCACCACACCGCGCCGGACGGCCCGGGCCAGTTCCCGGCGGCGGCGGAAGCTCACCGCCCACAGCCGGGACTCCCGGTCGGCCCGGTAGCTGCCGCTGCGAACCAGGCCGACCAGCCCGACGATCTCGAGCACCAGGCCGAGCACCGCCAGGACCCCGCCGGTCACCGCCACCCCGGTCGGCGGGTCACCGCGTTCCACCCAGCTGCCCGGGAACGCGCCGTCCGCCATCAGCCCGACCAGCAGCGACACCAGCGCGAACGCCAGCACCGTGCCGACCAGCAGCAGGCGGAACCGACGCCGCTTCCGCTGGATCTCCCGACGCTCCGGACTACTGTCCATGATGGTCCCCCGTTCGACGGTCGGGACGTACCCGTCGGGGGGTGCTGGTCAAACGGCGGTCAGCGGGCGGCCGGCGGGGTCCAGCCGAAGCGCGGGGGCCGCCGCTCGTTGACCGCCGACACCCCCTCGCGGGCCTCGCCGCTGTCCCGCACCTGGGCGTGCCACCAGGCCAGCCGGTCGGCGTCGGCGCGCCCGTCGACGATCTCCTTGGCGGCGGTCACGGTCAGCCGGGAGCGCTCGGCGATCGTGGTGGTCAGCGCCGCGACCCGATCGGCCAGCGCGTCGGCCGGCAGCACCTCGTCGACCAGGCCGATCCGCAGCGCCCGCTCGGCGTCGACCAGCTCGCCGGTGAAGAGCAGGTGCTTGGCCGCTGACGGCCCGACCAGCCCGGCCAGCCGGCGGGTGGTCGGCGCCGGGTAGACCAGGCCGAGCCGCGCCGGCGGTACGCCGAACCGGGCGTCCGCCGCGGCCAGGCGCAGGTCGCAGGCGACGGCGAGCTGACACCCGCCACCGACGCAGGCGCCCTCGATGGCGGCCACCGTGGGGCGGCCGAACGCGGCGAGCCGTTCCTCGGCCGCCACCGCGATGCTGCCGTCACCGGCGGCCAGCAGCTCGTCCAGGTCGCCGAGGTCGGCGCCGGCGCAGAACGTGCCACCCGCTCCGGTGAGCACCAGCACCCGGACCGCCGGGTCGGCCTCCAGGCCGTCCAGCAGCACCGGGAGCTGTCGCCACATGGCCGGGGTCATGGCGTTGCGGCGGGCCGGGTTGCGTATCACCACGGTCGCCACCGGGCCGTCCACCGTGACGGTCAGTTCCGCGTCGGACATGGCTCCGACCGTAACGGGAGGGGCCCGGTGACCACCCGCGTGGGGTGGCCGCCGGGCCCCGGGGTCGGGCGGTCAGGTCAGGAGACGTTGACCGCGGTGTCGTCCACGACGAACGAGGTCTGCAGGGAGCTGTCCTCGGTGCCGGTGAACTTCAGGGTGACCGTCTGCCCGGCGTACGAGGCCAGGGAGAACGACTTCTGGCTGTAGCCGCTGGCCTTGTTCAGGTTCGAGTAGGTCGCCAGCGTCGCCAGCACGGAGCCGGAGGAGCTGAGCACCTGCACGGTCAGCTTGTCGTACTGCACGCTCGAGGTGGTCTCCGCCGAGTCGATGTGCAGCCAGAAGCTGAAGTTGTACGTCGAGCAGCCCGACGGCAGGCTCACCGACTGCGAGAGCGTGTCGGTGTGGGTGCTGCCGTAGCCGTCCATCCAGGCGTTCCAGGTCCCGCCGTGGGTGGGCTGGCCCTGGGAGCCGTACTGCCCGATCACGCCGGAGCTGGCGGACCAGACCGTGTTGCCGGACTCGAAGCCCGGGTTGCCGAGCTTCTGACCCGCGCCGGTGCAGCCGCCGCCGGTGCCGGTGACGGTCAGCGAGTAGGTCGCGGTCTTCGTGCCCGACGCGGCGCTGCCGGTGACCGTCACCGAGTAGGTGCCGGTCGGGGTGCTCGCGCTGGTGGCGATGGTGAGGGTGGACGAGCCGCCCGAGGTCACCGAGGCGGGGCTGAACGACGCGGTGGCGCCGGTCGGCAGGCCGGACGCGGAGAACGTCACGGTCTGCGCGGCCCCGTTGGTGGTGGCGGTGGCGACGGTGGCGGTGGCGGACCCGCCCTGGGTCACCGAGCCGGCGGTCGGGGAGAGCGAGACGGAGAAGTCGTTGCCGGTGGAGCTGCACGGGGCGTCGTTGCCGGCCACGTTCACCGCGGTCCACGCCGCCTGGACGGCCTTGTACTCGGTCGAGCAGTTGCCGTACAGGTCGGTCGCCGCCTTGAGGGTGTACGCCCGGGCAGTGTTCGACGGGGTGGTGTTGTTGACGTACGAGGTGTTCGAGGTGAAGTACACGTCGAGCGCCCGGTACCAGATCTTCTCCGCCTTGGCGCGACCGATGCCGGTCACCGCCGGGGCCGAGCCGCAGACCGGCGAGGTGCCGTACGCGGTGGAGCCGGTGCCCTCGGCGAGGTTGAAGAAGAAGTGGTTGCCGACGCCGGAGGAGTAGTGCACGTCCTTGTTCTTCGTGCTGGTGGACCAGCAGGAGTCGGACGAGCCGTCCAGCGACGGGTTGTACATGTAGCGCAGCGGCGTACCGTTGCCGTTGATGTTGATCTTCTCACCGACCTGGTAGTCGCCCGGGTCGCTCGGCGCGGCGGCGTAGAACTCCACCATGTTGCCGAAGATGTCGCTGGTGGCCTCGTTCAGGCCACCGGACTCACCGGAGTAGACCAGCCCGGCCAGCGCCTCGGTGACGCCGTGGCTCATCTCGTGCCCGGCGACGTCCAGCGAGACCAGCGGGCGGGAGTTGCCCGAGCCGTCGCCGTAGGTCATCTGGGACCCGTCCCAGAAGGCGTTGACGTAGTTGTTGCCGTAGTGCACCCGGCTCGGCACGCCCTGCCCGTTGCCGAAGATGCCGTTGCGGCCGTGCACGTTCTTGAAGTAGTCGAACGTCTTGGCGGCGCCGAAGTGGGCGTCCACGCCGGCGGACTGCCGGTTGGAGGTGGCGCCGTTGCCCCACACGTTGTCCGCGTCGGTGAACGTGGTGCAGGTCGACGTGCCGTTGTTCATGTCGCAGGTCCGGCCGTTGCCGTGCGACGGGTCGATCATCTGGTAGGTGCTGCCGTTGAGCGTGGTGTCGATGCTGACCGTGCCGGTGTAGATGCCCTGGCCGCTGCCGACCACCGACTCGATCTCGTCGTACGAGCCGATCACCTTGCCGGTGCTGGCGTCGGTGACCACGTGCAGCTTCGACGGCGTCTGCTTGTCCGCCTTCCACCCGGTGGCGACCGTCTCCCAGGCCAGCCGGCCCTTGCCGCTGCTGGCGTCGACGAACAGCTCCGGCGCGCCGATCGAGGTGAGGGTGCCGGAGAACGCCTTGCGCGCGCTGGCCTTGGCCGCGGACGCGCCCACCTTGGCGGTGGTGCCCAGGGTGAGCGGGGCGGACAGGCCGACCGAGGTGCCGGTCATGGTGCCGTTCGGGGCGGTGTGGACGACGAAGTCACCGCCGTAGACCCGCAGGCCCCGGTAGGTCCGGCTGTAGCGGGTGTGCGCCGCCCCCGAGGGGTCGACCTTGGTGCGGACGGCCTGGTAGGCCTCCCCGCTGGCGCCCTGGACGGCGCCGGGGTTGGCACGGACGAGGCTGTCGGCCCGGGCCGCGGCGGCGGGCTCGGGGCTGGGGGCGCTGGGCGCTGCCGCGTGCGCCGTGGTGGTGACGCAGGTCAGCACGCCGCTGGTGAGCAGCGCTGCGCTGACGGCGGCGACGGATCTTTTCACGGGCCCTCCTCCGAAGGCGAAGTTGTGACGGGGGTAGTCACTGATGTAGATATAGCGATACATCGAAGAACGTGAAAGAGGTCGACGACTTCCCGTCCGAGACACTGACCGAACGGATGAGGAGGACGCGGTGGTCCGGAACCGGGTGGCCCCGCCGTGCGTCCGATCCGGCATGAGAGCAGCCCCCGCCGTGGCGGCCGCCGTCGCCGCCCTCCTCGTCCCGCTCGCCGGCTGCGCCAGGACCGACGCACCGACGTCGACGCTGCCGCAGGCCACCCCGCTGCCCGGCGTCGAGGTGGTGCTCGTCAAGTCGGGCGGCATCGCCGGGCTCACCGACACCATCACCGTGCACGCGGACGGCACCTGGACGACCACCGACCGGGCCGGCGCCGAACGCGAGGGCCGGCTCGCCGAGGCGGACCTCGACCGGTTGCGCCAGCTCGCCGCCGACCCCCGGCTCACCGCCGAGGCCGCCGTCACCGTGCCGGCGACCATGTGCGCCGACGCGTTCAGCTACCGGCTCACCATCGGGCCGACCACCAGCTCGTACGTGGACTGCCCGCCGCAGGCCACCCCGCCGGCCGCCACCGCCGAGGTGGTCGACCTGCTCACCCGCGCCACCGGCTGACCCGCCCGCTCACCAGCCGGGCGCCGCCGCGAGCAACGCCCGGCGCACGGCCTGGACCTCGCGCCGGCCGGCCACCGCCGGCCGCGCCGCGAGGAAGAGCGTGTTGAGCGGGGGCACCGCCGGCGTGAGCAACGCCCGCACCGCGCCGGAGGCCAACTCACCCCGGCAGAGGTACGCGGGCAGCACGCTCGCCCCCGCACCGGCCACCACCGCCGCCCGGACCGCCCGCAGGTCCGCCACGACCAGGCTCGGCGTCCGGGTGAGCCGGGTGTCGAAGACGGTCCGCCAGTACCGCCGCAGGATCGGCGCCTCCTCCCCGTAGGCGACCAGCGGCACGTCCCGCAGCGCCGCCGGGGTCACCGGATCGGGCAGCCGGTCGGCCCAGGCCGGCGCCGCCACCAGCACGAACTCCTCGTCGTAGAGCGGCTCCACCACCACCCCCCGCCGACGCGGCCGCACGCTGGTCACCGCCAGGTCGAGCCGGCCGGCCACCAGGTCGTCCAGCAGCCGTTCCGGCAACCCGGCCGCAACCCGCAGCTCCAGGCCTTCGGCCACCAGCCCGCCCAGCGCCGGCAGCACCCGCTCCGCGAGCAGCTCGGCCGGCCCGCCGAGGAAGACCGTCCGGGCGTACGCGGCACCCGGCTCGTCGGTCAGCACGGCCGCCAGCCGGTCCAGCGGCTCGGCCACCCGGCGGGCCAGCTCGTCCCCGGCCGCGGTCGGGGTGACACCGCGCGGCAGTCGGTCGAAGAGCGGCCGACCGACCGCCTCCTCCAGCGCGCGCAGTTGCGCGGTCACCGTGGGCTGCGCCACACCCAACAGCTCGGCCGCGCCGGTGACCGACCCGGACCGGTGCACGGCGAGGAAGCTGCGGAGCAGGTCCAGGGACACCTTCACATCAGCAAACCTATCGCCGACGTGACTCTTGCCTATTGGTCAGCTATGGATCGGCGCGCCAGCATGGTGACATGACTCGTGCACTCATCGCCCTGACCAGCCACTCCGACCTCGGTGCCACCGGCCGCAAGACCGGCTACTACGTCGGCGAGGCCGCCGAGCCGTGGGAGGTCTTCCGGGCCGCCGGGTACGACGTCGACCTGGTGTCCGTGGCCGGCGGCGAGCCGCCGGTCGACGGCCGGGACACCGACGACCGGACCCAGAACGACTTCCTCGCCACCGCCGGCGTGACCGATACCCCGAAGGCCGCGGACGTCGACCCGGCCGGCTACGACGTGATCGTCTTCGCCGGCGGTCACGGCACGATGTGGGACTTCCCCGACGACCCGGACCTGGCCCGGATCGCCCGCGCGGTCTACGAGCGCGGCGGCGTGGTGGCCGCCGTCTGCCACGGGCCGTCGGCGCTGGTGAACCTCACCCTCTCCGACGGCTCGCGGCTGATCGCCGGCAAGCGGGTGGCCGGCTTCACCAACGACGAGGAGGCGGCCGTCGGCCTCACCGACGAGGTGCCGTTCCTGCTCGCCGACAAGCTCACCGAGGCCGGTGCGCAGCACGTCCCGGCGCCGAACTTCACCGAGCACGTGGTGGTCGACGGCCGCCTGGTCACCGGCCAGAACCCGCAGTCGGCCCGCGCGCTCGCCGAAGCCGTGGTCAAGCTCCGCGGCTGACCCGTCGGGCGCGCCGCCCGCCCTCGCGCGTCGTTCCGCGAGGCGGGCGTGGTTCGGGTGTCAGAACCGGTAGTCGTCGGGGAAGCCGGTGGCCCGCAGGTCGGGCGGCAGGTGGGCGGCGTCGTTCAGCGCGACCACCGTCGGCGGGCCGGCGTCGCTGTAGCGGATCACGGTCAGCGCGCAGTTGGCGTGGTTGAGCCCGATCCAGCGGCGCTCCGGCGCCTCCAGCGCGTGCCGCACCAGCCAGGCGACCAGGAAGTTGTGCGTGATCACCAGCTCCCGGACGTCGCCCTCGGCGGGGGCGGTGGCGAACCGGGCCACCGCCTCCGCCGTCACGCGCGGCCCGTCCCGCCGTTCCGCCTCGGTGAACTCGGCGAGGAACTCGGCATACCGCGCCGGCAGGCCGGTCGGGTCGGTGTCGTGCGGCATGTGGTCGCCGGCCCGCTCGTCCTCGTGGACCGGAACACCCGGCAGCTCCTTGGCGACCAGCGCGGCGGTCTCCGCGGCCCGGGCCAGCGGCCCGTGGTGCACGGCGTCGATCCGCGCGCCGCGCAGCCGCTCGCCGAGCAGCGTCGCCTGCCGCCGGCCCCGGGCGGAGAGACCGACCTCCGGGGCCTCCGTCCCGGTGTCCTCCTGCTCGCCGTGCCGGGCCAGGAACAACAGGCGGCTCGCCATCGGTCACCCCTTCAGGATCGGGAGTGGCCGACCCTAGTCGGTCGCTCCCCGACCCCGCAGCCCCGTGGTCAGCCGTTCGCCCACTGCTCCCGCGGGTGCATCTGGCCGATCCGGATCCGGTTGCCGAACGGGTCCCGGATTCCGAAGTCGATCCCGTACGGCCGGTCGGTCGGCTCGTCGGTCACCTCGACCCCCTTGGCCACCAGATCCGCGTACGTCTTGTGCGCGTCGTCAGTGGTCAGGAACAGGAAGCCACCGGCGGCGCCCTTGGTGAGCAGCTCGCGGACCTGCTCGGCGGTCTTCGGGTCCAGCGCCGGCGGGCCGGGCTTCTCCAGCAGGATCTCCCGCTCGGCGTCGCCCGGCACGTTCACGGTCAGCCAGCGCATGAAGCCGAGATCCTGGTCGGTGTTCACCTCCATGCCCAGCTTGCCGACGTAGAAGTCGAGCGCCTCGTCCTGGTCGAGCACGTAGATCTGCGAGCGGGAAATCGAAGTCATCGTCATGCCGTCGACGCTAGAGCACCGCCCTGACCTGCTGCTTATCCAAAACTGCTGGGCCTGGTCCAGGATTTGGCGAAGCAGCTCGGCACGTTCGCGGCGGCGGACCGGCGCCGCCGGAAATCGCGGGGCGACTCGCCGACGATGTCGCGGAACGTCCGGCTGAACGTGCCGAGGCTGGTGAAGCCGACCGCGAGGCAGATGTCGGTGACGTCCCGGTCGGTCTCCAACAGCAGGGACATGGCCCGCTCGACCCGACGCCGTTGCAGGTAGCGGTGCGGCGTCTCGCCGAAGGTGGCCCGGAACGTCCGGATGAAGTGCGACTCGGAGACGTGCGCGATCCGGGCCAGCGCGGGGATGTCCAGCGGCTGCGCGTACGCCCGGTCCATCGCGTCCCGGGCCCGCAGCATGGCCCGGTTGGACTCCTCGGTCGCCCGGCTCATCCGGCGACCACCAGGTCGAGGTCGGCGAGTTGGTCCGGGTCGGCCACCACCTCGATGCCGATGATCCGGTCGGTGACGGCGAAGCTGAGCGCGAGTCGGATCCGGCCGTCGAGCACCACCACCGCGCCGGCCGCCCCGTCGACCCAGGCGGGCACCGCCGCCTGCGCCCGACCGTTGAAGAAGCCGGCCACCGCCGACGAGCCACGGACCTCGGCGCTGCCGCCCATCCGCACGGCGGCGGCGTCCTCCCGCAGCACCACGTGCGGGTCGAGCAGCGCGACCAGGTCGTCGAAGCGACCCTCCCGGGACGCGGCGAGGAACGCCTCGACGACCCGACGCTGCCGGGCCGGGTCGGTCACCGGATCGGCGGAACGGCCCTGCACCCGGCGACGGGCCCGGCCGGCGATCTGCCGTACCGCCGGGGCGCTGCGGTCGACCACCGGCGCGATCTCCTCGAAGGAGACGGCGAACATGTCGTGCAGCACGAACACCAGCCGCTCGGTGGGGCCGAGCGTGCTCAGCACGACCTGGAGCGCGTGCCCGACCCGCTCGGCGAGCAGCGCCTCCTGCTCCGGCTCCGGCACGGTCGAGGGCTCCTCGCCCACCGCGTCGACGGTCTCCTCGTGGCGATGCCCGGCCGACCGCAGCCGGTCCAGGCAGACCCGCCCGACGGTGGTGGTCAGCCAGCCCGGCAGGTTGTCGATCCCGGGGATGTCGGCCCGGTTCAGCCGCAGCCAGGTGTCCTGCACGGCGTCGTCCGCCTCGGCGGCCGAGCCGAGCATCCGGTGGGCCACCGCCCGCAGGCGGGGCCGCTGCTCCTCGAAGCGCCGGGCCACCAGGTCCGCGTCGGTCACGACCCCCCGCCCTCCACCGCCGCGTGATCGCCGTCACATCCGTCACACCACCGGCCCGGATGTCGACAGACGGGGGAGGGCGGCGAACGGACGCCGCCCAGCCTACAAGGACAGGACGGACGACCATGAGCCTCGAAGCCCGCATGCAGAACCCGGCCGCGCTGCTCCCGGACACCGTCAAGGCGGTCAACCTGCTCTACCGGGCCGCGCACTCGGCCGGCGTGCCCGGCGGCACGTTGGAGCTGGTCCACCTGCGGGCCAGCCAGATCAACGGATGCAGCGCGTGCGTCGACTCGGGGGCGCGCGGCGCCCGCAAGAACGGCGAGACCGAGGAGCGGCTGTTCGCGGTGGCGGCGTGGCGGGAGACGCCGTACTTCACCGACGCCGAGCGGGCCGCGCTCGACCTAGCCGAGCACGCCACCCGTCTCGCCGACCGCGGCGACGCGGTGCCGGACCCGGTGTGGGACGAGGCGGCCCGGCACTTCGGGGAGAAGGAACTGGCGGCGTTGGTGCTCTGGATCGCCACCACGAACTTCTTCAACCGGATCAACGCCACCACCCGGCAGCCGGCACCCCAGAACTGGGGCTGATTCCTCTGGGCCGGCGCGGGCCGCTGGGCCTCCGCGCCGGCCCGGACCGGGTGGGCCCTCGGCCGCCGACCCGTCGGGTGATACTTCGGTGCCCGCTGATCATCCCGTCGAGGAGCAGCCACGTGGAACCGCCGTCCGCCCCGGTCGAGGACGCCGTCGCGCGCGCCCGTGACCTGGTCCTCGCCAAGGAGTTCAAGCCCGCGGTCACGCTGCTGGGCGCGCACCTGCGGACCCACCCCGACGACAGCCTCGCGTGGCGTCGACTGGCCGGTGCGCTCATCGGGCTGGGTGACCAGCACGCCGCGATCGACGCGGCCGGTCGCGCGATCGACATCGACCCCGGCGACACGGTGGCCTGGCGGTACCGGGGGCTGGCCCGGCAACTGCTCGGTCGGCACCGGGAGTCCTACGCCGACGCGCGACGTGCGGTCGAACTCGCTTCGGACGATCCCGAGGGGCTGAACCTGCTCGCCGTCAACGTGCTCACCGTCGACCGCGACGTGGCCCGGTTCCGCGACCTCTACCAGCGGGCGCTCACCGTCGACCCGAGCAACGCACCGGCGCGGCACAGCGCCGGAGTGGACCGGCGGATCCGCCGCCGGGGCGCGGCGACCCTGGTGCTCCTCGCGGTGTACCCGCCCTGGTGCGTGCTGTTCCTGCGCTGGCTCGCCGTCGACGACGGCTCCACCGACGCCGGCTGGACGATGTGGCCCACCGTCGTCGGGGTGGCCGTCCTGATCGTCTGCGCCGCGGCCGGTCGGACGGTGGGCGTCGTGCCACTGGTGCTGACCTGGCGCGGGATCGTCGGGGCCGCGTGCGTCGGCGGGGCCGGCGCCGCCGGGGCGGTCTGGGGCGGTACCCGCACGGCGACCATGGCCGCCGCGTTCGGCCTCACGACTGTGGCGGTGTCGCTGCTCTTCGCGCTCACGTTCCGGGTCCGGCACGGGCGTGCGGGACGCCTGCCGGAGGAGGACGCCACCGGCGGCCCGGCGCGCGAGACGGCCCGGGTCGCCTGATGGAATTGGAGCCCCCGGCCGGGATCGAACCGGCGACATCTCGCTTACAAGCTCTGTGCACCCCGTCCGCACGCGTCCGGGAACGGCTGCATGCTCGGAGCTTCGTCCATGCCAGCGCGCCTCAGCGTGCTGCCGTCCGGCGCGGTTGCTGTCACCGTTGCTGTCGACAGCCATTCCGCCGGCGGCCCAAGCCGACCTCCGCCCCTCAGGGCAGCCATCAACCCCCTTGGCTGCTCACCTGGAGCCTGACGGCTTCCTTACAGCTTCCTTTTCCGCTTGTTCCGCCGCCACTACCGTGGTGTCCCCGTCGCTGACCGGCCTAATGTCTCGCTCTACGTGAGCCCTGCATTGCAATACCCGTCGACTCATCGGAAGGAGCCGGATGGTACCCAGGCCCGGCCCCGCCTTACCTCAAAACTGGCAACTGGCAATCGGGGCTTGGTGCCTATCTACCCTGCTCGGCATTGTCGGCATTGGGGTCTGCTGCACCGATAGGTGACATCTGAGATGGCTTGCCCTGCGGGCAGGCTGGAAGGATGTCGCTGTGCCCAAGCCCTACCCCAGAGAGTTCCGCGATGACGTCGTGCGTGTCGCTCGCGACCGCGAGCCAGGCGTGACCGTCGAGCAGATCGCCAAGGACTTCGGGGTCCACCCGATGACGCTGTTCAAGTGGCTGCGCCAGGCCGACATCGACGCTGGCGTCATGCCGGGGACGGCCAGCGATGAGTCGGCCGAGCTACGCGAGGCGCGCAAGCGGATCCGGTTGTTGGAGCAGGAGAACGAGGTCCTGCGCCGGGCCGCTGCCTACCTGTCGCAGGCGCATCTGCCGGGAAAAGGCTCTACCCGCTCGTGAGCGAGCTGGCCGCCGACGGGATCCCCGTGGCGGTGACGTGCCGGGTATTGAACATCGCTCGCCAGCCCTACTACCGGTGGCTGGCCCGACCGGTCACCATCGCCGACCTGGTGGCGGCGTACCGGGCCAACGCGTTGTTCGACGCCCACCGCGACGATCCGGAGTTCGGCTACCGGTTCCTGGTCGACGAGGCCCGCGACGCCGGGCAGCCGATGGCCGACCGCACCGCGTGGCGGATCTGCTCCGGCAACGGCTGGTGGAGCGCCTTCGGCAAGCGCAAGCGTCGGGGTAAGGGCGGCAAGGTCGGCCCGCCGGTGCACGACGACCTGGTCCGGCGGAATTTCACCGCCGACGGCCCGAACCGGCTGTGGCTGGCCGACATCACCGAGCACCACACCGCCGAGGGCAAGCTCTACCTGTGCGCGATCAAGGACGTCTGGTCCCACCGCATCGTCGGCTACTCCATCGACTCGCGGATGAAGTCCCGCCTGGCCGTCGCCGCACTGGACAACGCCGCAGCCAGACGCGGTGACCTGGCCGGCTGCATCCTGCACACCGACCGCGGATCCCAATTCCGTTCCAGGAAATTCGTCCGAGCCCTCCACCGCCACCGGATGGCCGGATCGATGGGCCGTGTCGGCGCCGCCGGCGACAACGCCGCCATGGAATCCTTCTTCGGCCTCCTGCAGAACAACGTCCTCAACCGACGATCATGGACCACCCGCCAGCAACTACGGATCGCGATCGTGACCTGGATCGAACGGACCTACCACCGCCGCCGACGCCAACGGTCACTGTCCCGATTGACCCCCGTTGAATTCGAGACCATCATGCACCCACCGGCCAGTCAGGCCGCGTGACTACGCCTGTCACCTGCCGGTGCAGCAGACCCTTGCAGTATCAGTTTCGAACCCGAGCCAGGTCACTTGGCTCCGAGCGCTCAGCGTCGTGCTGGGCGCAATCGCCCTGGGGTCCTTCGTTGCCGCACTGCACCGCACACTGTCTCTCCTGGGCAGGCTCCCTCTAGGCAACCGCGACCTACCCGGGATGCGCATCGGCATCCACACGACGCGGTGGGCCCAGTCCCCCCGCGACGTCGCGGACGCCCACGACTTCCTGGCTTCACTGCTGCCGCATGACCCGCCATCACTGACCCTGATGCAAGGTCTATACCAACGCAACCCACTGTGCATCCGACTGGTAGAGAGCGAACGGAACAGCAGGCGACGCCTGGTAGGCATGGTCGTGATCGCCCCGTTGACGGCACGTGCCGTGAAGGACTTCCAGGCGAAGACGGTTACGTCACTGGACTCGGCGATGTTAAGGCGCTACGTGACACGCACCTGGCACCGACCGCAGGGCGTCTACCTAGGAGGGGTGGCCGGCACGACGCCCGCCGGACGGGCTTGGGCGTTGAGCTTTCTTGAGTCGTTCCTACTTAGCAGCGGAACCAAAGACCTGATTGCCCGCCCAGTGAGCCCCGACGGTCTACGCGTGCTCAAGACAGCCGGATTCATGCCGATAGGCGAACCAAGCCCCTTCTGGCATCGCGCCCTGTAGTACTACGTCCGGGAGACATCGCGGGCAGGTCACCTCCGGGAGGCGGCAGAGAGGCAGCACGGTTGCCGAAGGGCGCGAGGCCGCGGACGGGGCCGTTTCGTCGAAGATGAGGGGCAATGCCCAGGCACAGCGCGTCGCCCAGAGGGGACGACCCCCGTCGGGGGGAGCCTGGTCCTGGTTGTCAAGCAGTGTCGGCAGACCACGTCGGTTGCGCTCACGCTCGCCTGGCATGTGTCTCTTTCCGGCTGTCATCGCCGCGTGGCGAGCATTTTGCTGACTCCCTGCTGACTCCGCTTGTCTTCGACCTCCTCCTAGCCCTGTGACGAGAACCCGTTTGCGCGAGGATCGGCGGCAACGAGGTTGAGGCCCTTGCCGCCCGCATCGGTGCCCGGCAAGCTGGCGGCTGGAGTGGTGCCTATCCTTCGACGCCTAACGAGGAGACAACGTGCCGTTGCCAGACTGGACCGGATGGGTCAGCTTGATGGGCGTGTCGGGACTTCTGGGCGGAGCTCTGACGGGTGCGTTCGATCGCTGGAACCTGAAGCTCACTGGCAGGCAGCAGAGCCAACGACAGCGGCTGGAGTTGGCGGGCCAAGGGGACCGCCAAAAGCTGGAACTGGACGGGCTGCGGGAGCGCCAGAAGCTGGACCTGGAAGGCCAGCGCGAACGCCAGCAGGTGGATCACCGACACCAACAGGCGATGCTGCAACAGCAGGCCCACTTTGAGGCCCGCAAAGAGGCCGCTGAGTTGGCTGGCAACGCGTTGGCCTGGATCTATTACGAGGCTGTGGAAAAGTACGGGCTGGACCATGACATGTTTCCAGCCCATCTGCCATCCGGCGGGCATGCGGACGTCGGTGACGTCATCCGCGACCTCCGTAAGCTGCACGCAACCCACCCGACGAAGGCAGTGCGCGAGAGGGCGGCCCGGCTGGCAGAGAACCTGGAGGTCGACTACAACACGATCAACGTCAAGGACGGCGACATGAACGAGCCAACACTCGCTGAGATGCTGGCCCGGCAGAAGGACCTCGAGGCCCTAATCGAGGTCATCAACGAGCCTCCTGGCACTGACAGCCAGGGATGAGGTGCGCCGGCATGGACTGACCGCCACGGTAACCGACCGCGACTCGGTGTCGAGCCTCTGCTCGACGTCGGTGGGATGCGGACCCATCCTGCCGACTGCCGGCTCGTGCCGACCATCGATCGTGTGGCACCTCGCTTACAAGGCGCTTTCGGCGAGAGGTGACAACCGTCCGCGTTGGTCCGGCCTCGGCCGCCACCGTTGATGTCACCGACTGATGTCAGGTCGCCCCCGGTTCAGGCACTTTCCTCGGACGACTCAAGTTCGCCAAGGGCACGCCACGCCAGCTCGGCCAGAGTCTCACCCGTGCTAATTGCCCACCGCGCGGTTCCTTGGTTCGCCATAGGCCGGTCTTCCCATTGAGCGAGCTCCCACATACGAGAGATCAGGCCGGACGGTGAGTATTGCAGGCCATCCGCTGCCCAAACAATCGGTTTGGTGCGATGCGGGGTCCAAGTAGCCCGTGCACGCTTCGGATCCGCGGCGAGCCAACCCTTCAATGCCTCGACTTCAAACCGGTTACGGGGCGAAAGCGTGAGGGCTTCTCCCTCGGCGAGAACCGCTTTATCTATGATAACGGAGACAGCATTCGGGCGGCGCTTGCGTTGAGCCGGCACCCGGCGGTATTTGTTCGGGTCTGGGAGGTGGTCTGGTCCCGGACCGCCAAGCACTCGCCGTGTTATCTCCCGGCAGCGGGCTACATCCGAGCAAACGGATCGGATCTGCGAACGCTCTGTGTAGAGCTCATCGATCACACCAGCGACAATGGGCAACAGTTCCCGAACCAGCTGTTTTGTCTCGTGGACGGAGCGCTCCGCCCATTCGAGATTCGGATCGGGCTCGTCAATTGCATCGGCATCGAGACGGCGGAATACGAGGTGCGCAAGGAGATATACGCCGTACTCGGCCAAGGCAGCACCGCGCCCTGCGTAGCGTGGGCGCAACTCGTGGAGGGTTCGCCTAACCTGCCTCAGCACCTGCACTGCATTCCAAAGCAGATAGACACCAGGCTGCGGCCGGAACAGGGCATCGTAGATACCCTGCGAACCCCGCTCCCACAGCACATCAAGAGTAGTCGCGATGCGGGCGGCGTACTGGCTATCAGGATGAGCACAAGCCAGTGCGCATGCAGCCTCAACGACGGAGCAGCCGGTGTCCGGTTGTGGCTCCAGCTCGCTGCGGCGCACGCTGTACTCGAGCCTTAGCTCGGCTCGCATTTCCTCAAGAATGGCGGCTTGGATCGGATCGAGCGCGATGAAGTCCCTCGCCTCGACGCGGTTCTGGCGATTGGTGGCTTGGGTAGCCTGCTTAGCGAAGTCGACAGCTTTACCCGTAACAATGATGCGCACGCCGACTTGGGCCGAAGCAGCGGCCTCATCAGCAGCAACGGCTTCAGCGACTGAACGAACGGTTTGAGCTCCGTTCACGACGCTGGCATTGCGCAGCGTCAAGCTGAGCGGACGCGATTGCGGGAAACGCATGGACTGCTGAACCTTTTCGGCCGATTCACAAAGGATCGTTACCCCGTTATTGAAGTACCAGAAGTGGGCCGGCTCCCGACTGAGGGTATCGATAATCTCATTGTTGATCGGCGTCCTGCCGAGGGGATTGCGAATATTAAGGCTGAAAAGGCTTGAGCCATGAGTAACCCACTGCGACACCTGCTCCGCCTCAACAACACCTTGGTACGACTCGTATGGGGTGCTGATGGCAAACCACGGAAATAAGTCAGCCGCCAGTTCAACTGGCTTTGGCGCTATATCCTCCCGAACCGAAGTCCACACCTCGGAGGCCAGGATGATTCGATGACCTAGCACGCCGCCGTGGCGATTGAACTCAGTCTCCCCGTTCTCAATGGCCACGCGGAAGCCAGCGGTCACCTCCTCAGCGCGCATCAGTGCGATGACTTGCGTAACCGGCACCGGTCCGCTAGCCATGACATTCTTCGCCCGCTCGGCCAGCTGCTGGCCACGGGGATTGAATGGTGCGAAGTCCTCGTCGTCGATAAGCCGCAATCCGGTAAGCAGTTCCATTACCGCCGACCGATCGCAGTTAGCCTTCCCTGTCTTGCTCCACTTTGCTTGCACTAGGTAGACATGCGGATCCGCCCCATCCACGACCGCGATCGCGTCTATACCTTGGTCCGCCATACCGTCGATGACGACGAGCGAAGCCTCCTGCGGAGTCCAGCCGGTGACTATCCTGACCGCCTGGGCGGCCAAGGCCCTCGATAACGTCCGGGGCTCGCGCTCTTCGTCCGACTTGCCCTCAAGGTCGCTGAGGTCCAGCAAGCCGCCGTCTACGTACACCGATTGAAGGAACGCTTCTACCTGACGCACCTGCAGGGCCACGTCCCCGTGGCCGGCTCGCGGGCTAGTCGGACTCAACTGTTACCCCCTAGGCGGCTTGCGGCACAGTCAAACGAGTGTGGATTGTCTCATGCTCGTCCGTTAGCGGCGTCCTCGTGCACGGGACGCCGCTGTCTTCTCGCCCGCTGGCGCCCATCTGCTGCCCGCCTTCGTCCACTCCTACTGAGCTTCCCCGTTGCTCGATGGCCCCCCCCCAGGGTGTTCCGGAGCCCTTGCGTCAAGGGCCACAGCGACGAGCGCCTGCTCCTTCCAGTGCACCGAGCAGCGCGCGGATCACGACAACGCCAGCCCCGCGACTACAGTCACTCTGATCACCGAGTCGGCGTGGAGATGATGTGAGCAAGGAAGAGATCGTCAAGAAGGGGTACCTCACCCCTAACGGCCTACGCGGCAAGCGCTTTGGAGACTTCGAGCTGCTTGAGCTGGGCTCGACAACCGTCTCAACCCTCGCGCAGCTCGGGCTCGACTTCACCCCTGCCGCTAACATCAGTTTTCCTACCAAAAGGTACAAGCCGCCCAAGAGGCCAAGCACGTGTCGTCCCGATGCGGTCTACCTCCAAAGAGTGGATAGCCGCCTGGTCCCCATCGCCGTCGCCGAGTGGAAGGACAGGTCGAAGCTCCGAAGCGAGGAGGAGGCTCAGGAAGCGGCCGAGCAGGCTATCGTCGCCGCTCTCGCGATGGGTGTGGGCATAGCGATCACCACCGACGGCAGCCGTTTTCGATATCTTGACGCTGCGACCTCGGCGACATCCGGAGAGGTTGTCGAGTTCGACGAAGTCCGAGACTTGAGCCCCGCAGTCCTGGCCGATCTGCACCGTGGCGAGTCCGGCTTGGTTCGCGACCCCAAAAGCCTCGCGGAGACGGTTTGGCAGACCATCTGGCACGCCACCAAGGCCGAGCCGAAAGACTGCCTCCTGACCTTCGTTGAGATCTTCATGCTCAAGTTCCTCAGCGATAACCTTCCGCTGTCGGTCCTCCCTGCAGATTTTCGTTTCGAGGCACTGCTCCTCGACCCCGAGGATTTCAAGCAGCAAAAAGGCACCTCGCAAATCGAATACTACGTCAACTCCATCCGACCAAGAGTCAAGCAGATTTTTGCCGATCGCCTAATAGTCGATGACGACAAGGTGTCGGAGCTCTTTGGTCTTGCCACGATCACCTCACACACGTCAATCATCAACGGCTTCGCCTTTCTTCGGTCGTCGTCGACCGTCACCGTCTCTAGTTACAACCGAACCTTCTGCGAAATTCTTGACGCATTCCAGGAGTTCGGCTCGCTGACAAACATCGACCCCGAATTCAAGTTGCGGCTATACGAAATGTTCCTCAGGCGCAGCGCCCGTCAGCAGCGCCTAGGGCAATTCTTCACGCCTCGAAATATCGTCAAGTCGATGGTCAAGATGGCACAACTTAGTTCACTCCCGGACGACTCCGTTGTGCTAGACCCGGCTGCCGGCGTTGGCGGCTTCCTTCTCGAGCCCCTTCTCTTCGCCGATGCACTTCCCGGCAATATTCAATTTGTCGACGGGAAGCCGCGGCAGCGAGTGAAGCTGGTCGGCGTTGAAGTAGACGTAGATACAAATATCCTGGCCAAGGCGAACATGCTTTTGCATCTGTCGGAGCTAGTGCGGGATTCCAGCACAACGCCGGCGGCACTCAACCAAGCACTCGCCAACACCTTCATTCTGCTCAACGGAAACGAAACGCTCGGGGCGCTTGAGCACCCTCCGCGAGACAGCGTCGACGTCATCCTCACAAACCCGCCGTACGTGACTCAAGGATCATCGATTTACCGCAAGGAGATCGAACACGTATCCGGGCTCCGGAATGGGGCAGTCCTCAAGGATTACTACGACAATGGCGGACTTGGTGTAGAGTCGCTGTTCCTTCGGTACATTTCTGGGGCACTTCGGCCTGGAGGGCGTGCGTTCGTCATCGTGCCGCTCGGCCTACTCAATCGAACCGCACATCTCATGAAGTCTCGCCTGCTCGCAGAATGCAACATTATTGCGAGCATTCAGCTTCCGCGTAACGCCTTCTTCAACACGGCGCAACCGACTTACATTCTTGTGCTCGAGAAGCGCCGCGTCATGAATCAGAGTCGGCCCCCGGTGTTTTGCGGACTAGCGCGTACGATCGGGGAGACGCTTGACTACGAGCGCGTAGCGACGCCCGAGGAAAATGACCTCGCGCTGCTGGCAGACCTCTTTGTTCAGTTCCTCAAAACTTCTCCGCCCAAGGTGGATCGCCCAACTCTTTATCAGGACAGTCCCATTGCCAAGTTAGTACCCTCCGCCGAGTTCGCGAAAGATGAGCGGTGGGATGTTGTACGCCATTGGACGGACGAGGAGTATGTCGCGCTCGGCGTGCGCACCGAAACGGTTGAGCGCGCTGACTTCATCAAGTTCGCTGAGGACACCCTCATGGACCTGCTGGACGAACTTCGCCAGGCCAGGGAAGAGTTGGAATCGCTGACCGCCGGCGACATGACTCAGATCCGCCTGTCAAACGCAGCGAGGTTCCAGATTCGATCGGGTGTGCGGATTAGGAATGTGGATTTGCGAGAGAACCCTGGGGAGGTTCCTGTATACAGCGTCTTTACCCGTAGAGATACCATCAAGGGAAAAATCTCCAGGATCTGGCTCTCGGATCGGGGGATACGGCCCGAACTCTTTCCGTCGGTAACGGTAATGGCGACTGGGGCCTCGGCGGTTGGCACAGTCTTCTTTCGCGAAAGCGACTGCGTCATGACTGACGACGTGGTAATTGTTCAACCCTGGTCACGGCCGGCCGAGCGGAAATGGAAGAAGCAGAAGGTTGCTGACGCCCTCGGTGTGCCCGTGGACACCATTGTGGACGAAGAAGTCGACGACGCATTCGAGGAACATGCGGGTCTGACCGGGCTGAGTGAAGCCGACGCGCCAAGCCAGGAGATCGACCTTCACTACTTAGCCGTCGCCCTAAGCCAGACGATTGCTCAAGGTGGCTATCTCTATGAGGCGAAGCTATACACGAAGCGGGTAGGCCAACTATCGGTAGACGTTCCGGTGATGGCCGACGGAACCCTCGATCTCGAACGGCAACGGAAGATTGCGGCAGCAGCTAAAAGGCTCGACGCTATCCGTAGTCGACTTGAAGAGACGGGCCGGTGGAGCAAGGCGGTGAGACTGGCGTAGCCAGAGCAACTGAGCACCTCGCCATCTCGTCTGCCGTCGACCCGCCCACCCGGGGAGCGGGCCACCGCCTGGCCCGCCACGTCAAGCGGACCTTGACGGCTCGTACGGACGCTGGCGGGCCAGGCGGTGGTCTGCTCGGCTCGTCCCGGGTCGATGACAGACGGGATGGCCTACCGCAACCACCCACGGACCGCGACCCGCCGATGGAGCCCCGGCCATCCTGGAGCCGGAGCGCCCCCGCCGGAGGCGCTCTAACCCGCAACCCCGCGACCGCCGCCAGCTCGCCGACGCGGCCAGCGTCCGCTCCCCTACACCGCGCGGGCTCGTGGCCGCGCGGCCCGGCCGGCTGCCGGCCCACCCCTCACCCGTCAACGGCCTGTCGTGCTGCGGCGGCCCTCCGGGCTTCCCCGCTCTCCGCGCCAGCCGCCGGGCATCCGGCGTGACGGCCGCAGAGCGACAGCGGCAGCGGCTGGCGCGCGCCCAGGCGGCGGCGCGTGCGGCCCGTCAAGGGCCGCCTTGAAGACGTACAGAAACTTTGAACGGGGATTCTGGGAGGGTGCTGTCCGGTCTCGGGACCTGCGTGACACATCGGTGTCAGGACCTGGGTGACACTCCGCCGAGTGTTGGTGGAGATGAGCGTGATGGAACAGCGGTATCGAGCCGTCCAGGACGTGCTTGCCGGATCCACGGTCACGGACGTCGCCGAACGATTCGGGGTCTCCCGCCAGGCGGTGCACCGCTGGCTGGCCTGGTATCAGGACGAGGGCTTGGAAGGGCTGGCGGACCGGTCCAGCCGGCCGCGTTCCTCGCCTGGCCAGACTTCTCCTGAGGTGGAGGCGCTGATCTGTGAGCTGCGCCGGGATCACCCGCGATGGGGTGCCCGTCGCCTGCTCTATGAGCTTGGCCGTCGTGACTGCCCGGGTCCGATCCCGTCTCGGATCACCGTGCATCGGGTGCTGATCCGGCACGGCCTGGTCGATCCGACACCTCGCCGGCGTCGGCGTGAGGACTACCGGCGATGGGAACGTGGCCGGCCGATGGAACTGTGGCAGATGGACATCGTCGGCGGTATTCAGCTGGCCGATGGCGGTGAGGCGAAGGTCGTCACCGGCGTGGACGACCACTCCCGGTTCTGCGTCATCGCCGCCGTGGTCCGCCGGGCCACCGGTCGGGCGATCTGTCTCGCCTTCGCCGAAGCCCTGCACAGGTTCGGGATTCCCGAAGAGGTCCTCACGGACAATGGCAAGCAGTTCACTGCCCGGTTCGGCCGCGGCGGCGGTGAGGTGATGTTCGACCGGATCTGCCGAGAGAACGGCATCACTCACCGGCTGACCAAGCCCCGCTCACCGACCACCACCGGCAAGGTCGAACGGTTCCACCAGACCCTGCAACGCGAACTACTCGACGACGTCGAGGTCTGGGCCACCCCGGAAGAGGCCCAAGCAGCGATCGACGTGTTCCGGCACGAATACAACACCGAACGGCCGCACCAGTCCCTCGGGATGGCGTTCCCGGCCGACCGTTTCACCGCCCAGCCGGCTGAGGAACAGCTGCCGCTGCGGCTGCCGCCAGCGCTGGCCACCACCATCCCTGCACCCCGCCGGCCACTGCCAGCAACACCGGCACCGACGCCTCCAGCACCCGCCGGGCATGCCGTCGCCCCGCCAGTGCCGGTGGCCGCCAGCGGGGACGTTGGCCTGGCCGTAGAGGTCACCCGCCTCGTTCCCGCCTCGGGCAACCTCACCGTCTGCGGACAGCAGTTCTGGCTCAGCCCCACCCGCGCCGGACTTCCGGTGACCCTCTGGGCCGACACCACCGTCGTTCACCTGCTCGTCGACGGCGTCCGACTCAAGACCGTCCCGTCCCGACTTACCCCTGCGCACCTGCGCCAGATCCTCGCCGACGACGGCCAACCGGCCGGGCCACCACCGATCACCACCGGCACCATCCAGGCCGGCGCCCCGATCGAGGTCGAACGGCTCGTCAACGCCACCGGCCTGATCGGCCTCGCCGGCCGGCAACACCCCGTCGGCTACCACTTCGCCGGCAGGCGCGTCACCGTCCGCCTCGACCGCGGCCTCATGCAGATCACCGCCGACGGCGTCCTGCTGCGCAGCCTGCCCAACCCGCTGACACCGGCCGAAGTCGCCCGCATCCGCGACGCCCGCCCCGCCGGACCACCACCAACACCGGCACCCGAACCCCTGCGGGTCGAACGCCGCGTCAGCTGCCGAGGATCCCTGGTCATCGCTGGTCAACGCATCCACGTCGGCATCGCCCACGCCGGAACCACCCTCACCGTCGAAGCCGCCGACACCACCTTCCGCGTCCACGACGGCGACCAGCTCCTCAGCGAAGTGCCCCGCACCACCACCAAGCCCATCGCCCGGTTCAAGGTCCGCAAACCCGAACCACCCAGACAGAAGACGTCCACCCGGGAAGGGATGGCATGATCACCGGCGTGACCGAACCCCCCGAACTGGTCATCGGACTCCCCAACGACGACCATCTAACGGTCCGCGTCATGGGAAGAATGCACCCCGGCAGCACCGACTACTGGGACGGCAACTGGCTGATCAGCCCGATCTCGGCCCACGTGGGCGGCTTCTCAGCACAGCTCGCCGCCGGGCTACGTGTCGATGAACTACAGACCTTCCGACACGGGCTAGAGCTGATCAACCAACAACTACGCGGCGAAGCAGTGCTCACCTCACTTGAACAATGGATCTCACTGACCGTGACCTGCCGCCCGAACGGCTCGCTGTCCGTCACCGGAGAGCTTGCCGACAATCCCGGCATCGGGAACCGCCTGACGTTCGCCATCACCGGCCTCGACCAGACCAACATCCCAGCGATGCTCACAGCCCTGTCGGCACTCGAAAGTGCCTACCCACTCCTCGGGCAGCCCTGACCCCCCCGTCTGAAGAACCCGTCAGACGGCCAGTCGCAGGAAAACCTCCCTCAACTGATCGCCAGCTACCCTCACCAGAGTTAGCAGTCGTCTAGCCGGACGTGTCACCCACGTCCCGAGACTGACCTGTCACGCAGGTCCCGAGACTCGACATCACCTGGCGGAGCACCTGGCGGAGCTGCGTCGCACATCAGCTGTCGGATCACACGGCAGCCGGCAGCCGGCAGCCGGTCGCCCCGGACTGTCGCTTCGTGTGGCAGTCTTCGCGGCAGGCTGATCTGAGGCACAGGAGCCCGCCGCCATCTGCGCACCATGAAGATCGCCGGTGCGTTCACGATGATCGTCGGCACCTATCGCCGGGATCGTCTTCTTCCTATTGCCGGCCAGTGTCCGGGGGCCGAGACCACCGAGGGATCGGGCATGCGATGTAAGGGCGCCAGGCTTCAGACCGGCGGGGGCGCGCTGGGTTGATCCGGGGCCTTACCCTGGCTCGGTGCTGCTCGTTGCTGATGCTCCGAAGATCACCGACTGGCTGCAAGCGTGGGGCAGCTTGGTGGGTGTTGGCGTCTCCACGCTCGCCGTCATCATCACCGGGGCCCTGCTCCGCCACGAGTTGCGAGCACGACGCGAGGACAAGGAAGATGCCGATGCCGCGCATGCCAGGCTCGTCTCCGCTGGACTCAGGAACCCCGGGATAGCCGATGACGGGACTGTCGAGCACGTCTATCTGGGCGTGAGGAACTACAGCAGCGGGCCCATCTACGAGTTGTACGTGCAGATACGGGACAGCCGAGGGGGCCAGCTCGGCACCTTTGCGGGCGACAGCCGAGGAAACCACCCCAGCATCTTTGCGGGCAACAGCCACAAATCGCGCGGCCAGCGGATGGCCCTCGCGGAAGAAGCCGTCCGACGCGGACGGAAGAACATGTACTACAAGAGACACCTCGGACCCGGCGCAGAGCTCGACGACGAGGTGTCTATGTATGTCTTCACTACGCCCGTGCCGTCGGTGGACATGTTGAGGTTTGCCGACGTCTCCATTGACTTCATCGACGCCGCTGGTTACGCGTGGTCCAAATTAGGTACCGATCCCCCCATTAGACTCCGGGGGCCACGGCAGCGGAAGCTCCGCCACCCATTCTGGTCGGCCCTCTGGGAGTATTTCTGGCCGATCTCTACCCCGGTTCTGCGGATCATGCGGCTGAGGCGATTGATCCGGCGGCGGGTGAGAGACGCGGTGAACGCGATGACACGCTATATGCAGGTGCAGACGGTGCTTCGATACAATAAGCGATTCGGTGAGCGCCCGGTCCGAAGGGGCTCGGACGTCAGGGAAGTGAAGGGGCCATAGACCGGGGTAGGCGACGGACGGGCCACCTCACGCCACTGCCGCAGCAGCTCGTCATGACGCCTGCTGGCCAGCACCCGCGACAGGCCGATCCGCTCTCCGCTGCTCATCTGGAGCACGTACAGGTTTGGCGAAGGCTCCATCTACCAGCGCGCCAGCGATGGCCGCTGGGTCGGACAGGCATACGTCCTGACGACGGACGGCAGCCGTAAGCGCAAGTTCGTCTACGGCGCCACCTGGGAGGAAGCCCATGCCAAGCTCACCGAGCTGAAGTCGAGATCCCAGCGCGGCATACCCGTACCCGATCGGGCTTGGAAGCTCGCCGATTACCTGCCCTACTGGCTGGCCGCCTTCGTCACTGACCTCAAGCCCACTACCGCGCGGGGATACGAGAGCGCAGTACGTCTGCACTTGATCCCCGCACTCGGCACCAAGCGCCTCGATGGCTTGCAGGTACAGCACGTCAAGGCGTTCATGGACGACTTCCGGCGCAAGTGCCTCTGCTGCACCAATGGCCTCAACGACATTCGTCCTGCTGACCGGCGGTGTTGCTCCGTTGACCGCTGCTGCGAGAGCTACCCCAGCGCACGGCAGATTCAGTTCGTGCATGCGTTGCTGCGCAACGCGCTCCAACACGCGATGCGCGAGGAGCTGGTGCCCTGCAACGTCGCCAAGCTCGTCCGGGTTCCCTCGCCTCGCTACAAGGTCGGTAAGGGTCTGTCCGTCGGCCAGGTGCGCAAGATCCTCGCCGCCTCTGCTGGTCATCGGCTCCACGCGCTCTACGTCGTGGCCGCCACGATCGGCCTCCGGCGCGGTGAACTGGTCGGGCTCCGCTGGTCGGACGTCGACCTGGACGAGGGCACCTTGCGGGTTCAGCAGACCGTCCAGCGGGTGGCGGGACAGCTCCACGTCCTGGACGCCAAGACCGAGGATTCGGAGGCGGTGTTGCCGCTGCCCGAGGTCACCTGGCTCGCTCTGCTTGAGCACCAGGAGCGCCAGCAGGCCGAACGGACTGCGCTCGCAGAGGTCTGGCAGGACCACGGCCTCGTCTTCCCCTCCGAGCGGGGCACCCCGTTGGAGCCGACCAACCTCAGCCGTTCGTTTGCTCGGCTTCGGGAGACCGCCGGTCTGCCCGGTGTCCGCCTTCATGATCTGCGGCACACGGTCGTGTCGCTGCTGATGGAGTTGGGCGTCCCGCCGCACGTCGTTCAGGCCATCGCCCGCCACGCGGACGTGAAGATCACCCTCAAGGTCTACGCTCACGCCAACCTTGATGCGATGCGTCAGGCGCTCGGCAAGCTCGACGGGCGGCTGTCATGAACCGCGTTGCCGTCAGCGTTGCTGTCATCGGGCCGTCTCGTGGCGGCCACCGCCGCGAAACGCCTGATGGTGTTGGAGCCCCCGGCCGGGATCGAACCGGCGACATCTCGCTTACAAGCAGAAGCGCCGTTTAGCGTCGTGCCTTTCCAGCGCTTCCGCATGATCACCGCTTGCGCAAACCCGATAAGCGAGTGGTCGCCAACTAGGCAGGCTTGGCCGGCCGGACGTCTTCGGGTGCCTGCTGCTCGCCGACGGTGAGCTTGAGCTCGCGGAGCGCCCGGATCGCTGCCACCTTGTCCCCGTCCGGGGCGTCGGAGTCGAGGACCGCGTCGACCGGCTTGCTCCCCGATCGAACCGCTCTCACCAGCAGCACCTTCACCGCGTCCTTGCAGTCCAGGTCCAGGACCTCCTGGACAAGGTCCCTCGGTACGCGCGGCGCCGGTTGAACATCCTGCGGATCCTCGCCGGTATCAAGGAACCGCAGCACCGCCCCTGGGGCCCAGCCGAACGCGGTTTCGACGCCTCCGTACGTCCCGAGACGCACGGGTAGCCCCTTCTCCACCCTGGTCCAGGTGACCGCGCTCATCGGCGCTCGCGCGGCGACCGTCTCAACGGCGAGACGCAGTGCAGCCCGATGACGCTCGACGAGCTTGCCGATGGCCGCTCGGTCGTCCTCGGTCATCTGTCTGGTCATCAAGTCCTGCACTTCGGGTCGGCTACTGACAGCTACCCACAGGATGCCAGGAAACCGCAGGAAACCGAAACCCCGAGACGGCAGCACTGCGCCATCTGCGTACGTGAATTAACCCCGCCTTAAGAACCTCACCGCAGCTTGCGCAACCTTCCAGGATTCCTAGAGGTTCCTGTTGCCAACTTGCCACACAGGTTCCTATAGTTTCCGCCATGACGACTTCCAGGGGATCGCGCGCAAGCGCCTTCATCGCCGTCAACGGCGATGCCATCCGGGAGGCGCGGAAGCAGCGGGGGCTGTCGATCGAGCAGCTCGCCACGCGGGTCGGGGTCACGAAGCCGTACATCAGCAAGCTGGAGCTGGGTCACTCGCTCCGCTGCAGCGTGACCGTCCATGCGTCGCTCGTTCGCATTCTGCGTCCGGCCCGCTCCGACGCCTTCCGCGCCGACAAGGCGGTGGCCTGATGGGCCGCGAGACGCAGGGCTTCGCGGCGCTACCGCCGTCGCAGCGGCAGTTGACCGCTTCGCTCGGCTCGCTGACCCGCTGGTCCCGGGTGAACACCCAGGAGGACCGCACGGCCGCGCTCGCGCCGGCGCGGGCGGCCCGGCAGCGGCAGTGGGAGCGCCAGGCCGACCCGGACGGCGTGCTCAGCCCGGCGGAGCTGGCGGCCGCGGTCGACCGGCTGAAGAAGGCGCACTACCGCCGGATGGCTCTCGCGAGTGCGAAGAAGCGCCGTCGTGCGGCGTGAACGACACGAGCCCTCAGCCGCTGGAACGGCAGAGGGCCCGCAGTACCTGTCCCTGACCCGCCAAGACCAGGAGATTCAGATGACCGACATCGTAGCGGAAGTGCCCACCATGGGGCAGCCGCAGACCCGCAACAACACCGAGCCGGCGAAGCCGGACCACTGGCTGACCATGGCCGACGAACTGCGCCAGGTCGCCGACCGGATCGCGACCCTCGCCGGCACGCCAACCCCGCCCGTCTTCGGCCCCTACGTCTCCATCTACTCGAACTACAACCAGGAGGACGGGGAGCGCTCGACGCCGATCGTGGACGCGCTGGCCTCCGCGTTCGGCGTCAAGGCCGAGACGAAGACCGAGGGACGGGGACGCACCCGAACCACCAACCGGGAGATGCGCACCAACCACGGGAAGGTCCGGCTCGTCGCGTCGGCGCGGATACCGAACCCTCCGACCCGGCAGGAGAAGGTGCGGTCCAGGGCCGAGCTGGAGGCCAAGGTCGCCGAGCTGGAGGCGCAGATCGCGCAGAGCGGCGGCGGACGATGACGTCGCCCTGGCCGAACCCGCCGCAGCTTCCCGGCAATCCGCGCACGGGTGAGCAGCCCGCTTTTCCTGCCACGCAGACTCTGCCCGGTCCCGACCGGGCTGACGTCTCGGAAGGTGAGTGCCTGACCCTCGACTCGTACGGGGTGACCGGCGAGCTGCTGGACGCCATCCGCCAGCCGCTGGTTCTGCCGGCTCCGATCACGGACCCGGCGTTGCGAGGTGCGGCGTGAGCCTGTTCCCGACCCCGGCCCGCCGCGCCCTGCTCGACCAGGTCGCCGCCGGCCGCGTCTTCCGCGACGCGATCAACGATTCGTACATCCGCGCCGACCGCAAGGTCACCGCGACCATCGCCGACCTGAAGCAGGCCGGCTGGGTCGAGCTCGACCGCGACCGGCCGGGCGACTACTGGCGGCTGACCGCGCTCGGCCGGGCCGTGCACGCGGTCCGGCTCATGGACTACGGCACCCACGCCGTCGCCGAGACCGGCCCCGTCGACGACCCGACCGTCCTCGGCGAGCTGAGCCGCGACCTGTGGCACCTCGGCCGCTGGACGGTCGAGGTCGGCCCGAACGCGACATCGAACCTGCGCCGGCCCGCTGCGGTCGCCGCGCTGCACCGCCTGGCCGTGCAAGCGCTCGTCGACCTGGAGCACGACGCGCTGGACGGTGCCGCATGAGCCAGATCGACAAGATCGATGGCGGCGTAAACACCGCCCGCGTCTCCGCCGCAATGGCGGACCGCATCTACCGGGACCAGCAGCAGACCGACGCTCGCCGCTACCTGGAGCGCACCGGCAACGCCGACCTCCTGCCCATGCTCGGCCTCGTCGAGGTAGCCCCGACGAAGCGCCAGCCACGCAAGAAGACCGGCGGTGAGTCCTCGTGACCGACACGATGCGCGCCGCCGGCGCGCTGATCGTCCTCGTCCTGATCTGCCTCGCCCTCTGGGCCGTCCTCATCGGCGGCTTCCGCCTGGTGTGGGCCTTCCTGCTCTTCCTGATCGGAGCCAGCGCATGACCACCACCCTGACCTGCCCCGGCCGAACCGCCGTGGCCACCCTGACGGCCGCGGTGAGGGACTTCCTCGGCGACCGGTTCGCCCGGGAGCCGGAGCACCTCGGCGCGACCGAGGACTGGCACCCGCTGGCCGACCTCTCCGGCCGGCCGGTCATCGGCGCGATCGCCGCGGCCCCGCACCGCGAGGTCGTCGACGAGCACCTGGGCGTGCTCCGGATCGCGTCGCTGGAGCCGGCCCGCCTGTTCAACGCGCTGGCCTCGGCGGTGGCGCGATGAGCCTCGTGACGCTGCCGCACCCGGACTGGTGCGAGCCCGCCCTCTGCGACGCGGAGGTCCCGTCCCTGCCCGCCGCCGGCGGCGTGCACCGCGGCGTCCCGCACCGCATGGTGATCAGCCTGACCGGGGGCGACGCGGTGCTCGTGGTCGCTCAGCTGCAGCGGCCCGGGTCGCTGTGGTTCGGCGAGTCCGACAGGAAGCGACGCACCCTCGACGAGGCCGCCGACCAGCAGACCAACCTCGCGGTGCAGGTCGCCGGCGGCCCGCTGACGCTGATCCCGGTGTACGAGGCGCGGATGCTCGTGCGCAACATCGCGCCGCTGCTCGGCATGACCGTCGAGGCCGCCAGCGGTGTCTAGGTCGCCGCGCCGGCCCGCTCGCCCAACCGTCCTGCCGCACCGGTACGTGCGGCAGGACGGCGTGCCCGCGGACCCGTGGTCCGGGCTCGCCCCGTGCCGGGAGTGCAACAAGCTCGGCCGCGCCGGCGACGTCCAGCACCCGGAGCCGACCATGCCGCCGACGCCACCCGAGGCGCAGGAACTCGAAGCCCGGATCCTCGGCGAACGGGAGTGGTGATGGACGACTTCACCCCGCCGCCGGCGCTGACCGCCCGGATCGACCAGACCCGCGCCGCGCTCGTCGACCTGGTCTCCGCCGCCGACGAGCACGTCGACGCGGAGGCGTGCCCCCACGCCGGCGTCTGCCCGGGCGACCAGGTGACTGACGTCCTGGAGGCCACCGACCGGGACGTCCGGGACGACCTGCTGCGCATGGCGATCGCCGAGCTGGCCCGCCTCGGCTACGCCCGCCCGACCCGCTACCGGCTCACCCGCGCCGCGTACGCAGCCCTGGACGCCACCCAGCCGCGCCAGCCGTGGCCGTTCGGCGGCCACAGTGCCTAGCGCCAAGCCCCGCGCCAACGCCTCCCTCGGCCTGGAGGTCTGGGCCATCGGGAGCTGGGACGAGCTGATCGGCCTGCGGTCGCAGCTCGCCGCCGCCGGCCGCCTCATCGAGGTCGGCGACCCGAGCGTCCTCGTGGGCCCGGACGCCGGCCGCTACCGCCAGTACATCCGTGTCCACGTCCGCACCAGCGAAGGAGCGAGATGACCGCCCGCAAGCTGAGCCCGGGCGGCCTGCCCGTCTACCGGGTCGACGAGATCCCGGACGGCATGGCCACCGCGACGATGCTGCGCCGCCAGCGGCGCCGCCCCGCCCAGGGGCAACCCGCCGTGGCGATGCTGTTCTACCACGGCAACAAGCACGCCCCGCTCTACGAGGTGTCCGCCTCCGCCACCCTGCCGGCCCTCTCGCCGCGGCGGCAGGCCGCCTGGACCGCGGCGCGCACCTGCGCGCGTTGCGCCACAACCAGGGACACCCCGCTCGCGCGCAACCACGGCGGCCGCCGGCTGTGCCTCGGCTGCAACCGCCTGGAGCGGCTCGCCGCCGCCCGGCCGGCCTGGCTGACGCTGCGGCAGCGGGCCGTCGACTGGGCGCGCACCGCCATCCTCGACAGCGACGTCGTCCTGATCGCGCTCCGGCAGCTCGGGCACGGCTGCCCGATCGAGGTCCACGCCATCGCGCTCGACGGGCAGCCGCTCGTCGACATCCTCGTCTGGCCGAAGTGGCCGAGCCCGAAGGTTGCCCGCACGCCGGGGGCGATCGACGCCGACCGGCTCGTGCCGTACCTGATGCCGCTGATCGGCCGACGCCTCATCTACGTCGGCACAGGGTGGACCCAGACACCGATGGGGGTGCTTTCCGCCGCCAGCGAGCTGTGGTGGCGCTACGAAACCTCGCTGGCCGACCCGTCGATCAAAGAGCACCGCGACGACGAGTTCCGGCAACGGTGGACCGACTGGCACGCCCGCACCTGGTCCAACGGCGACGGCCTCTGGACGGGCTACCACAACCACTACGGCCTGGAGCGCATCGACGTCCACGGCGACAGCGCCGCCGACCTGACCGCCGCCATGCGCGAGGGCTTGACCGACATGGCCCGCGACCGGCACCCGGACGGCCGGCCCGCCTGCCCGTGGCTACCCCCGACCGGGACCACCCCCTGTGGGGCCCGCCCCTTCCTGAACGGGCTCTGCCGCACCCACGGCGGCGACGTCGACCAGGAGGTGCCCGATGGCCGATGACCGCCTCCGGAAGGCCCTCGCCGAACGCTACGGCGACCCGAGCGAGGTCGCCGCCGAGCAGTCCGCTCCGCCGCCGGCGCCCGCGCCGCAGCCGGTCAACCCGTCCGACAGCCCGAAGCAGCACCGCCGCCGGGTGCTGCTCGACGCCCTGAGCCCCAAGGCCAGGGCTGCATGAACCTGCTCACCGACAAGAACGGCGCGGCACCCGGTCCAGGGGTGCCGCGCCGACTGCTCAACCTCGAAAGGCCAAGCGTGAGAAGCACCAACCGTACCGCGTCCGACCGACTCACGGGAGGCCGGGCGTGACCGCCAACAGCACCACCGGCGCCGACGTCGACCTCAAGCGCGGCCGCGAGTCGCCGCAGTGGACCGACGTGCACGACTGGGTCGCCCTGTCCGGAGTCAGCCCCGGCGCGATCGCCCTCTACGTCGTCCTCCGGATGCACGTCAACCGCTCCCGCGACGACGACATGGTCATGACCAGCACGCTGACCCTCGCCGTGCTGATGGGCATGTCCCGCGGCGACAAGATCAAGGGCTACCTCGACGAGCTGGTGACCCTCGGCGCCGTCGACGTCGACCGCAGCGGCCTGCACCGCCGCAACACCTACACCGTGCACCAGCTCCCCCCGCCCGGCTACACCGGCAAGACCACCCTCAAGGCGTGGTACGAGGAGCACCGGGCGCTGATCGCGCTCAAGCGAGCCGACGAGAAGGCCAAGCGCGACGCGCGCCGGGCCAAGGCAAAGGCGAAAGGCCAGGTCAGCCCTGTCACCCCCGATTCGGGGGAACAGGCCGACGAGCCTGTCACCCCCGATCGGGGGGAACATGTCACCCCCGATTCGGGGGAACCTGTCACCCCCATTTCGGGGCGGGAACCTAAAGAAGTTGAACCTGATGAAGTAGAACCTCCTACTCCTCCTTCTGGTTCCTCGGCTACCGGCCAGGAGAAGGAGGAGACGCCTTCGGCAGATCAACCCCAACCGCGCAGCGTCGAGGACGACCTCGCCGCGGAGCTGATCGCCGCCCGCCCGGACTGGTCGCCCCGGGTGCTGCGCCAGGTCCTGGCCGACAACGCGGTCCAGGAGCGCAGTTGGACGCTGGTCGCCGCGGCGTTCCGATCGGCGGCCACCGACCCGAAGACGAAGACGCCGCGCCGGCTGCTGCACGAGGCGTGCCCGCACTGGCACCGCGCCGCCCACCAGCTCGGTCTCCTGCCCGATACCAACCGCACGGCCACCCCGGCGCCAACGGCGACGCCGGCTGCCCAGGCGGTACCGGTTGACGATGGCCGGCCGGTCGTCGGCCACACGCCGGCGGCGCAGTTCGCCGCGACATCCCGGCGCGGCCGTGCCCTCGTCGAGGCCGCGCTCACGCTGACTCATCGAACCGGGGAGTGACCAGGTGGCCCTGACATGTCGAGCCTGTCGCGGTACGGGACGATGCCCTCTCTGCGACGGCAAGTCCGCAGGAATTCTGTTCGTGTGTGGCGCCTGCTCGGGCACAAATCGGTGCTACATGCAGTGCCGCGCCGAGCAGCTAACGCTGTTCACCGCCGACTTCTCCCGGCCCGCGACCTCTGGGACGCCCGCCGCCGGGAGCGCCCGGTGACCGGGCCACGCCGGCGCGGCCGGCCCGCCTGGGAAGCCGATCTGGCCGCCCGACAGGCCCGCACCCCGACCGAGGCCGCCGAGCGGGCCCGCCGCGGCCGCGCCCTGGTCGAGGCCGCGCTCGCGGGAGACGCACCGCCCGAGGCCGCCGAACGCTCCGAGCCGTCCCCGCCCGCCGGCTACGAGTACGTGGCCTGCGTCGGGTGCTACCGGCCCGTCTGGGGCCTTCCTGGCTCCCGCTGCCCTGCCTGCAAACCCGCCACCCCTGGAGGAACCCCGTGACCCACACCGACATCAGCATTGACCTGGCCGCCCGGGCGGAGGCCCGCCGCGTGTACGGGCCGACGATCGACGCGCTGCTGGACCAGCGGATCCGACTCAACCGGGTGTGCCAGGAGCAGCAGGAGGGCCTGGCCTTCGCGTGGGGCCGCGTCGACGAGCTGCACCAGGCGGTCACCAACGCCGAGTGCGAGCGTGACCGGTACCGGGAGCAGGCGGACCGGGCCAACGCTGAGCGGCTGCGCCTGGCCGAGGAGTTGGCCGAGGCACAGGCAGCCAGCCGCCGCCTGGAGCCGGAGCTGCGCGGCCGGCTCGCCCGTGACCTGCGCGGCGAGCTGATGACCAGCCTGATCGCCGCGCTGATCGTCAACGCCACCCCGGCGGGCCCGAGCGCCTTCGAGCTGGCCGCGCATCTGCTCGGCGAGCTGGCCGACATGACGGATGGCCGTGAGCCCACGCTCGGCCAGCCCGTCGACGCCCGGCGAATCGACGAGGCGCGTCTGCGCTGGGTCGCGTCCCTGGCGGCCGCCGCTGTCCCGGCCCCGGCGCCTGCACTGCCGGTGCTCGTCGACGAGCAACCCCGGACCCGGTGGTGGCACCGGATCTTCCCGACCTGACCGATCCGCCTTCACACGGCGCGGCCACCCCTCGGCGGGGTGGTCGCGCCGATCGCGTTTTAGAACACCCATCGAACAAAGTTGATCTTTAGGCGGACTGCATGCCCTACTGGTTGGAGAGCGACACCTTCGCGGACGAGGCCGTCTGGGACGTCCTCGCCGCCGGCGACGCCAACCTGGTCGACCACCTCCAGGCCGCCTACTGCCGCCTCAAGGCCAAGGCCAGCCACATCAAGAAGGACGGCTACCTCACCGAGCCCACCGCCGTCCGGTACGCCCGCCGGCGCAAGTATCTCGACCTCCTGTGCACGCCGGTCCTCGACGAGCAGCCGCTGCTGCACCGCCCCGGCGACGAGTGCCGCTGCCTCGGCGACGCCTGGATCGAGGGCTACGACTACCGGATCCACAACTTCCTGCGCCGCAACCCGAGCCGCGCTGAGTACGAACGCAACCAGGCCCAGAAGGCCGACCTGCGCTCCGCACCACTCAAGGCCATGGTCTACGCCCGCGACGCCGGCGCGTGCCGCTACTGCCGCTCCGGGCCGCTGAGCGCGAAGGCCGGCCGGGCCCGCGACCGCCGCAAGGTCCTCACGTTCGACCACGTCGACCCGGACCTGCCCGCCGGCGAGGACGGCGTCAACCTCGTCGTCTGTTGCGCCCGCTGCAACGAGCACAAGGGCCACCGCACCCCGTACGAGGCCGACATGGTCCTCCTGGCCGAGCCCACGTCCTCCGAGAAGGCCGCCTGGACCAACCGCGACCAGGTCCTCAACGACCTCCCCGATCAGCAACAGATCACCGACGAAACAGCGACCGATCACCGATCAGACGCTGATCCGAACGCTGATCGCATCACTGATCGAACAGACGACCGGATCGCTGATCCGAACGACAACACCACGGGTGAGGTGTATCCGCAGAACGGCGGTCACCAGCACGAACAACGGTCCGCGACGGTCGAGGGGGGTGCCGGGGAGGGTCGGGTCGGGCACCGCCCTGATCACCCTGATCCGACCCGCCGCCCCACCCAACCCGCCAGGGCCCCGGACTCCCCGGACATCTACCACCGGCGCTCGCGAGCACCCGCTCCTCCGACCGCCCCTCCCGACTACGCCTGGCCTCCCGGCTCCGTGCCCGCCACCCCACCCGCCACCCACGAGGAGACCCGGTGACCTCCTTCCATGACTGCGCCTGGTGCGGCCGGCCGGACCCGACCGGCGGCTACGTCTGCCCGAAGTGCTACCGGCCCGTCGGGCACGCCCTCCAGGAGATGGCCGACCTCGCCGGCGAGCCCGACGTCAACATCACCCGGCAGGCCCGATACGGCGACCGCGACGGCCCCCGCTCGACCGAGCCACCGATCCCCGTCGACCTCAAGGCGTCGAACGCGGCCTGGGCGGCCGCCCACGTCGTGGTCACCTGGATGGACCACATCGCCACCGCCCGAGCCGTGCCCCTGCCTCGCCGACGCCCCCGAGTCGTCGGGCCGCTCTGCATCGCCGGATGGACCGCGCTGCCCGGCCGGTGTGGACACCCCTCATGCGACGAGATCCGCGACCGACGCGCCGAGCACCCGGTGGCGGCCGCGGCCCGCTTCGTCGTCGAGCACCTGCACTGGCTGCGCCGCCAGCCCGACGCCACCGACGCCGCCGAGGAGCTGCTCGGCGCGGCGCACGCGGTCAAGCGGCTGGTCGAGAACCCCGCCGACCGGTGGTACGCGGGCACCTGCCTCACACCGATCGACGCCGATCCGGAGCAGCGGTGCACCACCGAGCTGTACGCCTGGCCCGGCGTCACCTGGGTCCGCTGCCCCGGCTGTCAGACCACCCACCAGACCGGGCCCCGCGTCCGGTGGCTACTCGACGAGGCCCGCGACGTGCGAGGCACCGCGACCCAGCTCGCCACCGCGGCGGCCCGGCTCGGCCGGGTGTGCACGCCCGGGCAACTGCGGGCACTCGCGCAGCGCGGCCGGCTGAGGCAGGCCACCGTCGAGCTCGACGGTGCCGAGGGCCCGCAGGAACTGGCCGTCGACGTGTGGGTCCGTCCGCTCTACCGCTTCGGCGATGTGCTGACCGTCCTCGACGAGCTGGCTGAGCAACGCCGGCGCGACGAGGAAGACCGGGCCCGCAGAGCCGCGGCGAAGGCCTCGCGCGAGCGGCAGGCCGCATTGGTTGATCACGAGCCTGACCAGGGCGTACGCTCGGACGCCAGTGGGACCAGTGCGCCCACTTCTTCCGTCCCGGGCCCCGCCGCCGGCGGCTGACGCCGGGACGTCCGTGTCGCACGCTGGCGCGACAGACCATCCATCTGTGCAACGGGGGACGCCAGATATGACCATCCTTCACACCGACGACCGATCAACCCTGCACGGCGGCGACGCCCTGGTCGTGCTGCCCACCCTCGCGGCGGGCAGCGTCGACCTGGTTCTCGCCGACCCGCCGTACAACAGCGGCGGCCGCACTCAGTCCGACCGCACCAAGCAGTCCGCCCGGGACAAGTACGTCTCCGGCGACGCCGCTCACCACCTGGCCGACTTCACCGGCGACAACCGCGACCAGCACTCCTACGTAGCCTGGCTGTCCCTGGTCCTGGCCCACTGCCTCCGGGCGGCCCGGCCGGGCGCCAGCCTGCTGGTGTTCACCGACTGGCGGCAGCTTCCCGCCACGTCCGACGCGCTGCAGGCCGGCGGGTGGCTGTGGCGCGGCATCGTGCCGTGGCACAAGCCGATCAGCCGGCCCCGGCAGGGCGGCTTCAAGGCCGAGTGCGAGTACCTGCTCTGGGGATCCAACGGTCCGATCGACGCCACCCGCAACCCGGTGTACCTGCCCGGCCTGTACTCCGCCAGCCAGCCCCGCGGCGTAGCGAGGCGGCACATCACCGAGAAGCCCGTCTCGCTGCTGGCCGAGCTGGCCCAGGTGTGCGTGCCCCGGGGCACGGTGCTCGACCCGTTCGCCGGATCCGGATCCACCGGTGTCGCCGCGCTGCAGACCGGCCGCCGGTTCGTCGGAGTCGAGCTGTCCGAGCACTACCAGCAGGTCGCCGCCGAACGGCTGCGAGACGCAGCCCCGGGCCACGTCGAGCTGGACGCCGCGGCGGGCCCGAGCATCGCCCAGGTCCTCGACAGCCGCGTCCAGATCGACCGTCAGGCCAGGCAGGACACTCCCGCCACGACCTGACTTGATCAACGGTTGAGCTGGGCGTACGCTGACCTGCCAGTAGGACCAGTGCGTCCACTACACAGCTACCGCGCCAGTCACCGGGGATCGGCTCCCGGACGGAGGCCCCGACCACCAGGTCGGGGCCTCCGGCGTTGGCCTTGGAGGTCGGCGGTGCCGAGGGCGTGGAAGGTCTGCTCCGGCCCCGGCCCAACCGGGTCGGGCTGTGTCGAGGCGGTCCCGGCCGGCCGGTGCCCGGACTGTGTGGCCCGGGCCGAGGCGGCACGCGGCACGGCCGGCGAGCGAGGCTACGACCACCGCCACCGCCGGCGCTTCCGCCGCCGGGTGCTGCGGAAGGAACCGCTGTGCGTCTGCACCGACCGAGGCCACGGCCACGGCGACCAGTGCCTGCGCCCGTCCCGGCACGCCGACCACTGGCCCCGCGACCGACGCGACCTGGTCGCCGCCGGCGACGACCCCAACGATCCAGCCCGCGGCCGCGGGTTGTGCGGTCCGTGCCACGCCAAGCACACCGCGGCCGAGCAGCCGGGAGGGTGGAACCAACGATGAGCCGCACCCCCGAGCAGGTGGCCGCCGATCAGGCGCTGACCGCCGCGATCGAGCAGGTGCTACTGGCGTACGCCGACGATGGCCAGGCGTGGGTGCTCACCGAGTACGTGGTGATCAGTGCGCAGCAGCGGTTCGACGACCACGGCCATGGTGTGACCGCTGTCGGCTGCTTCAACCGGGACGACGCGGTCCCCGTGCACCGCATCCTTGGGCTCGTCGAGTACGCGGCAACGCGCACACGCAAGACGATCGCGACCCTGGACGAGGATCACTGAATGTCACGGAGAGTGATCGACCCCGGAGGGGTGGGGGGTGACCCCCAAGACCCCAGGTCAGCAGTACCGCCGGGGAGGTAGAGATTGCCGTGTACGGGTCTGGGAGATCCGGCACACCTGAGGGCCGTCACGCGATGTGACGGCCCGGCTGTCTGCGGCGCGATGCCGCGAGAGGGAGCCGATCATGGCAGGGATGGGACCGCCGCCGAAGCCGGCGGGACAGCGCCGACGCCGCAACGCCACGGTCGCGACGACCCGGCTGCCGGCCGAAGGGCGCGGAGGACGGCGGGCACCGAACTGGCCGCTGGTGCCCGACGTGGTGATGGCCGCGCGTCGGGACCTGCTCGCCGCCGCGGTCGCGGACCTGGAGGAGGACCTGGCCGAGCTGGAGGGCACCCGCAAGGAGGCCTCGGTGCGCCGACGGCTGGAGACGACCCAGGAGAAGCTGGCCATCATCAAGGCGCAGATGAGAGCGCAGCGGGCGCTGGAGGCCGACCTGTGGCGCGACCTGTGGCGGCTGCCGCAGGCGGTGGCGTGGGAGCGGCTGCGCTGGACACGCGACGTCGCGCAGTATGTCCGGCACAAGGTCCTCGCCGAGCTGGGCGACCTCGCCGCGGCCAAGGAGGCCCGGCAGTGGTCGGACCGCCTCGGCCTGTCGCCGATGGCGATGCTGCGGCTGCGCTGGGAGGTAGCTGTCGACGAGACCGCCGCCAAGCGCGCCGAGCGCGACCGCGACCGGGCGGATGCCGAGACGCCGCCGGCGACGGCGGTGCAGCCGGCGGCTGATCCCCTCGCGGCGCTGCGGGCGGTGTGAGCGTCTTCGTCGTCCCCCCGCTGGACGAGCAACCCTGGCCCAGTCTCGGGCCGCAGCTGTGCGACTTCCTGGAGGAGCGGGCCGTGCACGGCCCGGGCGACCTGCGAGGCCGCCCCGCCGTGATCGACCAGGAGAAGCGGGCGCTGATCTACCGCGCCTACGAGGTGTTCCCGCGCGGGCACCCGCGCGCCGGCCGCCGGCGCTTCAAGCGGGTGGCGTGGTCGCTGCGCAAGGGTGTGGCGAAGACCGAACTCGCGGCGTGGGTGGCGTACGGCGAGCTGCACCCGGAAGCGCCGGTGCGCACCGACGGCTGGAAGCTGGTCGACGGGATCTGGCAACCGGTCGGTGCACCGGTCACCGACCCGTACATCCCCATGCTGGCCTACACCGAGGAGCAGACCGAGGAGCTGGCGTACGGGGCGCTGCTGTTCATCGTGCAGGAGGGTCCGGACGCGGACCTGTTCGATGCGGGTAAGGACCACATCACCCGCATCGACGGCGAGGGCAAGGCCCTCGCGGTGGCCGGTTCCCCGTCGGCGGCCGACGGCGCCCGGACGACGCACCAGCACTTCGACGAGACCCACCGGATGATCCTGCCGAGGCTCAAGGACGCCCGGCAGACCATGCGCAACAACCTGCCCAAGCGGGTGCTCGCCGACGCGTGGGAGCTGGAGACGACCACCACCTACGGGGAGGGGCAGGGTTCCTGCGCGGAGGACACGCACCAGTACGCGGAGATGATCGCCGCGGGCAAGGTGAAGGACGCGTCGCTGTTCTTCTTCCACCGCGAGGCGCCGTGGCGCGACGACGAGGACCTCGACGATCCGGAGCAGCTCAAGGCGGCGATCCGGGAGGCCTCCGGCCCGGCGATCGCGCTGTGGCCGGACTTCGAGGGCCAGGTCGAGTCGATCGCGTCGCTGTACCACCAGCCGGACACCGACAAGATGTACTGGCAGCGGGTCTGGCTCAACCGCCGCCGGTCAGCCGAGCGCAACGCGTTCGACGCCGCCAGGTGGACGAAGACCCTCGCCCGCCCGGCGATCCGGATCGAGCACGGCGAACCGATCACCATCGGCTTCGACGGGGCCCGCTGGCGCGACGCGGTCGGGTTCATCGCCACGCACATCGAGACCGGCTTCCAGTGGCCGCTGCGCTACTGGGTGCGCCCCGACGACGCCGAGGGCTGGGAGGTCACCGACGACGACGTCGACGGCGTCCTGACCGAGGCGATGGACCTGTACGCGGTGCGGCTGGTGTACGCCGACCCGCCGCGCTTCGAGTCCGCCGTGGCCCGCTGGTCGGGCCGGTACGGCGAGCGGCGGGTGCTGGAGTGGTACACCAACCGGCCCCGCCAGATCGGCCAGGCGATGCGCGCCTACCGCACCGCGCAGACCTCCGGCGAGCTGACCCACAACGGCGACAAGACCTACGCCGACCACATCGGCAACGCCGTCCGCGGTGACCTCAACGTCCGCGACGACGACGAGACACCGCTGTGGACGATCTACAAGATCCGGCCCGACTCCACGAAGTACATCGACCTGGCGATGGCCGGGTGCCTGTCCTGGAAGGCCCGCCTGGACGCGATCGCCAAGGGCGGCTGGAAACGCAAGAAGCGCAAGCAGATCATCGTCAGGAGGTGACCCATGCCGCTGCCCACCGATGACCTGGGATGGGTCACCCACCTGGCCAGCCGGCACGACCGGGAGCTGCCGCAGCTGCAGGAGCTCAACGCCCTCTACGAGGGCAGCGCGCCGCTGCACTACATCCACCCGGAGATCCTGCGGGAGGTCGGCGAACGGCTCCAGGCCGTGTCGCTGGGCTGGCCGATGCTCGCCGTCGACCCTCTGGAAGAGCGCCTGGACGTGCTCGGGTTCCGGTACCCGGAGGACGACGACGAGCCGGATCCGGACACCCCGGCCGACGAGCTGGCCAGCGCCACCGCGGACAAGAACCTCCAGCGGGTGTGGCAGGACAACGACCTCGACGAAGAGGCGCAGCTCGGCCGCCTCGACGCCCTCGTGATGCGCCGCTCCTACATCGCGGTGGGCACCAACGAGGACGACGACGACACCCCGCTGGTGACGGTGGAGTCCCCGCTGGAGATGTACGCCGACATCGACCCGCGCACCCGGGCGCCGCGGGCGGCGCTGCGCCGCTGGGTGGAGGACCCGGACAGCCTGATCCGGCTGCCGCAGGAGTACGCCACCCTCTACATGCCCAACCACACGGTCTGGTTCGACCGGGGCCCGCAGGGCTGGCGGGAGATCGGCCGGGACGTGCACAACGTGGGCGAGGTCCTCGTGACCCCGCTGACCAACCGCGGCCGCCTGGCTGACCGGTACGGCAAGTCGGAGCTGACGATCCCGCTGCTGACGCTGTCGCACGCCGCCAACAAGCTGGCCAGCGACATGATGGTCGCCGCGGAGTTCCACGCGATCCCGCTGCGCGCGCTGTTCGGCATCGGTGAGGACGACCTGGTCGACGACAAGGGTCAGAAGCAGTCCGCGCTGCAGGTCATCATGGGCAAGCTGCTCACCCTGGAAGGCGGCGGCGAGGACACCGACGGCGGCGGCATCAAGGCCCACGAGTTCGCCGCCTCCAGCCTGGCGAACTTCCACCAGTCCCTGACCCAGTTGGCCAAGCACGCCACCGCCCTGGTCGGCCTGCCACCGACCGCGTTCGGGGTGGTGACCGACACCCCGGCCAGCGCGGAGGCGTGGCGGGCGGCCGAGGCCCGGCTGATCAAGCGGGCCGAGCGCAAGACCGTGCCGTTCAGCGGCTCCTACAAGCGCGTGAACCGGCACGTGCGCCGGCTGCAGGACGGCGACTGGGACCCGGCCACCAAGCGGCTGGAGACGATCTGGCGGGACCCGTCGACGCCCACCCGGGCGCAGGCCGCTGACGCGGTCCGCAAGGTGTTCGGCGGCGACGAGCCGATCATCACCAAGCGGCAGGCCCGCGAGGACCTCGGCTACAGCCAGGGGCAGATCCGCCGGATGCAGGCCGAGGACGCGGCCGAGGCCGACCGCGACCCGGTCCGCGAGATCATCAACCTCGGCATGGGCGGCCAGTCGGCCCCGGTCGAGCCGCCGGCGCCACCCGCGCCGGTCCCGGCACCGGCGCCGCAGCCGGAGCCGGCCGGTGTCGGCTGAGCAGGTCGCCCGCGAGCACTACCGCCGCCGCCGGCGGATCGTTGGCCGCTTGGTCGTCGTCGCCCGGCAGCTGTGGTCCCGGGTCGACCCGGACGCGATCGCCCGCAGCTGGGCCGCCCAGCTCGGCGACCTGGTGCCCGTCACCGCGGCCGCGCAGCTCGCCGCCGCGGTCACCGCGGACAGCTACCTCGACGCGGTGCTCGACGCCCAGGGCGCCGACCCTCGGGCGCGGGCGCGGGTGGTGCCGGCCGCGCTCGCCGGCATCGCCTCCGACGGCCGGCCCCTGCCGTCCCTGCTGTACGAGCCGGCCATCACCGCGCTGACCGCGATCGGTGCCGGCGTCGACGTCGAGCGGGCCCTCGCCGGCGGATACGCCACCCTGGAGACGGCGGTCCGGACGCAGGTCGCTGACGCCGGCCGGGCCGCCGACGCCACCGCGATGGCCGCCCGCGATGTCGACACCTACATCCGGATGGTCGTCGGGAAGACCTGCGGCCGCTGCGTCGTGCTCGCCGGCCGCCGCTACCGCAGCGCGGAGGCCTTCGACCGGCACCCGTGCTGCGACTGCGTCCACGTGCCCGCCGCCGAGGACACCGTCGACGCGATCGCCACCAACCCCCGGGCCTGGTTCGACAGCCTCACACCGGACGAGCAGGACCGGCAGTTCACCAAGGCCGGCGCAGCGTCCATCCGTCTCGGCGCTGACATCGGCCAGGTCGTCAACGCCCGCCGCGGCGCGTTCGGCCTCGCCCCGGCCGGCGCCCGCCTCACCGCCGCCGAGACGCGGATGCTGCGCGGCGGCCGCGACCGCGGGCAGCTGGCAACCCGCGACGTGTACGGCCGGCAGGTCTACACCACCACCGAGGGCACCACCACCCGCGGCGTCGCCGGCGTCCGCCTCGGCGCCCGAGAGCGCGGCGTCAAGGACGGCGGCCGCTACCGGCAGGCCCGCACGCCCCGCCTGATGCCCGAGAGCATCCTCACCGCCGCCGGCGACGACCGCGACGAAGCGATCCGCCTCCTGCGCCGCTTCGGCTACATCCGCTGACCGACCGAAGGAGACCTCATGCAGCCCACCATCGGCCGCATCGTCCACTACCGGCTGAGCGACGCCGACGTCGCGAGCATCACCTCCGGCAGCGACGCGACCGCCGTCCAGAAGCACCGCAACCCGGTCAGCGCCGGCCAGATCTACCCGGCCATGGTCACCGCCGTCTTCGACCCGGCCTCCGGCACCGCCAACCTGGTGGTTCAGCTCGACGGCATCCAGCAGCACTGGGTGACCTCGCGGAAGCGGGGTGAGCCCGCGGACGGACACGAGCCGACCGGCGGCACGATCCCGCCGGGTACCTGGTGCTGGCCGCCTCGCGTCTGATGCGCCCGAGTCCGATCCCCGACGACGAGATGTGGCCCGGTGCCCGCCGGATGGTGGCCACCGGCCCGTCCGGTGACCTGACCGACACCGACATCGCACCGGTCGAGGTGCTGGTGGACACCGGCGAGCACACCGGCCTACCCCGGGTCTGCGTGCGGCTGCGGCTGGAGGACGGGGACCTGGAGAAGCTCGCCGCCGGCGGGACGGTGTGGCTGGCCGTGTACGGCCCGCTGCCCGTCTTCTCCGTCGACGTCAAGGGCCCCGGCGAGTAGGGGCCCGCACACATCACCTGGCCCGGCGCGATGCTGTGGCCACCTACCGGAGGTCGCGATGACCCACCTGCCCACCCATCCGCATCTGCGGCACCCGCGCACGGGCGACCCGCTGCGCGCGCTCGGCCGCACCCGCTCCGGCCGGCTGATCTGGCCGCAGCTCGGCGCCGCCCCCGACCCGCCGGCACCCGCCCCCGGCCCCGGTCAGCCACCGGCGGACCCAGGCACAGGCGCACCGCCGGCCAACCCCGGCACCGGCAGCGGCGGCGGCCAGCCGCCCGCCGACCCGGCCCCGACCGGCGGCGACCCGCAGGACAAGCCGCTCGGCCCCGCCGGCGAGAAGGCGCTGCGCGAGGAACGGGTAGCTCGCATCGCGCTGGAGAAGCGTTTCTCCCGGCTCGCCGCGGCCTTCGGCGACGGCGACCACGAGAAGGGCAAGAGCGACCTTGAGCTGCTGAACGAGCGGTTCGACTCGTACGAGAAGGAGCTCGCCGAGGAGCGGCGGGCGCGCTCAGTTGCCGAGGTCGCCGCCGCGAAGGGGCTCACGCCGCAGCAGGCCGCGCGTCTGCAGGGCTCCACCCGGGAAGAGCTCGAAGCGGACGCGGACGCGCTGCTGCAGCTGTTCCCCGGCGCGCCGGCCGGGCCGCGTAACCCCGCTCCGGACCCGACGCAGGGCACCCGGGGCAACCAGCCGGCGGACCTGGAAGCGCTGATCGCGGCCGCGCAGGCCGCCGGCAACGTCCGTGAGGTCATCCGTCTGCAGAAGCAGAAGCTGACCGTCCAGCAGTAACCGAAGGGCCGGCGCGGGCCGCGCCCAAGGAACGATCGAAGGGAGCGACCAGCGATGGCTGGCATCACCGCGCTCGGCACCACCTACAACCTGCCCAACTACACGGGCATCCTGTACCTGCTCACCCCGTCGGACACGCCGTTCTTCTCGGCGATCGGCGGGCTGACCGGCGGCGGGCAAACCACCGACACCGAGTTCGAGTGGTCGGAGTACGACCTGCGCGCCGCCGGGCAGAACGTGGCCCTGGAGGGCCAGGACGCGCCGACCGCGCAGAACCGGATCCGCGGTCAGAAGAAGAACGTGACGCAGATCCACCACGAGACCGTCGGGGTGTCCTACACCAAGCGGGCGGCCACCGGCCGGCTCGGCGGGCTGGCCACCGCCGGCGCGGCCAACCCGGTCGTCGACGAGCTGGACTGGCAGACCGAGCTGATGCTCAAGCAGATGGTCCGCGACATCGAGTGGTCGTTCGTCAACGGCATCTACCAGCTGCCGGCGGACAACCTGACCGCCCGCAAGACCCGGGGCATCCTCGCGGCCACGTCGTCCAACGTCGTCGACGCCGCCGCCGGCGTCACCGCGACCGGAACGGCGGCCGCGACCACGGACCTGATCACCCTGGCCGCGCACGGCCTGGCCGTCGGCGACAGCATCCGGTTCACCTCGGTGGGCACTGCCACCCCGCTGACCACTACCGCCGTCTACTACGTCGTCGCGAGCGGATTCACCGCCAGCGACTTCAAGGTGTCGCTGACCAAGGACGGCGCGCCGGTCGACATCACCGCGAACGGCACTGTGGTCTGGGCCAAGGGCGTGGCCCTGACCAAGACCATGGTGGACGCGCTGCTGATGACCGTCTACAACAACGGCGGCATCATGCAGTCCGAGACCGCCACGATCATGGTGGGAGCCTCGCAGAAGCTGGCGATCACCAACGCCTACGTGGCGGCCGGCTACGTGACCAAGGAGATCTCCACCGTCGGCGGTGTGACCGTCAACCGGATCGAGACCGACTTCGGAATCCTCAACGTCATGCTCAACCGGCACATGCCGGCCGACGTGGTCCAGGTCGTCTCCCTCGAGGAGTGCCGGCCGGTGTACCTGGAGGTCCCCGGCAAGGGCCACATGTTCGAGGAGCCCCTGGCCAAGACGGGCGCCTACGACAAGAACCAGCTCTACGGCGAGGTCGGTCTCGCCTACGGCAACGAGCGCAAGCACGGCAAGATCATCAACCTGAAGGCCAACGGCTGAGCAGCGCCCGGCCCACCACCCGAGATCGTCAATCTCAAGGCGTAAAGGAGCGCTGCATCATGGCGAAGGCCAAGGACAAGGAGCAGTACGTCGTCACGGCCGGCTACGTGACCGTCGAGACGCAGGTGGGCGCCGGCCGCGCCCTGGTCGACGTCCCGCACGGGGCGCCGCTGCCGGACGACGTGTCGGACGAGCAGCGTCAGCGGCTGCTCGACGCCGGCGCGATCAGCCTGCGCGACGGCGACGGGGACGTCGACGCGTCGGCGGAGACCGACGGGCCGACCAACCGGTTCGGCACGCCGGCGGCCCGGCCGGTGCCGGGCCTGGTCGAGCCGGACGAGATCGACCGGGACGTCATCGTCGCCGGCGCGGCCGAGGACATCCTCGACTGGGTCGGTGAGGACCTCGCCCGCGCCCGGGTGGCCCTGGACATGGAGCAGGCCAAGGGCCTGAACACCCGCCAGGGCCTGGTCGTCGAGCTGCAGAAGGTCATGGGCGGGCAGGAGACCGAGCCGCCGGCCGTGCCGGAGGCGCTCGTCGACGACGGCACGGTGATCGCCCCGGCCACGCCGGGCGGGGTCGCCGTGCCCGACCCGGATCCGCTCGCCGGCGGCGCCGGCGACAGCGCCAGCACCCCGGCGAAGGCGACCAAGGCCACCGCCGCCGCCAAGGCCAGCGCGGCCAAGGCGACCAAGGCCACCGGCAGCAGCCGCGGCTGACCCGGACCGGGCTCGGCCGGCAGGAGCACCCCTGCCGGCCGAGCCCGCACCACGGCAGGTGTTCAGCACTGAACACCTGGTTCAGGAGAGGGGGACTCGGTGGCGGACCAGCTGGCGGCCCCGGCCGACCTGAAGAACCTGCTCGACGACCAGGACCTGCCCGACGCGCAGGTGACCCTGCTGATCGAGTGCGCCACCGCGGTGGTCCAGGCCGCCGCCGGCGGGCAGCGCATCGTCGAGGTCGTCGACGACACCGCGGTGCTCACCGCCGGCCCGAGCCAGTGGCTGCCCCTGCCGCAGTTCCCGGTCCAGGCGGTCACGTCGGTGGACTACAACGGCTCCCCGATCGCGGCCGGCGCGGCCGGGTACCGGCTGCACGGAACCCGCCTGTACCGGCGCTGCGGCTGGTCGGACCGCCCGGGCGATCTGATCCCGGTCACCGTGGTCTACACCCACGGCTACCCGGACGGGTCGCAGGAGTTGCAGCTGGCCCGCTCGGCGGTGCTCGGCCTGATCCGCGACGTGCCGTACAACCCGGCCGGGGTCAAGGCCGAGGCGCAGGACGACTGGTCCACGACCTACGCGGCGATGTCGACGCACATGGACGGCACGCCGACGCTGCGCGCGGCGCTGCGCCGCCAGTACGGGCGGCGACGCTGATGGGCCGCTTCGACCAGGCGGTGGCCCGCGGCCGCCGCCTCGCCGAGGCGCGGATGCGCGACACGTGCCAGTTTCGTCGCAAGACCGGCACCTCCACCAACCCGGCCACGGGGAAGATCACGCCGGTCTACGCCAATGGGTACGCCGGCAAGTGCCGGCTCAAGCAGCCCTCACCCACCGCCGCGCCGGCCACTGTCGGGGAGGCCGTGGTGGTGATGGTCGGCGTGGAGGTGCACATCCCGATGGGCGCCGCCCCGGTGCCGCAGACAGGCGACGAGTGCGTGATCACCGCCTCGACCGGCGACCCAGACCTGGTCGGGCGGGTGTTCGTCGTCGATGCCCCGCACCGGCACGCCGACGCCACCGCCCGCCGGCTCAAGGTCAAGGAGCGCACGTCGTGAACATCGACCTGGATGCCTCCGACGTCAACCGGCTTCGCGCGCACCTGGAGCAGGTGCCGGCCGACGCGCACCGCAACCTGGTCAAGGCCACCGAGTTCTCCGCCCGCGGCATCAAGGACACCTCCCGGGAGTTCGCCTCCGGGCTGGCGCACGCCCCGGACTACCCGCAGGCGATCACCTACGACGTCGACGACCGCGGCGCCGGCGACGGCGTGGCCGCGGAGATCGGCCCGGAGAAGGAACGCCGCCAGGGCGCGCTGGGCAACATCCTGGAGTACGGCACCATCAACAACCCGCCGTATGCGCATCTGGGGCCGGCGCTGGACATCTGGACCCCCGACTGGGAGCACGGCCTGGAGAAGGCCGCAGCGGACGCCCTGGACGGCCGCACGTGACCGGCGTCGACATCCAGGCCCACGCCGATACGATCCTCGGTCTGCTGCGCGCCCGCGAGGACCTGACGGTGTATCCGCCGGAGGAGCCCGACGACGCCGGGCAGATCGTGCCGGACGAGGCCGAGCCGCCGTACGTGGCCGTGCAGATCCGGCCCGGCTTCGCGCTCGGCCCGTCGATCGTCGCCGCGACGACGCGGGCGGTGTTCGACATCACCGCGCATTGCGTCGGCGGTAACGACATCGCCGCCCGGGCGGTCGCTCAGCAGGTGGTCGACGCGCTGCTCGACACCGTGCCGGTCATCGCCGGCCGGCAGTGCTTTCCGATCCGCTACCTCGACTCGCCGCCGGTCCGGGCCGACGAGTCCACGGGCCGCCTGGTGGTCGACCAGGTGTACGTGTTCCGCCTCGAAACCCTGCCGGGCTAGTCCGGCACCACACCCATTGGAGGAGTCGTGCCGACTGAGTTCGTGCGCGTGCGAGACCCCAAGACCAAGACCGAGTCGTCGCTGCCGCGGCGGCGCGCGCAGCAGCTCGCCGACCGCGGTGACGTCGAGATCCTCGACGCCGTCGACGCCGTCGACGCGTTCGGTCAGCCGCTGCCGTCCGGCGCCGCCGAGGCCAAGCCCAAGACCCGCCGCGCCCAGAGCGCGGCGGCCGACACCGCGACCGGCGCGGAGAGCCAGGAGCAGACCCGATGACGTCGCCGCTGCTGCCCACGTCCGTCAAGTCCGACGGCACCCTGACGCTGGTGTACGTGGCCAGCCTGGTCGACCCGGCGTCGCCGAAGCTGACCGAGATCAACGCGGTGACGTCGCAGCCGCTGCACGGCTACATCACCGGCGATGGTTGGCAGCCCTCCGGGGAGCAGGCCACCGTGACCGACTCGCGGATCGCCACGGTGCAGGACTTCGAGAAGCCCGGCCGCAAGTCGCGGTCGCTGACCGTCGTGTACGTCCACAACCCGGCCGACGCCGACAACAACGAGGCGTACCTGACCCTCGCCGAGGGCGTGACCGGGTTCATCCTCGCCCGCTACGGCGTGCCGCGGACCACGGCGTGGGCGATCGCGCAGCTGACCGACGTGTGGCCGATCGAGGCCGGCGAGCCGATGAAGAACTGGAACGGCGCCAACAGCGTGCACACCGCCACGCAGCGGCTGTTCGTCAGCAACGAGGTGCAGATGGACGTGGCGGTGGTGGCGTGAGCGACGTCGACGCGATCCTCACCGGCGCGAAGCCGGCAGAGGACACCGTGGCGATCTGCACCCGCGGCGACCTGGTCAACCAGTGGCGGCAGCTGGCCAAGGAGGTCGGTAAGGCCAAGGCGGCGGCAGCCGGCGACCCGCGTATCGCCGGCGACGGCACCGACGACAAGCTGCGCCGGATGGAGCAGCTGCGCGGCGAGATCGAGGCGGCGACCGTGCCGTTCGAGCTGCGGGCGCTGGCGCCGAAGCGGTGGGCGGAGCTGGTGGCCGAGCACCAGCCGCGCGACGGCGACGAGGAGGACCTGCGCATGCAGGTCAACCGGGAGACGTTCCTCCCGGTCTTGGTGCGGCTGAGCACCGTGTCCCCGCAGCTCAAGGACGCCACCTGGGCGGCGCTGCTGGACCTGGAGGGCGAGCTGCTGTCGCGGCCGCAGTGGCAGAAGCTGTGGCGGGCCTGCTGGAACCTCAACGTCCAGGACCAGGACCTCCCTTTCTCCGTCGCCGGATTGCTGAGGACCCCGGACTCCTTCAGCGGCTCCGGCTCGCCCGAACCCTCGGCGTAAGCCTCAAGCGCCTCGACGGCTGGGAGCCGGCCACCGCCTACGAACACGACGGCGGCGGCCGGCTCACCCGCTCGGTGCCGGAGACCGAGTGGGACCCGCGGCAGGTCGCGTGGATGCTCGCCCTGGAGGCGTACGAGGCGGGGCTGTGCCAGCGGTGCGGGGAGCCGCTGGAGATCTCCACCGCCCCGGCCAACGACTTCAACAACATCTTCGGCACCGGCGTGTACCTGCCCGTGCCGAACCACCCCGCGCAGTGCCACTGCTGCGCGGCGTTGCAGCGCTCCGAGCGGGACACCGCCGCCCTGAACCCGCAGTTCCCCGCCGCGATGATCCACGCGGTGCGGCTGATGCCGAGGAGGTGACCGGTTGCGCACCACCAAGGTCGGCCTCGACGTCGACGAGCGGCCGTTCGTGCGCGGCATGGGCCGTGCTGCCGACGCGGCCGAGGATCTCGAGGGCGCCCTCGACGACGTCGCCGGCTCCGCGAAGGACACCGGCGACGAGCTGGGCCGCGCCACCGAGTCGACCGAGGACCTCGGAGGTTCGGCCAAGGACGCCGGCCGTGACCTCGACCGGTTGCGCGCCGACGCCGCCCGGCTGGATCGGCAGATCGACGAGACCTCCGAGGGCATCCGGGACCTGGCCCGGCAGATCGCCGCGACCGCGGACGAGGCCGAGCGGGCCAAGCTGTCGGAGAAGCTGACCCTGGAACGCGGCAAGCAGCGCGGCCAGGTCGACCTGCGCAAGCTGATCGACTTCAACGACGACGAGGGCAAAGAGCAGGGCATCCGCTACGGCGCCCGGTTCGCCGAAGGCCTCGCCGCAGGGCTGGCCCGCGCCGGCGGGCCGATCAGTTCCGCCCTGTCGGCGGTGTTCGGGGAGCTGCCGCCGCAGGCGCAGGCCGCGATCGGCGCCGGCGTGGTCGCCGCCGCGGCGGCGGCCGCCCCGCTTGTCGGCGGCGCGGTCGGCGGCGCGATCGTCGGGGCGGCCGGCGCCGGCGGCATCGTCGGCGGCATCGCGATCGCCGCCAAGCACCCCCAGGTGCAGGCCTCCGCGAAGGAGACCGGGGACCTGTTCGCCCAGACCATGCAACGCGCCGGCGTGTCCTTCGTGCCGGCCACCCTCGACGCCCTGGGCCAGGTCCGAAGCGGCATCGAAGGTATGGAGGGCGACCTGGAGCGGGCCTTCTCGGCCACCTCCAAGTACTTGACCCCGCTGACCGACGACTTCCTGCGCGGAGCCGGGCGGGCCGTGGAGGGCTTCGCGACCGCCGCCGAGCGGGCCGGGCCCGCCGTCGACGCCCTCGGCGAGATCGGCGCCCGCGTCGGCGACGTGCTGGGCGACACCTTCGAAGGGTTGTCGGAGCACTCCGCCGCCGGCGCGGACGCACTGCTGATGCTGTGGTCCGTCTTCGAGTTCGGCATCCGGTCGATCGCCGGCACGATCGAGGCCCTGACCGCCGCCTACGGGTGGATGGAGAAGTTCGCCGCGTTCATCTCCGGCGACGTCGCCAAGCTCGGCGAGCTGGTCGCCGCGCAGGAGGCGGCCAAGACCTCCGGCGGTGGGCTGTCCGACGGCCTGCAGGAGCTGATCGGCTCCTTCACCTCCGCCGGCGACGAGGCTGCCGGCGCGGCCGCCGACATCGAGTCCCTCGACGAGATGATGCGCCGGATGACGGCGGAGAACATCAACGCCGAGCAGGCCAACCTGCGCCTGGAGGAGGCCATCGACCAGGTCGCGAAGGCGGCCAAGGACGGCGCCGACAAGGGCATCGACCCGAACACCGAGGCCGGGCGGAAGAACCGCTCCGCGCTGCTCGGCATGGCCGAGGCCGCCCAGTCCAGCTCCGAGGCGATCCTGCGCCAGACCGGCTCGCACGAGCAGGCCAACGCCGCCAGCGCCCGGGCCCGCGCCGCGTTCCTGCGCGCCGCCGACGCGATGGGCGTGGAGAAGGGCGAGGCGCGGCGCCTGGCCGACCAGCTGTTCGCCATCCCCGCGAAGGTCGAGACGAAGGTCCGGGCGCTGACCGACGAGGCCACCGGGCAGATCATCGGCTTCGAGAAGCGGATCCGGCAGCTCGACGGCCGGGTCATCACCGTACGGACCCGGATCACGTCCGCCGGGGAGTACATCCCCGGGGTCGGCACCCAGCTGCGCCGGTGGGGTGGCGTGGTCGAGCACGCCCAGTGGGGGCGGCTGCGGGAGGCGCAGATCGCCGCCCCCGTCTCCCCGGCCCGCTACGCGTGGGCGGAGCCGGCCACCGGCGGGGAGGCGTTCATCCCCCGCTACGGCGACCCGGCCCGGTCGCTGGACATCCTGCAGCGCGCCGCCCGCTGGTACGGCCAGCAGGTGACGCCCGCCGGCGCGGCCGCCGGCGGCGCACAGGTGACCAACGACAACCGGATCGCCGTGTATCCGCAGCAGGCCAACTGGACGGTGCACGACATGGAGGCGCTGGAGCGCCGCCGCGACGCCCTCAACAGGTTGGGGAGGCCACGGTAGATGCCTGTGTACGTCGGCGTGATCACCTCGCCCACCGACCCGCCGCCGGCGCCCACCCCGGTGCCGACACCGTCGCCGCCGCGGCGACCGCGCGACCGCGGCCGCTTCGAGCTGGTGTGGGTCGTGCCTGGCGAGGACCGGCAGGTGCAGCTGACCAGCGACGCCGAGCTGCACTTCACCCTCGACGGGTGGTCGAACGTCACCGGCGCCGCGCCGGTGGCCATCGTGGCTGACCCGCACCCGCGCGGCGGCACTCGGGTGCGGCACATCCAGCCGCAGCCGCGCACGATGATCGTGCCGATGCGGGTGCGCGCGGACACCCACATGGAGTTTCTGGGGGGCTGGCGGAGCCTGGTCACCGACATCGTGTCGACCCGGCGCCGCGGCCCGGGCCGGCTGCGCGCTCTGCGTCCGGACGGCTCGGCGCGGGAGATCGAGTGCTACTACCAGGCCGGCTTCGACGGGGAGCCCGGGCAGGGCTGGCTGTGGGACACCGCGGTGCTGTCGCTGTACTGCCCGGATCCGTTCTGGCGCGACGTCAAGGCGGAGAGCATCCCGTACTCCTACGCTGGCGCGCCGGTGTCCTACCTGTCGCCGTACCTGACGGTGAGCCCGTCCAGCGTGCTGGGCGTGACCACCGCCCACAACGCCGGCGACGTCGAGGCCTGGCCAACCTGGACGATCATCGGCCCCGCCACCGCGGTGGTCGCCACCAACCACAGCACCGGCGAGAGCTTCACGTTGACGGGCACGCTGACGGCGGGGCAGGTCGCCACGATCACCACCGACCCGCCCGCCGTACGCGGGCCGGGCGGGGCGAACTGGAGCAACAAGCTGTCTTGGCCGGGCGCGGTGCTGTGGGGACTGCAACCCGGCGTCAACGACGTGGAGTTCGCCGTCGCCGGCGCCGCCGCCGGAACAAAGATCACCCTGTCGTACGTGCCGCGCTACGAGACCGCGTAGGAGGACGCCATGCCTCTGCTGCTGCGCGGCCCGGCGCGGATCACGATCCTGATCACCGACCGGAACCTCACCGTCATCGGTGATCCGATCGACGGGTGGACCGAGGTGGACATCACGCTGCGGTTCAACGAGCCGGCCACCGGCACGTTCACCGCGCCGCGCACCGCCGTGTCCGCCGCCCAGCTCGCCCCCGGCAACCGGGTCGTGGTCATCCGCGACGGCGTCGTGTTCTGCGCCGGGCCGATCGAGGAACCCGGCCCGGAGGACTGGGCGGTCACCGGCTCGGCGGCCGGGCCCGGCACCGTCGAGGTGCAGTTCGCCGACGACCTGGCCGCCGTCGTGGCCCGCGTGACCTACCCGAACCCGGCGGCCGCCGCGACCGCGCAGACCTCCACCGCCCGGTGGACGGCCACCGACGAGGCCGGCGACATCATGCGGTCCCTGGTCAACGGCAACGCCGGCCCCGGCGCGCTGCCCGCGCGGCGGGTGCCGCAACTGCTCCTCGGCTCCGGCGCCGGCCTCGGCGCGTCCATCAAGGTGGGGACCCGCTTCGAGCCGCTCGGCGACGTGCTGCGCTCCGCCGCGATCGCCGGCGGTGGCCTCGGCATGCGCACCCGCCACGACATCGCGTCCAACCAGCTGCTGTTCGACGTGTACGCCGCGCAGGACCTGTCCGGCAGCGTGCGGTTCTCCCCGGGCCTGAACAACCTGCGCTCCTACCGGTACGAGCCGGCGGCCCCGACCGCCACCGTGGCGATCGTCGGCGGCAAGGACGTCGGCACGTCCCGGGTCATCGTCGAGCGCGTCAACGCCACCGCGGCCACCGGCTGGGGGCGGATGGAAACGTTCGTCGACCAACGCCAGTCCACCGACACCGCCGCCGACACCACCGAGCTGAACCAGGCCGGCGACGAGGCCCTGACCCGCGGCGCCGAGACCGGCCGGCTGTCCTCGGTCACCGTGGACACCCCCGACCAGCGCTACGGCGTGCACTACCAGCTCGGCGACCGCGTCTCGGTCGAGCTGGCCTCCGGCGTCACGGTCACCGACGTGGTCCGCGCCGTGCACCTGCAGGCGACCCCCGACGCCGGGGAGATCGTCACCGCACTGGTCGGCACGCAGGAGGCATCCAGCGACCAGGCGTGGCTCACGTACCTGCGGGAGCTGTCGCGCCGCCTGGACCAGCTGGAGACCGTGTAGCAGCCGCCGCGGCGACGCACGGCCGGTCGGCGCGGCCGAACCCGACCGAACCCCGCTCCGGATCCGGCCGACCACACACCACCTCGCCGGGATCCCGCAACACCCCACCGCGGCACCAGCAGCCGTCGTGGTGCCAGCCGCACGTCGAGCAGTAGTCGCAGTCGTCGTACGCCGTCACGACCACCACCGTAGCCGCACCCCGTAGGAGGTCCGATGGCTGAATCCTCGTACCCGAACCCCGGCGTCACCGAGGCCCAGCACGAACGGCTGCTCGGCCGGGCGCTGCCCTCCGGGCTGCTCGGCCACCCCGACGACCAGCCCCTGGTCTACGCCGACGGCACCGGCACCCGAGAGATCCGCATCCGCGCCTCCCGCCAGGGCGCCGTCGAGGGCTACGGCTGGGCCAACGACGCCGCCGTCATCACCAAGACCCTCGCCGCCAACACCTCCGGGTCGACCCGCGTCGACCTGGTGGTGCTGCGCCTCAACCGGTCCACCTGGACCGTCACCGTGCAGATCGTCCAGGGCACCCCCGGCGCCGGCGCGCCCGCGGCCACCCGCACCCCCGCCACCGGCGGCGGCACGATCTACGAGATCGAGCTGGCCACCGTCACCGTCGCCAACAACGCCACCACCCTGGCCGGGTCGACGGTCACCGACAAGGCGTGGTACCTCAACGAGGACGGGCAGATCCTCTGCGAGTCCGACCGCCGGCCCCCGCACCACCCCGGCCGGTCGGCGTTCGAAACCGACACCGGCCGGTGGATCCTGTCCGACGGCACCGTCTGGCGCAACGCCGTCGACGACTCCGGCCTGCTCGCCGTGTCGATGCTCAGCGGCTTCGGCGCGACCGAGAACACCCTGCAGCGCCGCGGCGGCGTGTGCGTGCTCAACATCAAGGTCCAGCGCACCAACGCCGCGTTCCCCGCCGGATCCACCACCAAGGTTGCGAACCTACCCGCCGGCTGCACGCCGACCTTCCCCGTGCAGTCGGCAGTGATGTGGTGGTCCGGCGCCCAGGTCGCCGGGCTGCGCGTCACCTCCAGCGGGCTGTATGTCGTGACGCCGGCCGGCGTCACCGTCGCCGAGGACCGCACCGTCGACGGCTCCCTCGTCTGGCACGCCGCGTCCTAGAAAGGATCTTGAATGACTCGCTACTGGGCCGGCGGTGGACCGTCCGACTACACGATCATCTCCGGTGACACCGTCACCGTCGGCGCGGTCACCGGCAAGAACGCCGTCGTCGTCGGCGGCGTCGATGTCGTCTGGTGGAACGCCGAGACCGGCGGCACCCAATACGCCGACCTGCTCAACGCCGTCGGCCAGCCGGTCACCTCGGTGCCGTCCTCCGACACCACCGACGGCCGCGCCTTCGGCCAGATCCCCCGCGTGCAGTACCCCGACGGAGTGACCGGGGCGTGGGCGTCCGCCGGCGGCGGCCCCCGGGTGTGGATGCCCGCCGACGTCGGCGACCAGGCCCTGGCCACCGCCGTGGACCTCGCCGCCCACAAGGCGCAGGCCAACGGCCACGGCACCGGCCTGGCCAACCTCACCGACGTCGCCGTTCCCGCACCAGGCAGCCGCAACGTCGGTGACCTGCTCGGCGTTCTCCCGGGCGGCACGTTCGGGACGATCCCCCCGTCGGCGGCCGCCGGCGCGGTGCTGCTCAACCCGCCGGCCTCCGGCGGCAGCTACGTCGGCAACACCGCCCAGCCGCCCGACCCGGCGCAGGGACAGAACGGCAACCCGTGGCTCAAGCTCACCCAGCCCTTCAGCGGCGCCGACGACAACCCCGACGCGGTTCAGTTCTTCTCCACCTCGTCCACCGGCCAGTCGATCAAAACGGGATGGTTCAACGGCAACGGGGAACTGCGTGCCGCGCCGTCGCTGCCCAACCGAGTGGCGGGGCGGGTCTTCGAGGCCTACGAAAACCGCGGCGGCCCTTCCACCGGAAGGTTCTTCGAGCTGTCCACCAACCCCTCCGTGGCGGCCAACAGGGAAGCGCTGCTCGGCGCGTACGGCACCGGGAACAGCACCAAGCCCGGCTGGATCGAGGCCACCCGGGTGCTGTCCGGCCTGCAGGGCGTCCGCGCCGGCGGCTCCTACAACAGCCTCTCCGGCGTCAACTTCCGAGGCCAGAAGACCGGAACCGGCGCGCCCACCACCGGCACCTGGGCCACCGGCGACGCCGTCGTCGACGCCGCCGGCGTGCTCTGGCTGTGCACCGCCGGCGGCACCCCCGGCACCTGGGCCGGCGGAGGCGGCAGCGCGGTCAGCGTGATGCCCACCTGGACGCAGGACACCGCCACGGTCGGCACCGGCACATACCGCGTCTACAACCCCACCGCCTCGGCGTTGACCCTGCGGTCGGTGGTCGCGTCGATCGGCGGGACCGCGCCGACCGGGTCGTCGCTGATCGTCCAGGTCCGCGTCGACGGCACCGCCGTGTTCACCAGCGGGAACCGGCCGACGATCACCGCCGGTAACCGGTACAGCGGGGTCGCGTCCACGTTCATCTCGGCGAACTGGCCGGCCGGGTCGTACCTGACCGTCGACGTCGACCAGGTCGGCTCCACCGCGGCGGGCACGAAGCTCACCGTCCAGGTCCTGGCCTACTGACATGGCGATCAGCAGAGTCGACGACCAGGAGAACGTGCCCAGCGGATCGGCGACGTCCAACCCGCTACCCGCGCTGACCGGCGTCGCCGACGGCGACCTGCTCGTGCACCTCTTCGGCCTCCTAAGCACCAGCGCCACCGTGACCGAGCCGGTAGCCGGGCTGACCGTCCGCGGCGACGCCACGTCCGGAACGAACCTGGGCGGCCGGATCCGCACCAAGACCGCCGCCTCCGAGCCCGCCTCGTACACGTGGGGCATCTCCACCGCCGTGAAGAGCGCGGCGTGGGCCGGCGCATACCGAGGCCTCGACGCGACCGCCCCGGTCGCGGCCGCGTCCATGGTCGCCGGCACCGCCGGCACCACACAGACCACCCCGGCCGTCACCGTGCCCGAAGGCGGCTGGCTGGTCTACGGCGTCATCACCCGACACGCACCCGGCGCCGCCGGCGTCACCACCTGGTCCTCATCGGCCGGCGGGGACCCGAAACGCGCGGACGCCGCCACCAACGCCGGAAGCGCCGACATCACCATGGCCGTCTGGGACTCCGGCGGCCCACTCGCCGCGGCGAGCGGCGTCACGCGCACCCTCACCAGTTCGGGGTCTGAGGGCAACGCCGTGGTGTTCGCGATCGCGCTCAAGCCCGACTCGACCACCCCGCCCCCGGCCGCCAGCGAGCCGGCCCCAGGCATCCCCATCTTCTGATCCGTCGACGAGGAGACGCCCGATGCCCACCCAAGCCCAACTGCTAGCCGAGTCGTACTGGTCACGAGAGATCGTGACTCCCGAGGTGGACTGGCTCGGCGACGAGCTGTGCCGCCGCGCCGGCCGGCCCCGTACCGCCTTCGGCTCCAAGGGCAACACGGCGCACCTGCGCGGCGCGCACCGCTCCCAGGAGTGGATCAAGCGGTCGCAGTACTGCACGTCCCGTACCTACACCGTCCAGTCCGGCCTGACCGCCGAGCAGGAACGGCACATCGCCGGCGTCGACTTCACCCCCGGAGCGTGGGGCACGGCCAGCAACCGGGCGCTCATGGTCGCGCAGACCCGCCGCCTGGTCGAGGCGCTCAAGTCTGGCCGGCTCGCCGGCGTACGCGAGGTGATCGGCACCCTCGACGGCCGGACCGTTGTCGGCACCCGCTCGGACAGCTCGACGTTCAGCAGCGACAGCTCCCACCTCGATCACTGGCACCTCACCCTCGACCGCCGGCGCTGCCGGGACCAACCGCTCATGGGGCGCATCGTCGCGATCGCCCTCGGAGACGACCACCAGGAGGACGAGTTGTTCTGCAAGTTCGGGGACACGGGCCCCGCCGTGAAGCTGCTCCAGTACCGGCTGCACAACTGCGGGTTCGCCGCCCAGCTCGGCGGCGTCGACGGCTCGTACGGCGACAAGACCGCCGCCGCGCTCAAGGCGGCCATGGCCTCCATCGGCGTCACCGACGACGGCCGCACCTACGGCCCGGAGGAGATGATGCGGATGGACATCATCGTCGCCCGCCGCTACGGCGGCGGCCAGGGCACCCAGGGCCCCAAGGGCGACCCCGGCCCCCAGGGCCCGACGGGCGCGCAGGGACCGGCCGGTCCGCCCGGCAACGTCACGGTGGGCGACGTCATCGACGAGATCGCCCAGCGACTGACCACCTGACGTCGTGTGGGCGACGTTGCACAGATGCTCCCCGCCGGCGGACTCGGTGCGGTCGGCGCCGGCGGCCTCCTCGTCCTGGTCGTGCTGTACCTGCTCAACGCCAACAGGCAGGACCGCCGCGAGTACCAGGAGGCGATCGACCGCGCCGAGAAGCGGGCCGACGACGCCGAGGCCCGCCGGCGCGCGGAAGAGGCGCGCGTGCGGGAGCTTCACGAGATCGTTGACGAGGCTCGCGCCGCACGGCGGGCGGCCGAGGACCGCGCCGCTGCCCTCTCCCGCGAGCTGGCGACCCTACGTCCGCCGGATCCCGGGGGTGCGCCGTGACCGGTGAAACCCTGGAGCTGCGCCGGCGGATGCGCCGCCGCGGCCGCCGGAGGGCCGTGATCGCCGTGGTGGCCACCGCGCTGATCGCCGCGGCGATCGGCTGGTGGGCTTCCACGCTCGGCCGGCAGGCGACCGCAGAGCAGCAGCGCGCCGACACCGCCGTGTCCGGGGCCGAGCAGCTCTGCCAGCAGGTACGGCAGCTCGGCGGCACGTGTGTGGTCGACCCGGCCGTTCTCAAGGGCGACCGCGGCGAGCCGGGCCCGGCCGGCCCGCCCGGGCCGCCTGGCGTCCCCGGCCTCGACGGCGAGCAAGGCGGTCCCGGCCCCACCGGACCGGCCGGCGCTCAAGGACCGACTGGCGATAAGGGCGCCACAGGCCCCGCCGGCGCCACCGGGCCCGCCGGCGGCAGCGGACCTCCAGGACCGCCCGGACCGTCCGGCGCTCCGGGCCCGACCGGCCCGACCGGCCCTTCCGGACCGGCGGGCCCGCGCGGTGAAGCCGGCCCGGCCGGCCCGCAGTGCCCGGAGGGCACCACCGCGCAGACCGTGACCGTCGTGACCACCTCCGGGGCGCAGCGCATCGCCGCCTGCGTCGCGGACTAGACCATCCCCACTTACCTGAGGAGCATCATGAAGATCTTCGGACGCGAGCCGGCCTTGATCGTCGGGGCCACCGGCTCCGTGCTCACCGTCCTGGCCGCGCTCAAGACGCCGGGCATCGACGCCGGCGCGGCCGCGGCCATCACCGCGTTCCTGTCGGCGGTGATCATCGCGTTGACCACCCGCCCGTGGGCGCCGGCGCTGTTCACCGGTGTCATCGCCGCGGGGGCCGCGCTGGTCGCCGAGTACGGCCTGGCGGTGCCTGACGGTGTGACCGGGGCGATCTCGGCTTCCGTGCTCGCGCTGTTCGCGCTGCTCGGTGTCCGCCCGCAGGTCGACCCGCCGATCGGACCGGACGGCACGGCCAGGTCCACGACGTCGACGTCGACGACCGCCGCGGCGTAACCAACCTCAACCAGAAGCGCCCCCGCCCGGCCTCGGCCCGGGCGGGGGCGCTTCTGTCGTTGCGGCTACCCGCCGGTGCGGACCTTGCGGCTGTCCCGGATCCGCCTCTTCGCCGTCGACTCCGACACCTGGTAGGCGACCATCACCCGGCGCACGATCTCCGCGTACGGCACGCCCCGGCGGTCCATCCGGTCGACGGCTTCCTCCAGCGTCTCGAACTCCTCGTCGTCCTCCAGGTCGACGTCGACCTCGGCGTCTCGTGCGGGCTCCGTGTAGACCCGGACCCGGCGGCCGCCGCGGTTGACGATGCGGCCCCAGAGGCTGGTGTCATCGGCGGTGTCATCGGTGTCAGACACTGGCCTGGCCTGCTGTTTGACACCAGTGTCGGTGGTGTCGTCCTCCTCGGGGGAGGGGAGCCCACGGCGGCGCATCCACGTGTCGTGAAGGGTCGCGAAGGTGATGAACAGGGCCACGGCGATGAGGATGGCAACGGGGCCGCCCCAGCCGCGTCCGGACTCCTGAGTGACAGCGAGGGTGATCATCAGGCAGCTCCGAACAGCCAGGCGGGCAGGCCCGCGACCAAGCCGGTGAGGAAGTCGACGCAGCCGCGGGTGACGTCGCCGACCGTGCCGCCGGGCAGGTCGGCCATCAGACCGAGCAGGATCGCCGCGATCCACAGGCGGGTGTTGAGCCGGTAGAGCGGGCTCTGGGGGAAGGTGAGGGTGGCGAACCGGCCGAGCTTCTTGCTGGCCTTGGTGGGCAGCATGCAGCCAATGACGTAGACGAACAGCAGCCCGACCAGCGCGCCGAGGATGACGTTGATGGAGGCGCCGGCGATGTAAGCGCCGCCGGTGGCGTCGAGGAGCTGCTCGATGCCGCTGCTGGCGGTCTGCACCGTCCACTGGTCCAGCGGCGACCCGTCGAAGCCCTCCCGGATCGCCGGCACGGCCAGGACGAACGCGACCCGGTCGCGGATGCTGTTCGGGCCGACCGACATGTAGTCGACGACCAGGGCGAGCAAAAGCAGCACGGCCACCGCGGTCGGGGACATGGTGTGCACGAGGATCCCGGCGTCCGGGTGCGGTGCGGGCACCGGCGTCGGGCTCGGCGTGGGCAGGGCGTGCAGCATCAGGATCCCATCCAGTCGAGCACCGTCGTGCCGGTCGCGTCGCGGATCTCCAGGCGTGGGCTGCCCATCGGCTCGTTCTCAGCGAGGGCGGCGCGGGTGAGCGCCTGGAGGAGCCGGTCGAGGACGCCGTCCACGCCCGGGCCCTCCAGGTCGAGCTGGTAGGTGAGGGTCCGCTTGTGCAGAACCTCGTAGGCGCCGTCGAACACGTGCACCCGGTAGACGCGGCTGGCCATCAGGTGTTCCCCTCCGCCTCAAGGTGGGTCAGGACCGGGAACAGGCTGAGGCCGAGCAGCACCATGGCGGCCGCGGCCGCCCACGCGGCCATCGTGTGGCCGGTGAGGATGGCGGCCAGCGCGGCCACCAGCTCGGCGAGCACGCCGGCCGTGACCGCCACGGCGATCCGGGTCCAGTTCACCCGGCGTGGCACCGCCAGAACGAAGGGCCGGGCGCCGGCGGCGCGCAGCTCGCGGACCCGCTGAGCAAGCTGCTGGAGGCCGCGCGCCGGCAGGGTGATGATCCGGCCGGCCAGGGCGCGCAGCGGCGAGTCCGGGGGGACGTAGCCGCACACGTGGTGGGTCGGGGCCATGATGGTGGTTCCTTCCTGGGTTGGGAGGGCCCGGGGGGCGGCACTCTCTTGGCGGATGGAGCCGCGCCCCGGGGTCGAACTACTTCTTCTTGCGCTTCACGGGGTGGGTGGTCGCCCCGACGTGCCGCCAGTACGGGTCCTTCACGTCGACGTACTCGATGGGTTCGCGGCAGCTCTCGCACTTCTCCGTGGGCATCAGGCCTCCTTGACGGTGGTCGCGTTGTCGCGCTTCCAGTTGTTGGCGTAGGACTTGCTGACGCCGGCCATGGCCGCCAGCTCGGTGCCGGACGGCGGTCGGCCGTGGTCGGCCACGAATGTGGCGTACGCGGCGGCCGTGCGGTCGGCTTCGGCGCCGGTCGTGGCCGGCTTGGTGGCCGCGTTCGTGGTCGACTTCTGGCGGGTCTTCGTGGTCGCTGCGTGGTCGGTGCGGGCGACCACGGCGCGGGTGCGCGTGGTCGGCTTGGTGGCCGCCACGGCGGTCGGCGCACGGGCGGCCGCGGTCCCCGTGGTCGGTGCCGCCGGGCCAGCCGGCCACAGGCCGAGCGAATGCCCGACCACGGCCAGCCGACCGAGCTGCGGCCGGATCGCCTCCTGCGCGACCTGCATCTGCTGACGCAGCCGCCGGGCCACCTGCACGCCCGGGTCGCTTTCGTCGAGCACCAGCTTCGGCGCCGGCTTCACCGGGTTGGCCACGGCCCGGCCGCGCAGAACCGCCCACGCCCACCGGGCTCGACCGTGCGGGGCGCGGGCACGCTTCGCGTCACGCTCGGCGTGGTAGCCGGCCCACGCCTGGCGCGGGTCCCGGACGTTGTGCTCGATCGACCACCGCTCCGCCTTCCAGGTCCGGATGGGAAACGCCCGCCGGCGCTTGCGGTCGAACACCGCGCCGGTCTCGTCGAGCAGGTCCTTGCGCAGGAGCTGCACGTGCTGGGCACGGCGGGTGTGCAGACCCCACAGCCACGGGGACAGCAGCGACGCCATACCGGAGCCGACCGCGAACGGCGTCGGCGCCCAGTGCTCCCCGTCGAAGTGCGAATAGTTCATGACGGCCACGACGGCGGCGATGGCGTACGCCCGGCGTCGCATCTCGGCCGCCGTGCCGGTCGCGCCCTGGAGCAGCGCGTCGTGGGCGTGCCAGTTCACGTACAGGGAGATGGACTCGACGGTGGCCGCGTAGACCAGGGCAACCGCGATCCGGGCCGGAACCGGCCACGACTCCGGAGTGCGGGTGAACGCGTACGCGGTCTGCCCACCAACGGCGGCGAGGTTCACCAGGAGCAGCGGCGCGACATACCGGGCGGTGCTGGCCCAACGGTGCAGGGTGGCCCTGCGGCGGGCGCGGGCCCGGGCCTTCGCCTTGCGCGCCTTCTTCACCTCGCGGGCCTTCTCACGCTCGGCGCGGCGGCGGTCGGCGCGGTCGGCGTCGGCCTGCTCACGGGCGAACGCGTCGGCCAGGCGGCGCCGCTCGTCCTCCGTGCGGATGCGCGTCTGCTCGACCTCAGCCAGCTCGGCGGGAGACAGCCGCGGCGCCCGACTGATCAGCTTCATGTCGCTCAGTATGGCACACTGTTTACGTTGTGCACATTAGGGAGGATGAGGGGAGGGTCCGTGTCGATCACTGCCACGCTCGATACACCCGTTACGATCGGCGCGATGGCACGGACGGTGGAAGATCTAGAGCGGGCCCTTGAGTCCGGCGAATGGCTACGTCCCGGCGACGTCGCGCGGCTGCTCGGGATCTCCCGTACCGCTGCTGTTCGGCTGCTCAACAGCGACCCGCCGCAGATCCGCTACCGGGTGAAGCCCGGCACCGGGCGGCACCGTGAGTGCCACCCGGACGACGTCCGCCGAGAGCTGGACGCGCGCCGCCAGGTGCACGGCGACCAGTAGCCCAGACGCAGCGACGCCCCCGACCGCCATGGTCGGGGGCGTCGTCGTTGCTCAGGAGGTGGGCTGGCGGGATCCGGGGCAGGTCCCTCGGCTGCCCATCGCCTGGTGCGGCGGGCAGGGGCTGCCTGGGGCTACGCCGACACGGGCTCCGCAGACGGAGCACTGGGACTGAGGTGCCATGACTGGACTCCTTGGGGGATTCGGTAGTCCGGGTGCGGGTCGGTCTCGGGCTCGGCCGCACCGCCGGACGCTGCGGTGCCCCGGAGGTAGATCACCTGCCGGTCTCGACAGGTGATCCGGAGCGCCGAAGCGGGAGGGTTGCCGTCCTCCCACGCGCCCACGCCGGGGGTGGCGCACAACTCCCACTTGAGGAAGGCGTCCGGCTGGGCGGCGTCGAGCAGCTGGTGCGCGAGCACGATGATCCGTCCGGCGCGAAGCCGCGGGGGCGGCATCTCGCCGAGCGGCAGGGGCCGGGCGTCCGGGTGCGGGAGCGCGGCCCAGAGCATGGCGTACGACCTGTTGCCGTGGACCACCTTGATCCCCGGGGGGGACTGGCCGCCGGGCTGCGTGTCCCGGCCGTACCGCGAGATGGCGGTGATGTCCGGGTGCTCGGCGGCTTGGAGGAGTGCCTCCATGATGTCCAGGGCCTGGGATACCTGCACGGTTGCTCTCCTGATTGGTGGGGGATCTTGGCAGCTCACGGGCCGGGTTAGTCTACCGGTGGCCCGGCGGGGCTCTGCTCCAGCGCAACGCAGCTCACCTCGTTATGTGGGGTGGAATCCACCGGCCCCGGCCAACGAGGCTGAGGTAGGCGTACGCCACCTGGGTCGGTTCGCACGGCCACTGCCAGCGGCAGATCGGACACCAGTCCGCCTTGCCCGGCCGAGGCCAGTGGTCGGTGATGATGACCCGGGCGTCGAGGACCAGCCGGTTGCGGATCTGCTCGACGGACAAGCTCACCAGCTGGGCGCGGCTGCGAGCCGGGCGGCCCGCTGGCGTCGGTGCTCGGCCAGGTCCCGCTCGGCCCGGGCGAGTCGGGTGCAGCCGGTCGGGGTGCACTCCGAGCAGCCGGGCGCGGCCGTGTTCTGACCGGGCGTGGCTCGGTGCTGCTCGATGGTTTGCGACGCGAGTGCGGCCAGCACGGAAGGGCTGGACTCGTCGTACATAGAGCTCACCGCCCGCTCCCATCGCCACGGTGCAGCTGCCCGGGGGTGAGCAGCGGGGAAACGGTGGTGATGAGCGTCGGCCCATTCCACTCGGGGGCGGGCAGTGCGCCGGCGCGCTGCGGGTAGACGGTGGCGGGGCCGGTGGTGTCGAGCGGTGCGGGCTGCCGGCTTCGCCGGCGGAACGGCCAGATCATCGTGCGCCTCCTCGTTCAAGGGGACGAAGGCGGCCGGCCTCTCTGGCAGCAGCCGCCCTCGACCTTCCCGAGTGGACGGCGGCGGTGCTCAACTTCGCTTGCCAGCAGGGAGGGCACCGCCGCCGCCGGGGCCGCCCCAGACGGGTGGCGCCGTGGTCGGCCCGTGCTCTTACTCTGGTGACCAGAGGACTACTGTCGGAAGGGAGTCGATGCTTTCAGGACCTTTCACCAAGGGGCCCCGATGAATGATCTCGGCAGGCAGCTGCGCGAGGCTCGCACTGAGGCAGGGGTCACCCTCGCCTCCATCGCGGCGCGGTCGTGCTACTCCGCGGCACACCTGAGCAACGTCGAGGCAGGGCGCCGGACCGCGACGCCGGACGTCGTGCTCGCCTATGCGCGGGCGTTGGGAGGTGCGGACGTGAAGCGCAGGAGCCTGCTTGCCGCCGCGACGGTCGGCCCTGTGGCCGCCGGTGAGTTGATCCGGGCGGGGTTCGCGGCCGCGCTCAGCGGCAGGGGAAGCGAAGACCAGTGGGCTGAGCGAGTCGCTCGGTACGGCCGGGACTACATGGAGATCGGCGCCGACGCTCTCCAGCAGCAGTTGGCCGGGGACCTGGTCGTGATGCAGCAGCACCTCGACACGCCGGCGATGTGGGCGGCCGCAGCTCGTGCGCTGGTGACGTACGGGAAGACCACGAAGAACCCGACCGAGGCGATCGGCTGGTACGACATCGCCCGGACCGCCGCAGACCGCTCGGACGACCTCGGTGTGCGGGTGTGGGTGCGGGGGCGGGCGGCTATCGCCTTGGCGTATGAGGGTGCCGCGCTGCCGGTGGCGAAGCGGTACGCCGACGAGGCAATCGGCCTGTCTGACCGGTCGTCACTTGGCCGGCTGAACGCCCTGATGGCTCGCGCACACGTCTTCGCCGGCCGGGGAGACGACGACGCGGCGGTTGCGGCGGACGAGGCAGCGTTGCGCGTGTTCGAGAAGGTCGCCTCCCCGGACGGCGAGATCAGTGACGCGGCAGTCCCGTCCTGGCGGATGGCCACGTTCCGGTCGATGCTCTATGCCCGGTTGGGCATGGTGGGCCCAGGTGAGCAGGCGCAGTCAGATGCGGACCGATGGCGGCCGCCGTCGCTGACGAGGTTCGCGACGCACATCGAGCTGCACCGGGCACTGATGATGGCGAAGGCCGGTGACGGTACGGGCGGGTTGGCCTACGCGCGCCGGGCCTGGGCTGCGCTGCCCGCTGAGCGGCGATCGCAGACTCTCGGGCTGGTGCTGCGCGAGGTAGAGCGGGCCGCCCGACACCGCTGAGCGTGAGGGCCGGGAGGCGAACGGGGGTACGCCTCCCGGCCCCGGCGTCACGACCCGGCGCCAGCCAGGGACGTTCTGCCTGCTCTTTACGCTAGGCCACTCTGTGACCTAGGTGCAATCACTGCTTGAGGCATGTGGCGGTGCGTGATCGAATCGGCGTGCCAGCCAGGGAGATCCACCATGCCCATACCGATGTCGTCCCGGGAGATCGCGGACGACCTGTCGGCGCGCATCCGCGCCGGCGAGTACCCGCCTGGGGAGAAGCTGCCCAGCCTCCGCGAGTTCGCCGAGCTGTACTCGGTGAGCGTGTCCACCATCCAGCGCGCTCTGGAGTTGACCCGCGACCGCGGGCTCACAGTTGGCCGGGCCGGCGTGGGCGTGTACGTCGCCGAGGTCTGGTAGCTCACTCCGCCTTCCTGACCAGCCGCAGGTGCGGCTCGGCCGGAGCCTGGCCGGCTTCGGCGCCCTCGAGGAAGCCGCGGTCGAAGCCGGTCTTCCTCGCCCGGCGCCGCACGAACGGGATCGCGACGGCGGCGGCCGCGACGGCGACGACTGCCAGGAGCAGCGAGAGCAGAGGCCAGCCGCCGAAGCCTGCGCGGCCCGCGTCGACGTCTCGCGCCGGCGGCACGGCTTCCGGCGCCTCATCCTCGCGCTGCACGGACACCGCCTCGTCGCCGGCGGCTGGAGCGCCTTGCCCCTCGGCGGCCGGCTGAATGCCGGGGGCCGACTGCCGGAGCGTGGTCCCGGGCCCGGCGGGCGGCGCGGCGGGCTGGGCCGGCGCGCTGGAGCGTGCCGACGTCGCTGCGGTCTCCGGCGCGCTCTTCGCGCTCTGCGCCGGCACGGGGCGTGGGGCGGATGTGGACGGCGTCGGGGACGCCGCCGGCGACGAGCCGAGGAGCCCGTCGACCAGGTCCCGGATGGGTGTGGGCGGGTCGGCCGCTGGCGCGGCCAGGGTGAGCGTTGCGAGGAGTGACAAGGCTGTTCGACGCCACATACGAAGCTGACCTCCTGTTATTACTCGGCGGTCACCGGACCCTACCCCCGGTGATCCACGATCTACCGGATTGCAAATTGCGCCATCTGCAAGTCGTGACAGACGCCTTACATCGCGTTAAGCGCTGCCTTAAAATCCCTGCTCAAGAGCTTATTTACGGAGATCAAATCCCGCCCATGACGTCGATCCTGTCGTAAGCACGACGGGCTCGGGCGGACTTGGCGGAGCGGCCGTAGTGGCGCAGCATCTGCGGCGAGGTCCACCCGGCGAGGGCCATCAGGTCACCCTCGGCGCCGCCCTTGTCGAGCCAGTTGTGGGCGAAGGTGTGCCGGAACAGGTGCGGGTTCAGGGAGATCCCGAGGCGCTCGCCGCGCCGGCGCAGCACCTGATAGATCCCGTTGGGTGTCATCGGCCCCTTGTGGCCCAGCCAGAGGGCGGGGGCTGACGCGGTGGAGCGCTTGGCGCGGGCACGCAGGTAGCGGTTGAGCGCGACGGCGCACTTGGCGTCGAACTTGACGGTGCGTGTGCGGTTGCCCTTGCCGGTGACGGTCGCCTCGCGGCCGTGGACGTCGACGTCGTCCAGGCGCAGCAGCGCGAGCTCGGCGAGCCGGCCGCCGGTGGCGGCGAAGAGCCGGAGCATGGCGGCGTCCCGCCGGGAGTCGTAGTCGCGCTCCCGCTCGGCATCCTTGATCAGCGCGGTCATCTGCTCCTGGGTGAGCACCGGGGGTGGGTTCTCGTCCGCCTTGGGCGCCGCGGGCACGGTCACCTTCTCGAACGGGTTTGGCAGCTCCTCCTCCTCGGCGATCCAGGCGAAGAACTGCTGCAGGCCGCGGCCGACGTTGTTGATGTAACCCTTGCCGTAGCCGGCGCAACCCGCCGGCGCGGTGCCGGGGTCGGCCAGGGCGTGCGGGCAGGGCTTGCCGTCCTCTGCGCCGGCGCGCAGCCAGATGAAGAACGCGCGCAGCTCGTCGCGCCCCACCTCGTCCCAGTCCCTCACCTTCGGCCGGGCCTGGCGCAGCCAGCCGGCGAAGAACCGGGCGACGTCGAGGTACATGGTGACGGTGCGCTTGCTGCGGCCCTCGGCCTCCAGGCTCAGGCACCAGGAGTCGATCCAGAGCTGGTAGTGGCCGGGCTCGGCGCGGCGGATCTTGGGGTGGCGGGTCATGAGATCCACCGTGCCCGGGCCCGTGTCCTGGGTGACACCAGGTCAGCGGGCATAAGCGATTGGTCTTTGAGCATCGTTCGGTAGTCCTCTCGTGGAGGCTTACCGAAGTTTGCGCAGGTGGAGAAGGGATGGAGCCCCCGGCCGGGATCGAACCGGCGACATCTCGCTTACAAGGCGAGTGCTCTGGCCAGCTGAGCTACAGGGGCGCGTGTGACGGGCTCAGCATAGCGAGTGGCCTCCGGAAATCCCGCCTGGCAGGGCTCCCGAGCACGGAAAACGTCAATTTCCCGACCGGCGGCGCCGACGGATCGTCGGTCTGACGCGCTTCGGGCGGGGAGATTGATGCCTCGCCGTGCCCGGGTGACCGAAATGTGTATGCCGTCCGTCCCACCCGCTGTTCCTCGTCTTGGCACGGCCGCGAAAGCCGTTTACGGTGCAGTGACACGGACGACACTCCGGTCGGCCTCGGCTGCCCGGGCGACGACCCCGTTGGCCGGTGCCTTGGGCGCCGGTCGCTCCTTCACTCGGATCGTCCGGCACGTTCCTGCCGGTGAAAGGAAGCGCTCCATCATGGCTACGGTCACCTACGCGAAGGCGTCCCGGATCTATCCGGGCACCGAGCGCCCCGCCGTCAACCAGCTCGACCTCCAGATCGGTGACGGGGAGTTCCTCGTCCTGGTCGGCCCGTCCGGCTGCGGCAAGTCCACCAGCCTGCGGATGCTCGCCGGCCTGGAGGACGTCGACGACGGCGCGATCTACATCGACGACCGGGACGTCACCCACCTCCCGCCGAAGGCCCGCGACATCGCCATGGTCTTCCAGAACTACGCCCTCTACCCGCACATGACGGTGTACGAGAACATGGCGTTCGCCCTCAAGCTGCGCAAGACCTCGAAGTCGGAGATCGACCGGCGGGTCAAGGAGGCGGCCGGGCTGCTCCAGCTGGAGGAGTTCCTCAGCCGCAAGCCGAAGGCGCTCTCCGGCGGTCAGCGCCAGCGTGTCGCCATGGGCCGCGCGATCGTCCGCGAGCCGCAGGTCTTCCTCATGGACGAGCCGCTGTCGAACCTCGATGCCAAGCTGCGCGTCCAGACCCGTACGCAGATCGCCTCGCTCCAGGCGAAGCTCGGCGTCACCACGGTCTACGTCACCCACGACCAGGTCGAGGCCATGACCATGGGTCACCGGGTGGCGGTCATGCTGGACGGCGTGCTCCAGCAGGTGGACACCCCGCGGGCGCTCTACGACACCCCGTCCAACGTCTTCGTCGCCGGCTTCATGGGCTCCCCGGCCATGAACATCAAGACGGTGAAGCTGACCGAGCAGGGCGGCGCGTTCGCCGAGATGATCGTCCCGCTGACCCGTGAGCAGGTCCAGGCGGCCGGCGCCGAGGGCGCCGACGGCAAGGTGACCGTCGGCTTCCGCCCGGAGGACTGCGACCTGGTCAGCCCGTCCGAGGGCGGCATGCCGGTCGTGGTCGAGCTGGTCGAGGACCTGGGCTCCGACGCCAACGTCTACGGCCACGCCGCGCTGGAGGGCCACAACGAGCGGTTCGTGGTCCGCACCGACCGGCGCAGCATGCCGAACATGGGCGACACCGTGTTCGTCAAGCCGCGCACCGGCCGCAGCCACGTCTTCCACGCCGCCACCGGCCAGCGGATCTGACGTCAGCGACAGAGAAGGGGCGGTCCGCCGTGGCGGGCCGCCCCTTCGTCGTACGTGCGGTCAGGCCTCGACGGACCGACGGCGGGCGACCTCGGCGAGCGTGACCGCGGCGGCGACGCTGGCGTTGAGCGATTCCACGTCCGAGACCATCGGGATGCTGACGGTGAGGTCGCAGGTCTCGCCGACCAGGCGGGACAGCCCGCGTCCCTCCGAGCCGACCACCACGACCAGCGGGCCGACCGCGGCCTCCAGGTCGTACAGGTCGGTCTGCCCGTCGGCGTCGAGGCCGACCACGACGAAGCCGGCGTCCTTGCACGCCTTGAGCGACCGGGTCAGGTTGGTGACCTGGGCGACCGGCACGCGCGCGGCCGCGCCGGCGCTGGTCCGCCAGGCGGTCGCGGTGATCCCGGCGGCACGCCGCTCGGGTACGAACACACCCTGCGCGCCGAACGCGGCGGCCGACCGGATGACGGCGCCGAGGTTACGCGGGTCGGTGACCCCGTCCAGCGCGACGAGCAGCGGGGCTGCCTGCTCCAGCGCGGCGGCGACCAGGTCGTCGAAGGGCTCGTAGGCGAACGGCGGCACCTGGAGGCCGACGCCCTGGTGCAGCACGCCGCCGGTCATCCGGTCCAGCTCGGCGCGGCTGACCTCCAGGATCGCGATGCCCCGGTCGGCGGCGGTGCGGACGATCTCCTTGACCCGGTCGTCCACGTCGATGCCCTGCGCGGTGTAGAGCGCGGTCGCCGGCACCTGGGTGCGCAGCGACTCCAGCACCGGGTTCCGCCCGACCAGCAGCTCGGGGCTGTCCTTCGCCGGGTTGGCCTTGCGCCCCGGCGCCACCCGGGGGCCGCCGCGGCCGCCGGGCTTGCCCTTGCCGCCCTTCAGCGGCACGCCGGCCCGGGTGCCCTTGCCCCAGGTGGTGTCCTTGGTGCCCGGGTTGCCGATCTTCGGCGCGCGCCCCTCCTCGGCGGCGGCGCGGCGCTCCTTGTCCTGCTTCCAGGCGGTGCGCTGGGGCAGCTTCTCGGTGCCCGAGTACGCCTTGTGCCACGGCCGCTCGTCCGCCGGCAGGGTGCGGCCCCGCCCGGCGAGGGAGTCCTTGTTCTTGCCACCGGTGCCCTTGGGGGCGCCCGACTTCGACGTCAGTCGCCGGCCACGGCGCTGCGAGTTGCCGGCCATCAGTCCTGCTCTCCAATAGTCCAACGCGGGCCCTGGGGGGTGTCCTCGACGACCACGCCGGCCTGCTTGAGCTGGTCGCGGACCGCGTCGGCGGCGGTCCAGTCCTTGCGGCTGCGGGCCTGGGCGCGCTGCTCCAGGGCGAGCGCGATCAGCGAGTCCACCACACCACGCAGGTCGTCCGTGCGCCCACCGCCGGTCCATGCCGGGTCCAGGGGGTCGACGCCGAGGATATCCAGCATCGCCCGCACGGCGGCGAGCGTCGTGCGGACGGTCACATCGTCGCCGGCGGTCAACGCCGTGTTGCCGTCCCGGACCACCTCGTGCAGCACCGCCAGCGCCGCCGAGGTGTTCAGGTCGTCGTCCATCGCCGCCGCGAAACCGGCCGGCAGGTCGCCGGGCCGGGCGGCGCCGACCCGCTCGACCGCCCGCTGCACGAAGCCCTCGACCCTCCGGTACGCGACCGCGGCCTCGCGCAGCGCGTCCTCGGAGTAGTCGATGTGGGACCGGTAGTGCGCGGCGACGTAGTAGTAGCGCAGCTCCACCGGGCGGACCCCGAGCGAGGCCACGTAGTCGAGGTCGAGCGTGTTGCCCAACGACTTGCCCATCTTGGTGCCGCCGATGCCGAGCAGGCCGTGGTGCACCCAGTAGCGGGCGAACGGCAGGTCGGCGGCCTGGGACTGGGCGATCTCGTTCTCGTGGTGCGGGAACGTCAGGTCGAGCCCGCCGCCGTGGATGTCGAACTCGGCGCCCAGGTAGCGCCAGCACATGGCCGAGCACTCGATGTGCCAGCCGGGCCGGCCGCGACCCCACGGCGAGGACCAGTAGGCGTCGGCCGGCTCGTCCGGCTTGGCGCCCTTCCAGAGCGCGAAGTCACGCGGATCCCGTTTGCCCCGGTCGGGGGCGTCCCCGGCGGACTGCATGTCGGCCGGCGACTGGCCGGACAGTGACCCGTAGGCCGGCCAGGAGGCCACGTCGAAGTAGACGTCGCCGGAGCCGTCAGTGGCCGGGTAGGCGTGCCCGGTCTCGATCAACCGGGCGATCAGCTCCTGCATCTCCGGCACGTGACCGGTGGCCCGCGGCTCGTAGGTCGGCGGGAGCACGTTCAGCGCCCGGTAGGAGGCGGTGAGGAGCTGCTCGTTCGCGTAGGCGATCGACCAGAACGGTCGCCCCTGCTCCATCGCCTTGGCCAGGACCTTGTCGTCGATGTCGGTGAGGTTGCGGATGAACGTGACCTCGAAGCCCTTGCTCAGCAGCCAGCGGCGCAGCACGTCGTAGTTGACGCCGGAGCGAAGGTGACCGATGTGCGGCGGGGCCTGGAGCGTGAGACCACACAGGTAGACCCCCACCTTGCCGGCTTCCCGCGGGACGAAGTCCCGCACCGATCGGGTGGCGGTGTCATACAGGCGTAGCGTCACCTCACAAGCGTAGCCGTCCGCACATTTCCAGGTTGGGCGGAGCCGGGCCGTACGCTGCGTGCGTGGACACGGCGGCACGCCCGGGTGAGACGGCGCAGACCCTGGACCGCGGGCTGCGCCTGCTGCACCTCGTGGCGGACGCCCCGGGCGGGCTGACCGTCACCGAGGCGGCGCAGCGGCTCGGCATCGGGCGCGCGGCGGTCTACCGGTTGGTCGGCGCGCTGACCGGGCACGGCATGCTCCGGCGCGACGGCGAGGGCCGGCTCCGGATCGGCATGGGTGTGCTGCACCTGGCCCGCCGGGCCCAGCCCCTGCTCGCCGAGGGGGCGCTGCCCGCGCTGCGCCGGCTCGCCGAGCGGACCGGGGCGACCGCCCACCTGACCGTCGTCGAGGGTGGCGAGGGGGTGGCGCTGGCCGTGGTCGAGCCGAGCTGGACCGCCTTCCACGTGGCCTATCGCACCGGCTCCCGGCATCCGCTGGAGCGGGGCGCGGCCGGGCGGGCGGTGCTGGCCGGGCGGGCCGGCGAGTTCGGGCCGGTCAGCACCAGCGGCGAGTTGCAGTCCGGCGCGTACGGGGTGGCGGCGCCGGTGCTCGGGGTGCCCGGGCTGGAGGGGAGCGTGGGGGTGGTCTCGCTGACCCCGCTCGACGTGACCGAGGTCGGCGCCCAGGTCACCGCCGCCGCCGAGGCGGTCGCCGCCGCTCTCTCCTGATCCGCCTCACCCGCCGACACGAGGCCTGGCCGGGCGGCCCACGCCAGTCCGCCGACGTGGCGGCATCACCACAGCCCGGACGCCACCACCTCGCCGAACCGCAGACGATCAACGACAGAACCGCAGTCGATCACCCTGCGGCCCGAGCGCGAGGCGTTACCACACCGGCGGCTGGGTAAGGCGGTTGTCCACAGGTCGCGGTGGATGGCTCGGCCGCGGCTGTCCACAGGGGTGTCGAGTGCCGCCCCGACCACGCCAGGCTGGTCGCATGCCACCTCATCCTCATCGACCAGCGGAGTTGGCCTGGCAGGTCTTCCGGGGCTCGGCCGCGATCCGGCGCGGCCTGCTGTCCCGACACCACCTCCGGGGGGCGTCCTGGATCCGGCTCCGGCAGGACGTCTACGCCGACGCGCGGCTCGACCGTGATCACGCGCTGACCTGCCGCGCGGCTCTGCTGCGCATGCCACCCGGCACTCTGGTCGCCGGCCCCTCTGCGGCCTACCTGCACGGTGTCGAGCACGCTGCCGGCTTCACGGACGACGTGCACGTCCTGCTGCCGGCCACGGTCAGGGCCGACTCGCAACCGGGTGTGCGGGTGCACCATGCCCCGATGTCGACCACCCGCTGCGGCCTCCTGGTCCCGGCCGGCACAGCCACAACCCCCGGCACCACCAGGGCCGCCGTCACCGGCGCGGCCGCGGGCACCACGCCGACCAGGCGCACCGGTCCGCCCGCTCGCACGACCTCGTCGCCTGCGGCGGACCGATCATCGGGCCTGCCCCTGGTCATGACCGAGCCACCGCCCCGCACCGATCCGGTGACCTGTGCCTGGGAGACCGCGGTCTGGGCCGAGCCGGTGAAGGCGGTCGGCATCATCGACGGCCTGCTGCGCACCGGCTCGGTGGGCCGCGCGGAGTTGGCCAGCGAGGCGGCCCGGAACGTCGGTCGCCCCGGAGGCCGACGGGCGGCGTGGGTGTTCGGCCTGACCGACGGGCTGGCTCAGTCTCCGCCCGAGTCCCACCTGCGGGTGCGGCTGATGTTCGCCGGCCTGCCTCGTCCGGTGGCCCAGCATCCGGTGCGCGTGTCGACCGGCCTGATCCTGCATCCCGATCTCGCGTGGCCGGAGTTCCGGGTCGCGGTCGAGTACGACGGCCAGTGGCACTCCGACGCCGACCGGATGCACCTGGACCGGCGGCGCCTCAACCAGCTCGTCGAGGCCGGCTGGCTGGTGCTGCACGTGACCGGCCGTCGCCTGCGCAAGGAGTTCCCCGCGCTGGTCCGGGAGATCCGCACTGCCCTGGTGGCCCGGGGCTGGCGGCCGTGACGAGCGCGAGAAAGCCGACGTGGCGGCGCCCGGGAGTACCGGACACCGCCACGACGGTCGAACGGGTGTTACGGGCGAGCGTTGGGCTTCAGCGGGGTCTTCACCGCGGCGTAGGCGTCGACGATGCCGTAGCCGTAGAAGCCGTTGAAGTTCAGCGAGCCCGCGCAGTACGCGTTGAACTCGGCGTCCCGACCCTCGTTGGTGTAGGTCTGCAGCCGCGGCTCCGGGCAGGCGTGCTCGGCCGCCGTCCGGTAGAGGTGCTGCTCGACCAGGTCCGGCGACATGCCGAAGCCGTTGCGGCCCTGCTGCTTGCCGTAGCGGCTGACGATCAGCGCCGCCACGCCCGCGGCGTGCGGGGACGCCATCGAGGTGCCCTGGAGGTAGGTGTAGTAGCCACACTCACCCTTGGCGGTGCACTGCTTGAACACCGAGTTCTCGAAGCCGGCGACGATGTTGCCGGCCTCGTCGACCGAGCCCTCCTCCTGCAGCACCTTCTTCGGGTACGTGGAGAGGATCATGTTGGCGTCGGCGCGGTAGGTGTCGGTGCCGAAGCCGTCCCGGAACCATCCGCCCGGCGCCGCCACCGAGATCTGCTCGGTGCCGTAGTTCGAGAAGTCGGCCTTCTTGCCGGACGGGCCGACGGCCGACACGCCGATCACGTGCGGGCCCTCGGTGGGCAGGTCCCAGCAGCTCGCGTTGTCGATCGGCCGCGGGTACGGGTCGGAGCCGTAGTCCGGGCTGCTCACGTCGGTGCGCGGGTTGCCGAGGTCCTCGTGGTTGTTGCCCAGCGCGCCGACCAGCGTGACGCCCTTGCGGTGCGCGAAGGTGAGCGCCCGCTTCATGGCCTCGATGATGGTCCGCTGCTCGGCCTGCGCCTCCGGCGAGTCGGCCGGGTTGGCGGTGCAGTTGTAGAGCCACGGGTCGACGTAGAAGGACATGTTGACCACGTCCAGGCCGGAACGGCCCGCGTAGACCAGGGCGTTGACCACCGGGTTGAGGAAGAAGTAGCCGCTGTCCTGGCCACCCTTCAGCTCGACCAGGGAGACCTTCGGCGCCACGCCGGAGAGGCCGAAGCCGTTGGCGGCGGCGCCGATGGTGCCGGCCACGTGCGTGCCGTGCCCGCCGTCGTCGGTGCCGACCGGGTCGAGGCAGCTCGCCACCTCGCACGGGCCGTCGACGTCGACGAGGTCCGGCGCGAAGTTGCGCGACAGCGCCCAGTTGAAGTTGGGGGCCAGGTCCGGCTGGCTGGCGTCGACGCCGGTGTCCAGCACGCCGACGGTCACCCGACGGTCACCCGGCTCGATGGTGCGGGCCTTGTCGGCCCGGATCATGTCCAGACCCCAGAGCTTGTCGTCCAGGGGGTCCATCTTCTTGGCGTTGCCCTTGGCGGCCTTGCCCTTGCTCGCGACGGCGGCCAGCAGGTGCTCCTGCTCGACCCGGTCCAGCTTCGGCTTGCTGCCGATCGCCTTCTCCTCGGCCGCACCGAGCAGCGCGCCGGCGGCGTTGGCCCGGCTGGCGAAGTCCGCCCGGTCGCTGGTCACCTGGAAGAGGCCGACGTCGTCGGTACGGGAGACGACCTTGCCACCGGCCGCGGTGATCGCGGCGATGGCGGCGTCGTTGGAGACGCCGCTCTCGGCCAGCACGGTGAAGGTACGGGTGCTGGACGGCGCGGCGGCCGCCGGAACGCCCAGGCCGGTCACCGTGAGTGCCAGCGAGGCCGCAGCCGCGACCGCGCCGGCGGTGAAGCGCTTGCTCACCACATCAGATCCTCTCGTTGAGGGACGTGGTGTCATCCCACATCACGGGAGCGAGTTCCGCCAGATCCACGTCCGGTATAGACCCCAATCAGGCATTCGCACTTGTCAACGCCGCGATGACCTCGGGCAATTCGGCCAGCGTGGACACCTCCGCGTCGGGGTCGAGCCCGTGCGGGCGGGGCAGTCCGCCCCGGTTGAGCCAGACCGCGCGCAGCCCGGCCCGTTGGGCGGCGACCACGTCGTGCTCCGGCGAGTCGCCGACGTGGACGATGCGCGCGGCCGGCAGCCCGGCGGCCGCGACCACGGCCGCGAAGAACGCCGGCGCCGGCTTCTTCGGCAGGCCGCCCTCGTGCGCGTACAGCTCGAAGGCGAACTGGCCGGGCAGGCCGCAGCGTTCGGCGCGGCTGTTGCCGTTGGTGGCGAAGCCCAGCAGGTGGTGCGGGCGCAGCGCGGCCAGCGCCGGCAGCGCGTCGGGGAACGGCCTGCTCAGCGCGTACCGGCGGGCGAAGAACAGCGTCGCGAACTCGTCCAGGTGCGCGTCCAGCCCGGCCCGGGCCAGCGACCGGGCCAGCGCGGCCCGTCGGATCTCCTGCACCGGTGCGGCGCTGAGCGCGCCGAAGACCGCACCCCAGTCCCCCTCCAGGTCCGCGAGGGACACGTCGGCCGCCGCCGGGGTCCGCCGCCGCATCTCCTCGAGTACGGCGACCAGCCCGCCGGTGACCGCCGGGCGCAGGTCGATCAGGGTTTCGTCGGCGTCGAAGACGACCGCGGCGCGGGGCGTGCTCATCGCTCGCCGGCCAGTGCCGGCGCGGGCGGAGCGGGTGCCGCCGGCCCGGGTCCGGCCCGCAACTCGTCCATCCGGACCAGCGCGACGCCGCCGACGATGAAGACGCCGCCGACCAGTTGGATCCCGCTGGGCAACTCGTTCAGCACCAGCCAGGCGATCAGCACCGCGAACATCACCTCGGTCAGCCCGATGAAGGAGGAGAGCCGCGCACCGAGCAGCCGGGCCCCGGCGACGCCGGCCAGGTAGGCGACGACGGCGGCGATCAGCGACAGCCCGACGATCGGCACCAGCCAGCTCATCCGGTGCCCGGCGAAGCTGACGTCCCCGGTGCCGGCGGCCAGCGGCAACGCCCCGACCGCGCCGAGCAGCAGCAGCACCAGCGCCCCGACGGCCATGCCGCCGCTGGCCATCACCACCGACGGCAGTTCGGCGTCGACGCGGCCGGCGATGACGTAGTAACCGGCCAGCCCGACGCCGGCGCCCAGGCCCCAGAGCACGCCCACCGGGTCGATGCCGCCGGCGCCGGTGAGGTCGAGGACGAGCGCCAACCCGCACAGGGCGGCCAGCGAGCCGGCCACGGTCAGCAGCCGTGGACGTTGCCCGTGAACCAGCCACATCCATCCGACCACCATCACGATGCCGAGGTACTCCAGCATGAGCGCCACCCCGACCGGCAGGTACTGGACGGCGTTGTAGAAGCAGGCCTGGGCCAGCGCCACGCCGAGCAGACCGAACAGCACCACCGCGACCCCGTTGCGGCGCAGCACCGGCCATCGGCCGCGCAGCGCGAGCAGCGCGGGCACGCCCAGCACCAGCGCGGCGACACCGACCCGGGCGATCACCACCGCGGCGGCCGACCACTCACCGGCGAGCAGGGGGCGGGCGAACGTGCCCGAGGTGGCGAACGCGAGCGCGGAGAGCAGGGCCAGACCGAGCCCGGCGCGGGGCCGTTCACGCATGGGCAACTCCTGGTCATGAGTAAAAAAGCGTTATGCTGATGACGCTAGGCGGAACTCCCGACAGGAGTCAAGGTGCTCTTTGCTCATGACACGGAGTGCGCGCTGGTTGCCGCCGCCGCACTGGTGAACACGGCGGGTCCGGGCCGGGACGAGCTGTCCGACGTGGGGGCCCTCGACGACTTCGTCAGCGTCCACGGCTTCAGCGGCCGGCACGAGCACACCGACGTCGAGCTGCGCCAGGTCCGCGCCCTGCGGCCCCGGTTGCACCGCGTCTGGCACGCCGACGCGGACGAGGTGGTGGAGATCGTCAACGGCCTGCTCCGCGAGTCGCACGCGCTGCCGCAGCTCATCCGGCACGACGACGAGCCCTACCATCTGCACGCCGTGCCGCGGGACGCGCCGCTGGCGACCCGGATGGCCGTCGAGGCCGCGATGGCCCTGGCCGACCTGATCCGCATGGGTGAACTGCGCCGGCTGCGGCACTGCGACCACCCGGACTGCGCCAACGTGCTGGTCGACCTGTCGAAGAACCGGTCCCGCCGGTTCTGCGACGCCGGCTGCGGCAACCGGGCCGCGGTGAGCGCCTACCGCGCCCGCAGGGCGGCGTCCCACTCCTGACGCGCCGCGGGCCACTCCTCGCGGCGCAGCTCGTACTCCACCTCACCGTGCTCCGTACCCGGGATCGGGTCGTCGAACGTCAGGTGGAACGTGCGCACGTAGCGCAACCCCGCGCGGGCCATCACCGCGCGCGAGCGGTCGTTGACCGCCATGGTCTCGGCCCACACCCGCCGCACGCCGACCGTCTCGAACGCGTGCCGCACCAGCGCCCGCGCCCCCTCGGTGGCCAGGCCGTGCCCCCACGCGGCGCGGCGCAGCCGGTAGCCCAGCTCCCCCTCGGCACCGTCGTCGGACGGGTCGAGCGCGAGCCAGCCCAGGAACTCGCCGGTGAACCGGTCGAGCGCCGCCCAGCGGCCGAGCCCGGGGTGACGGCCGTACTGCCCCAGCAGCCGGGGCACCACCTCGTGCCGGATCGTCCCGGCGGGCGTCGGCTCACCGTTGGTGAGGAACCGCATGACCTCCCGGTCGGCGTCCAGCTCGACCAGCCGGTCCACGTCGTCCATGGTGAACCGGCGCAGCGTCAGCCGCGCGGTCTCCAGCAACACCCCGTCGTCAGGCACGGTCGGATCATCCCGCGCACCTGGTGACGGGGCGAGGCAATTACCGGCGTCGCGGCGTCCCGCTCAGGGGTGGGTCATCCGGAGCAGGTCCAGCGCCTCGTCGAGCTGGGTCTCGGTGAGCGTGCCCGAGTCGACGTGCCCCCGGGAGATCACCACCTCCCGGATGGAGACCTGCTTGGCCAGCGCCTCCTTGGCGATCGAGGCGGCCTCGTCGTAGCCCAGGTGGCGGTTGAGCGGGGTGACGATCGACGGCGACCCCTCCGCGTACGCCAGGCAGACCTCGGCGTCCGCGACCAGGCCGGCCACCAGGCGCTCGGCGAACAGCCGGCTCGACGCGGCGATCAGCTTGATCGACTCCAGCAGGTTGCGGCCCATGACCGGGAGCATCACGTTCAACTCGAAGTCGCCCTGCGAGCCCGCGAACGCCACCGCCGCGTCGTTGCCGATCACCTGGGCGCAGACCTGACGCATCGCCTCGGCCACCACCGGGTTCACCTTGCCCGGCATGATGGACGAGCCGGGCTGGAGGTCGGGAATGCGCAGCTCGCGCAGGCCGGCGCGCGGCCCGGAGCCCATCCAGCGTACGTCGTTGGCGATCTTGTAGAGGCCGACCGCGATGGTGCGGAGCTGGCCGGACGTCTCCACGAGCGCGTCCCGGGCGCCCTGCGCCTCGAAGTGGTTGCGCGCCTCGCTGAGCGGCAGGCCGGTGGAGTCCCGCAGCCGGCCGATCACCTTGCCGGCGAAGCCGAGCGGGGTGTTGATGCCGGTGCCCACAGCGGTGCCGCCCAGCGGCAGCTCGGCCAGCCGGGGCAGCACCGACTCCAGTCGCTCCACGCCGTAGCGGACCTGGGCGGCGTAGCCGCCGAACTCCTGCCCGAGCGTGACCGGCGTGGCGTCCATCAGGTGGGTGCGGCCCGCCTTGACCACCGTCTCGAACTCGGCCGCCTTCTCCTCCAGCGCGCCCGCGAGCTGCTTCAGCGAGGGGATCAGGTCCTCCACCACGAACTGCGTGGCGGCCAGGTGGATCGAGGTCGGGAAGACGTCGTTGCTGGACTGCGAGGCGTTCACGTGGTCGTTCGGGTGGACGTCGCGGCCCAGCTCCCGGCCGGCCAGCGTGGCGATGACCTCGTTGGTGTTCATGTTGGACGAGGTGCCGGAGCCGGTCTGGAAGACGTCCACCGGGAACTGGTCGTCGTAGCCGCCGTCGGCGACGTGCGCGGCGGCGGTGGCGATCGCCTCCGCCACGTCCGCGTCGATCACCCCCAGCTCACCGTTGACCTGGGCCGCCGCACCCTTGATCTGCGCCAGCGCCTTGATCTGGGCCGGTTCGAGCCCGCGTCCGGAGATCGGGAAGTTCTGCACCGCGCGCTGGGTCTGCGCGCGCCACAGTGCCTCGGCGGGCACCTCCACCTCGCCCATCGAGTCGCGTTCGATCCGGTAACCGGTCGCCTCTGGAGTCGTCACGCATACCATCCTGCCGCGCCCGCCGCCGGCGTGCAGGGAAAGCGGGGGGCGCTCAACCCAGCTCGGCCAGCAACTCCTCGGTGGCCCACCGGTCCGGCGACTCGATCTGACGGAACAGCGCCACCGCCCGGTTGGCGTACCGCCGCGCCTGGTCGGAGTCGGTGTACCGCAGGCACCGGGCCATGCCGTCCAGCGCCCGGGCCTGCTCGTAGCGCGCGCCGAGCCGGGTGGCGTCGGTGAGCACCCGGCGGTGCAGGTCCAACGCGCTGCTGACGTCGCCCTGGTCTCCGATCGCCCGGGCGAGCAGGTTCCGGGAGGCGCACTGCCCGATCACGTCGCCGGCGTCGGTCATCGCGGCGAGCGCGGTCCGGTGCCGGGCGGCCGCCCGGTCCGGGAAGCCGGCCTCGCGTTCCAGCACGCCGATCTCGTTGAGCACCTCGCCCTCGCCGTAGCGGTTGGCGGCCCGGCGCTTGAGGCGCAACGCGACGTGGAGCAGCCGCCGGGCCGGGCCCAGGTGACCCAGCCGGTGCCGGGCCATCGCGACGTGCCCCACGGCCTGACTGAGCTGCCGGAAGTCACCGGTCTCCCGGGCCAGCACGAGATGCCGGCGGGACACCTCCAGCGCCTCGTCGTACCGCCCCCACAACAGCAACGACAGCGCCGTGTTGTTGAGCACGTTCGCCAGCGCCGCGGCCTCGTCCAGCTCCCGCGCGAGCTGCGTGGCGGCCGCGTACGTCTCGATCGCCCGCCGGTGGTCGCCGTTGTGGGAGTAGGCGGTGCCCAGGTTGTTCAGTGAGTTGCGGAGCGCGTGGCGCCGGCCGAGCCGCCGGTAGACCTCGACCGACGCCTCGGTGAGCCGTACGGCCTCGGCGAAGCGGGCCCGACGGAAGTGCGCCGAGGCGAGGTAGTTGAGCGTCATCGCCACGGCCTCGTCGTCCTGGAGGGCCCGGGCGGCGCGCAGGCCGATGGTGTGCGCCTCGACCAGCTCGTCGAGGTGACCCCCGTCGAAGTGCGCCTTCCAGCAGGCGCGGGCGAGCTGCCAGCAGTACCGCGGAAGTCCTTCGACCTCCGCCAGCCGGATCAGGGCGAGCAGGGCGGCCCCGTTCTCGTCGAACCAGGGCCGGCCGAGGGGGGCGACGGCGGCCACGAGGTCCGGCCGGGCCGGCTCGGGCAGGTCGATCAGGTGACCGTTGCCGGGCAGCTCCATCACGCGCGCGATGGCGAGAGCGACCTGAACGTGGTATTCGAGGAGCCGTTCCAGCGCCGCCCGCCGCTCCGCCGCGGTCTCCCGGTCCGCGCCGAGCGTGCGCCCGTACTCCCGGATCAGGTCGTGCAGCCCGTAGCGGCCCGGTTCCACCTCCTCGACGAGGTGCGCGTCGACCAGGTCGTCGAGCGCGTCCTGCACCTCCGGCAGCGACAGGTCGGCGAGCGCCGCCGCCACCCGGTTGTCCACCCGGGTGCCGGGGTGCAGCCCGATCAGGCGGAAGACGCGCTGCGCGGCCGGCGCCACCTGCTCGTACGACAGGGCGAAGGCCCGGGCCACCGAACGCTCCCCGGCGGTCAGCTCGGCCAGCGGATCCGCCGCGGTCGCCAGCCGCTCGGCCAGGTCGGCCACCCGCCACCGCGGCCGGTGCGCGAGCCGGGCGCCGGCCAGTCGCAGGGCGAGCGGAAGGTGGCCGCAGCGGCGGGCCACCTCCGCGGCGGCGTCGGGCTCCGCCCAGACCCGCTCCGCGCCGGCCACCCGGGCGAGCAGTTCGACCGCCTCGTCGGCGTCGAGCACCGGCAACGAGGACGGCCGACCGCCGTCCAGGCCGATCAGCCGCCGACGGCTGGTGATCAGCACCAGGCAGTCCGGGCCGTTGGGCAGCAAGGGTGCGACCTGGGCGGCGTCCGCCGCGTTGTCGAGCACCACGACGGCCCGCCGTCCGGCCAGCTCGGAGCGCCACATGGCCAGCCGGTCCGCCAGGTCCACCGGTACGCGTTCCGCCGGCACACCGAGCTGCCGGAGCAGGGTGGCCACCGCGGCGGCCGTGCTCAACGGGCTGCGTTCGCTGTGCCCGTGCAGGTCGACGAAGAGCTGCGCGTCCGGGAAGCGCTCGCCCAGCGCGGTCGCCACCTGGACGGCGAGCGTGGTCTTGCCGCTGCCCGCCATGCCGTCGACCAGGTGGACCCGGACCCCGTCCTGGTCGATCTCCTTGACCAGCCGGGCCACGGTCTGCTGCCGGCCGGTGAAGTCGCTGATGGCCCGGGGCAGCGCCCGCACCGGCGTGGCGGCGCGCGTCTCCGACCCGCCCAGCGCCAGGTCGCCGGCGAGCACCCGCTGGTGCAGTTCCTGCAACGCCGCACCGGGTTCGATGCCCAGCTCGTCGGCGTAGATCCGCCGGCCCTCCCGGTAGACGGCGAGCGCGTCCGCCTGGCGTCCGAGCGCGGACAGGGCCAGCATCAGCTGCCCGCGCAGCCGCTCGCGCAACGGGTGGCGTTCGACGTTCTCGGCCAGCTCGTCGACCAGGTCGGCCGCCCGCCGCAGCCGCAGCTCCACGTCGACGCACTCCTCCAGCACCGCGAGCCGCTGCTCGTCGAGCGTCTGGGCCCGCCGCCGGACGCTCCGGGCCGGGACGCCCGCCAGCGCCGGGCCCCGCCAGAGCGCCAGGGCCGCCCGGTAGTGCCGCCGCGCGTCCGCCATCCGGCCGCCGGCCGCCGCCGCGCGGGCCGTCTCCACCCCGCGGGCGAAGACCTCGGCGTCGAGGTCGTCCGGCTCGACCCGGATGCCGTAGCCGGCCGGGTCGGTGACGATGGTCTCGGCGGGCAGCCCGAGCAGGGCGAACCGCTGCCGCAGTCGGGACACGCAGATCTGGAGTTGAGCCCGCGCGGTGGCCGGCGGGCGCTCCTCCCAGACCGCGTCGACCAGTTCCTCGGTCGACACCACCCGCCCGGCGCGCAGCAGCAGCATGGCGAGCACGATCCGGTCCCGACCCGCGGTGACGGTGGCTTCACCACCGCCGACCCGCAGGGGTCCCAGGATCCCGAAGCGCATCTGTGCCACCACCCGCCCCCGTGAGTGCAACTTCCAGCAGCGTAGCCCGACGGTCACGGAACGCCCTGTCGAGGCGATAGCGATGTGATAGCGGATCGACAGCGACGACGACCAGACTCGACCCGGGTTGTCGGTGACGGCATCCGACGGGGGCGGTGCGCCCGTCCGGCCGTCCAGCCGGGCGGGCGCACCGATGTCGGTGCACAGCGGACACGCGGAGGGGCGCCCGGGAGGACTCCCGGGCGCCCCTCGCGCCGTCAGCGGGTCAGCGCCGGCCGACCGTGAGCACCGGCTTGGTGACCTCGGCGAAGAAGTCGTTGCCCTTGTCGTCGACGACGATGAAGGCGGGGAAGTCCTCCACCTCGATCTTCCAGACCGCCTCCATGCCCAGCTCGGGATATTCGAGCACCTCGACGTGCTTGATGCAGTCCTGGGCGAGGCGGGCCGCCGGTCCGCCGATCGAGCCGAGGTAGAAGCCGCCGTGGGCCGCGCAGGAGCGGGTGACCTGGCCGGACCGGTTGCCCTTGGCCAGCATCACCATCGAACCGCCGGCGGCCTGGAACTTCTCCACGTAGGCGTCCATCCGGCCGGCCGTGGTCGGGCCGAACGAGCCGGACGCGTAGCCCTCGGGCGTCTTGGCCGGGCCGGCGTAGTAGACCGCGTGGTCGCGCAGATATTGCGGCATCGGCTCACCGGCGTCCAACCGCTCGGCGATCTTGGCGTGGGCGATGTCCCGGGCGACCACCAGCGGGCCGGTCAGCGACAGGCGGGTCTTCACCGGGTATTTCGACAGCTCGGCGCGGATGGAGTCCATCGGCCGGTTCAGGTCGACGCGGACGACCTCCTCGGTCTCCAGCGTCTCGTCGGTGACGTCGGGGAGGAACCGCGCCGGGTCGGTCTCCAGCCGCTCCAGCCAGACGCCGGACGGGGTGATCTTGGCGACCGCCTGTCGGTCGGCCGAGCAGGAGACCGCGATCGCCACCGGGCAGGAGGCGCCGTGCCGGGGCAGCCGGACCACCCGCACGTCGTGGCAGAAGTAGCGCCCGCCGAACTGCGCGCCGATCCCGAAGTTGCGGGTCAGCTCCAGCACCTCGGCCTCCAACTCCAGGTCACGGAAGCCGTGGGCGCTCATCGAGCCCTGCGTCGGCAGCGCGTCCAGGTATTTCGCGGAGGCGTACTTCGCGGTCTTCAAGGCGTACTCGGCGGAGGTGCCGCCGATGACGATCGCCAGGTGGTAGGGCGGGCAGGCGGCGGTGCCGATCAGCCGCAGCTTCTCCTCCAGGAACTGCATCATCCGCGTCGGGTTCAGCAGCGCCTTCGTCTCCTGGTAGAGGTAGGACTTGTTGGCCGAACCCCCGCCCTTGGCCATGAACAGGAACTTGTAGGCGTCCGGGTGGCCGTCCGGGTCCTCGGCGTAGAGCTCCACCTGGGCGGGCAGGTTGCTGCCGGTGTTCCGCTCGTCCCACATGGTCAGCGGCGCGAGCTGGGAGTAGCGCAGGTTGAGCCGGGTGTAGGCCTGGTAGACGCCGCGCGAGATCGCCTCCGCGTCGGCGCCGTCGGTGAGCACGTGCCGGCCACGCTTGCCCATCACGATCGCGGTGCCGGTGTCCTGGCACATCGGCAGCACGCCGCCGGCGGCGATGTTGGCGTTGCGCAGCAGGTCCAGCGCGACGAACCGGTCGTTCGGCGAGGCCGCCGGGTCGTCGATGATCGACCGGAGCTGGGCCAGGTGCGCCGGGCGCAGGAAGTGGGCGATGTCGTGCATCGCCTCGGCGGTCAGCGCGGTCAGCGCGGCCGGCTCCACGGTGAGGAACCGGCGGCCACCCGGGCCGTTGACGACGTCCACGCCCTCGTCGGTGACCAGGCGATACTCCGTCTGGTCGGGACCGGTCGGCAGCAGGGGTGCGTACGAGAAGGCGGCGGCACTGCTCATGACCGAAAAGCCTAGGGCAGAGCCGTCGATCGGTGACACCCGCAGGTCGGTCGTGGGACGGCGCTCTCACCCGGCGTCACTTGCCGTCGGCGCAGAGTTCCCGCTTCGGACCGCAGCTGCCCTGGTCAGTCGGCGGACGCCAGGTGTCACCCGGGTCGGGCGCGGGCACGGCGTCCTCGTTCGGCGGCGGCGCTCCGGCGGCCCCGGCGCCCCAGCGCACGTACCCGATCTCCCGTCCCTCGCCGATGATCATGCCGTTCGGGCCGACCGCCAACGCGTTCGCCGACGTACGCAGCTCGACCAGCACCCGACCCCCACGCGGCTCGACCGCGACCAGCCGGGACGGCTTCTCCTCGCTGATCACTGCCGCATACGGGGTGAGCGCCGCGCCGCTCTTGCCGCCGGCCGGCCGGGTCCACCGGGTCCGGTCGGCGGACAGTTCCCGGCCGAGCAGCGAGTCCTTGTCGGCGCTGCGCACCACCGCGTACCGGTCGTCGACCGCGAGCAGCTTCTCGCCCTCCGCGCCGAGGAGGAGCAGCCGGCCGTCGTAGCCGTCGAGGACCGCCTCCCGCCCGTCCGGGGCGACGCCGATGAGCACGTTGCGGGCGCCCTGCGGATCCTCCCGCTGCACGCAGCCGGCGTAGTCGGCGGTGCGCAGGTTGATCCCGGCCCGCCGCCACACCTGCTGCCCGGTGGCCGGGTCGACGGCGGTGACGACGAAGTAGCAGCTCCCGTCCCGGGAGGTCGCCGCGATCCGGAGCAGCCGCCCGCCGACCACCGCCAGGCGCTCCTCCCGCCCGGGCTGGACGTTCTGCAGCACCCGGCCAGTGGCGGTGTCGACCACGTGCACCCGACCGTCGACCGGAAAGCCCAGCAGCGGCGGGACCGACTCCGGCCCGGCCACCCCGCCGTCGATCCGGGTCGCGCCCAGTCGCCGGGTGCCGAGCAGTTCGGGGTTGTCGGCGAGCACGCCGCTGTGCACGCCGGGCAGGAACGCGCTCCACAGCGGAGTCGTCCCGCGCGGCTCCCAGGCCCGCAGCGTGCAGTCGGTGGCCTGCACGCAGTACGCGTCCAGCAGCAGGTTCCGGTAGGTCCAGACGGCGATGGCCCGCTCGTCCCGGCGGCGGGTCACGCCGGTCACCGGGTCGAGCACCTCGTACCCCTTGTCCAGCAGCTTGCCCACCGCGACGACGGACTCCCGGCCGCTGCCCGCCACCGCCGACCAGTCGGCCTTGCGTTCCCAGAGCTGGCTGCCGTCGGCGAGCGTGCGCGCCTCGATCCGGGTGCGCTGCTCCACGATCACGGTGTCGCCGGCGATGGTGACGCTGCGCGGGGTGCCGCCGACGCGCTGCTGCCAGACCACGTCCGGCTCGGAGATCGGCTTGCTCCGGTCGACCCAGTCCCAGAGGCCGGGGAACGGGTTCCAGACCCCGGTGGCGGCGAGCACGACCACGGTGACGAGCCCGAGCAGCAACCAGCCGCGTACGCCTAGGCCCTTCACACCGCACACGGTAGCGACGATCACCGCTCCCCCGGGCCGCCCGCGGGGCGTGTCGCGCCGCTTCTTGCCCGGGTTCGGATGTTAAGAGGGGGCCCTTCCTCTACCGGATGCGTTAAGAGGGGGCCCTTCCTTCCCCCCGGGCGGCGGAGCGGACGAGGGGGAGCGTGCGGTAGGGGATCTGCTCGGCCAGCGCGATGATGGTGGAGGCGCGCCGGATCCCCTCCGAGGCGACGATCTGGTCGATGACCCGCTGGAGGTCGGTGTTCGACCGGGCCACGATCCGGCAGAGCAGGTCGCTGGAGCCGGTGATGGTGTGCGCCTCCAGCACCTCCGGGATGGCGGCCAGGTGCGCGGTGACCTGGTCGTGGCCGTGCCGCTGGCTGATCTCCAGGGTGACGAAGCTGGTCACCCCGAAGCCGATCGCGGCCGGCGAGATGTCCGGCCCGAACCCGCCCACCACCCCGCGACCGACGAGCTTGTCGAGCCGCGCCTGGACCGTGCCCCGGGCCACGCCGAGCCGGCGCGAGCACTCCAGCACCCCGATCCGGGGCTCCTCGGCGAGCAGTTCGATCAAGCGGGCGTCCAGCTCGTCGAGCTGTACATCCTGACCAGTGTTCATGGCGACCAACCGTACCGAATGCGCAACCTGACCAGGAATATCGCCAACTATTGCCCACCTTACGGTCGGCCGTAGATCCTCGCCGGAAGAGCACATCCACGGCGGCCCACGAGGCCGGCCGGTACGCGAGGGAGGCCACCATGACCCAGGCGATCGACCGACCCCAGTCGACCGAGGACGTCGACGCCGACGTTCTCGTCGGCGCCGTCGACCACGACATCAGCCGGGATCCGTTCCCGGTCAAGGGCCTCGACCACCTGCACTTCCTGGTCGGCAACGCCAAGCAGGCGGCGCACTACTACTCCACCGCCTACGGCATGACCTGTGTCGCCTACCGCGGCCCGGAGCAGGGCTACCGGGACCACGCCCAGTACGTGCTGACCAGCGGCTCGGCCCGGTTCGTGCTGACCGGCGTGGTCCGCCCGGGCGCCGACGGCGAGGCGCACGTGGCCAGGCACAGCGACGGCATCTCCGACATCGCGCTGGAGGTGCCGGACGTGGACGCCGCGTACGCGCACGCCACCGCGCAGGGCGCGACCGGTCTGGTCGAGCCGCACGACGTCAGCGACGAGCACGGCACCGTCCGGATGGCGTCCATCGGCGCGTACGGGGACACCCGGCACACGCTGGTCGACCGGTCCCGCTACACCGGGGTGTTCCTGCCCGGCTTCGTCGCCCGCGGCCCGATCGTGGACCGGCAGCCGATGATCGACGCCGGCCTCCAGCCGAAGCGCTTCTTCCAGGCCGTCGACCACGTGGTCGGCAACGTGGAGCTGGGCCGGATGGACGAGTGGGTCGAGTTCTACAAGCGCGTCATGGGCTTCACCAACATGGCCGAGTTCGTCGGCGACGACATCGCCACCGACTACTCGGCGCTGATGAGCAAGGTGGTGGCGAGCGGCACCCGCAAGGTGAAGTTCCCGCTCAACGAGCCGGCCGTGGCCCGCAAGAAGTCGCAGATCGACGAGTACCTGGAGTTCTACCAGGGCCCGGGCGCCCAGCACGTCGCCGTGGCCACCAACGACATCCTGGCCAGCGTGGACGCCATGCGGGCGGCGGGCGTCGAGTTCCTGGACACCCCGGACTCCTACTACGAGGACCCGGAGCTGCGCGCGCGCATCGGCAACGTCCGGGTGCCGATCGAGGAACTCCAGTCCCGCAAGATCCTGGTGGACCGGGACGAGGACGGCTACCTGCTCCAGATCTTCACCAAGCCGGTGCAGGACCGCCCCACCGTCTTCTTCGAGCTGATCGAGCGGCACGGCTCCCTCGGCTTCGGCAAGGGCAACTTCAAGGCCCTGTTCGAGGCGATCGAGCGGGAGCAGGAGAAGCGCGGCAACCTGTAACACTGTCGGCGTGATCGAGCCTCCCCCGAGCAGCACGCCGCCGCCCGCCGGGCCGCCGCCCGCGGGCGGCGGCTTCGCGCCGCCCACCGGCCCCGCGGTGCCCGCGCAGCACACCCCGCCGACGTACGCCCACCTGCCCGGCTATCCGCCCCCACCCCCGGGGTACGCGCCGCACGCCGGGTTCGTGCCGCCGGCCGTCGCCCCGAACGGTCAACCGCTGGCCGGCTTCGGGGAACGGCTGGTGGCCTGGCTGATCGACACGGCTCTCGCGTCGGCGGTGCTGATGGTGCTCTTCGCGCCGGTCTTCGTCTGGCTCGTCGTCCGGATGATCGACCGGATGCCGGCGGCCGGACCGGACGGCACCGTGGCCGAACCCGACCCGTCGGTGATCTTCAGCGACATCTTCCTGCCGCTGCTCCTGGCCGAGCTGGGGCTGTTCCTGCTCCTGCTGGTCTTCTACTGGCTCTACCACGTCGAGTACGCCCGCCGGACCGGCCAGACGCTCGGCAAGAAGGTGATGAAACTGCGGATCGTGCCGCTCCAGCCGGACGCCCCGCTGACCCGGGGCGCCCTGGGCAAGCGGTACCTGGTCGAGTTCGTCGCCGGCTCGTTCGTGCCGTTCCTCAACTACCTGGACGGCTTCTGGCAGCTCTGGGACAAGCCCTGGCAGCAGTGCCTGCACGACAAGGCGGCCGGCACGGTCGTCGTTAAGGTTGCACCGTGAGCGCAGACCGCGAGGCACAGCCGTGAGTGTGGAACCTGGCTGGCACGTCGACCCGGCCGATCCGGAGACCCGCCGGTGGTGGGACGGTGAGGGCTGGATCGGCGCGCCGATCCCGGTCGACGTCACCCCGCCCGACGGCCCCCCGCCCGCCGAGCCCGAGCCGACCCCGGTGGCGGCGGGCGCCGACCCCACCGCCGCCCGGCCGACCTCGGGCGCGACCGGTGGCGCGGCCGTCCCGCCGGTCTCCGGGCCGGGCGCGGGCCAGCCGCCGGCCGGGCCGTATCCGCTCCCGCCGACCGCCGGTCCCGGGCAGCCGGGCCCGAACGGGCCGTGGCCGGGGCAGCCCGGACAGGCCGGGCCGGGGCCGCAGGGGCCGCCGCCGGGCTGGCCGTACCCGCACTGGCCGGGCCGTCCGCCGGCGCCGCGTCCGCACGGGTTGCCGCTCGCCTCGTACGGCTCGCGACTGGTCGCCCGCCTGATCGACCTCGGCGTGGTGTTCCTGCTCAACGCCGTGGTCAACGGCTGGTTCGTCTGGCGCTACTTCGAGGCGGTCTCGCCCTACCTGCGCGAGTCGATGCGCCGGGCCCTGAACGGGGACACCTCCACCGAGGGGCTGCCGCAGATCGACGAGCAGGCCGGCGGGTTGCAGATCGCCATCCTGCTGATCGCCACCGCGCTCTGGTACGCGTACGAGGTGCCGTCGATGGCGGCGCGCGGGCAGACCTTCGGCAAGCGGCTGATGGGCGTACGCGCGGTGCCGATCGAGGCGGACCAGCCGCTCGGCTTCGGCCGGGCCACCCGGCGCTGGAGCACGATGGGCCTGCCCACGCTGCTCTGGTACTGCTGCGGGCTGGGCCTGCTGCTCCAGTTCGTCGACGCGGTCTCGCCGCTGTTCGACCAGCCGCTGCGTCAGGCTCTGCACGACAAGCGGGCGCAGACCGTGGTGGTCCAGCTCCCCCGTGACCGGACCGACCCCCGTACCGCCCCGCGCGACCGCGCCGACCCCCCGGGAGACACCCCATGACCGACACCGGACGTCACCAGCCTCCGCTGCGGCTCACCCGCGCCGACCTGGACGCGCTGCCCAACTACGTGCCCGGCCGCAGCCCGGCCGACCTGGCCCGGGAGCTGGGCCTGCCCGAGGCGATCAAGCTGGCCAGCAACGAGGTCCCGTACGGCCCGCTGCCCGGCGTGGTGGAGGCGGTCGCCGAGGCGGTCGCCGGTTCGCACCGCTACCCGGACATGGGCGTGGTGGCGCTGCGCCAGGCGCTGGCCGAGCGGTACGGCGTGGACGCCGACCGGATCGCCACCGGCTGCGGGTCGGTGGCGCTGGCCGAGCACCTGGTGCGGGCGACCTGCCTGCCCGGTGACGAGCTGCTCTACTCGTGGCGCTCGTTCGAGGCGTACCCGATCATCGCGGCGACCAGCGGCGCGACCAGCGTGCGGGTGCCGAACGACGCCGGCCACGGGCACGACCTGGACGCGATGGCGGCGGCGGTGACCGACCGGACCCGGATGGTCCTGGTCTGCAACCCGAACAACCCCACCGGTACGGCGGTGCGCCGGGCCGAGTTGGACCGCTTCCTCGACGCGGTGCCGGACGACGTGCTGGTGGTGATCGACGAGGCGTACCGGGAGTTCGTCACCGATCCGGAGGTGCCGGACGGCCTGAGCTACCTGGACCGGCCGAACGTGGCGGTGCTGCGCACGCTGTCCAAGGCGTGGGGTCTGGCCGGGCTGCGGATCGGCTGGCTGGTGGCCGCGCCGGCCGTGGCCGCCGCCGTGCGCAAGGTGGTGACGCCGTTCTCCACCAGCATGGCCGCCCAGGCCGGCGCGCTGGCCGCGCTGGCGCAGGCCGACGAGGTCGAGCGGCGCTGCGCGCTGGTGGTGGCCGAGCGGGACCGGGTCACCGAGGCGCTGCGCAAGTTCGTGCCGGACGTGCCGGAGAGCCAGGCCAACTTCGTCTGGTTGCCGCTGGGCGAGCGCGCGGTGGCGTTCGGCAAGGCGTGCGAGGCGCGCGGCGTGATCGTCCGGCCGTTCCCGGGCGACGGGGTGCGGGTCACCATCGGCACCCCGGCCGAGAACGACGCGTTCCTGGCCGCCGCCGAGGCCGCGCTGGCCTGACCGGAGCGCGTCCGGGGCCGGTCCGTCAACCCCCTACGGACCGGCCTCGGACGTCTCGTCCGACGACCATCGGATGAGAGCACTGTAGTGGCTTTTGTCCGTTTTGTTGGCAGATCCGGTCACGTGGCGGCGAGCAGCACCGGCTCCGCCATCAGGAAGTACCCCTGGTCGTCGTCCTCCGGGCGGGCCCGCTCCCGCAGCCGCTCCACCGCGACGTAACCGTCCACCGCGTACGCCCGGCCCGGTCGCCAGGCGATCCCGTCCCGCCCGAGGTCCAGCACGGACGTCGACCGCGTCGCGCCGGTGATCGGATCCACGGTGACCAGCTCCCGCCGGTCGGTCAGCAGGTGCACCCGCCCCGGCTCGACCGCCAGCACCCGGGCCGGGTGGATGTCCGCCCGACGCCACAGCTCCGCGCCGGTGCGGGGCGACCGCCCGACCACCACCGGGCCGGACGTGTCCACCACCCGCTCGCCGTCCAGCGCCGTGTCCGCACCGTCCAGGCCCGGCGCGGCGGTCGGCTCACCCGGGTCCGCCACCAGCCAGCCCCGGCTGTTCTCGCCGCCCGGCCCGGCGGTCCGCAGTCCCCGGCAGCCGGAGTGCCCGTCGCGGCAACCCACCGGGCTGACCACCAGCTGGTCCGGCGCGTCCGGCGGCCGCCAACGGGTCCGTACCGCGCCGGTCGCCGCGTCCCGCAGCTCGACCGCGGCCGGCCCGGCGCAGCGGTCCACCCCGACCAGCTCGCCGCTGGCCGTCGTGCCCACGTCGGTCCGGCAGCCGCGCCCGACGTCGACGCGCCAGAGCCGGCGACCGTCGCCGAGGTCGTACCCGCCGAGCGCACCCGGACCGGCGGCGAGCAGCACGGTCCGGCCGGCCGCCGTCCGGGCCACGTGCAGGCCGGCCGGGTCCCAGACCGTGCCGGCGTAGGTGCGGCGCGGCGCCGGCACCGAACCCGGCTCCGGGCCGTCCGCGCGCCAGGCCACCCGGCCGGTCCGCGCGTCCAGTGCCACCAGCGTCCCGTCGGACCAGCGGCTGACCACCGTGGTGCCCTCGGCGAGCACCCCGACGAGCGTCGCCGGCCAGCGGCGGTAGGACCAGAACGGGGTGACCCGGTGCCGCCCGGTGACCGGCTGGTCCGCGTACACCTGGCGGGTGCCGGCGTAGACCCGGAGCCGGCCGTCCACGACCAGCGGCGCCACCGGCAGCCGCGCGATCACCCCGGCGGTCGGCGCGGGCGCGGCCGGGTACGGGTCCCGGGCGACGGTCTCGACCTCGGCGGGCGCCAACACCCGGACGACCACGGCGACCGACGCCGCGACGGCCAGCACCGCCAGCAGCGTCGTCAGGATCCGCCGCCTCGCGGCCTTCGCCATCCGCCACCTCCGCCCCGGCACCCTACCGGCCGGGTCCGGGCCGGGGTGCGGGGAGCGGTCGGGTCGGCTCAGGCCGCTTCGGCGGAACGGGCGGGGCCGGCGGCCAGCGCCAGGTCGGCCAGGTCACGCCGGAGCGCGCCCTCCACCGCGCGGGCGGCCAGGCCGCCGAGGATCAGGGCCAGCACCCGCCCGTACGGCCGGGTCGGCACCGCCTCCTGCTCGACGGTGACCTCGGTGCACCCGCGCCGCCGCCGCTCGACCGTGCGCAGCGTCCAGGTGATCCGGTAGTCGACGCCCGCGCCGCGCGAGTCGAGCACCAGACGGGCCGGCGCCACCGCCTCGACCACCTCGTACTCCTCCGGCTCGGTGCCGCCGTCGGGCCGCAGGCGGGTCTCCCGCCAGACCGTGCCGGGCGCGAAGCCGCCGGCGCCGAGGACCTCGACCGCGCCCACCGCCGAGAGCCAGTCGGCGCGGGCCGGGAGGTCGGTGAGCAGGCGCCACAGGTCGTCGTCCTGCGCTTCGATGAATGCGGAAACCGTCACCGTCGACATGGCACCTCCCGTGTCGTCCACGGTACGGGCCGTCACCGGAAACCGGGAGCCTTGCGGTGACATTTCCACCACCGGTGCCCCGAGCGGGGCACCGGGGCATCCGACGAGCGGTCAGCCGCGGAGCGTTCCGCCCCGCAGCGCGGTGACGAACGCCGTCCAGCCCGGCGGGCTGACCGCGAGCGCCGGACCGTCCGGGTCCTTCGAGTCGCGTACGCCCACCACGCCGTGCGCGGTGACCACGTTGGTCGCCACCTCGACACAGAGGCCCTGATCGTTGGAGCGGCTGCTGGTGCGCCAGACGGCTCCGGTCAGCTCGGTCATGCTCGGTCCTTCCTGTTCGGCTTCTTCCGACTCGGGCGCGCCCCGGAGTGGCCGCCCGGGGCGTACGCGATCCGAGTCGATCAACGCGGAAGGAAACGGCCTCGATCGCACCCGATGTGCGATCGAGGCCGTCCGGCCGACAGGTGGTTCAGCGGGCGGGCAGGACCGTCCCGGTGACCTCGCCCAGGGCGATGGTGGTGCCGTCCCGGCCGGGCGCGGTGGCGGTGATCGTCACCGTGTCGCCGTCCTCCAGGAACGTCCGCTCGCTGCCGTCGGCGAGCTTGACCGGCTCGGACCCGCCCCAGGTCAGCTCCAGGAACGAGCCGACCTGGGCGCGCTCGGGGCCGGAGACGGTTCCGGAGGCGTAGAGGTCGCCGGTGCGCAGCGAGGCACCGTTCACGGTGAGGTGGGCGAGCTGCTGGGCCGGGGTCCAGTACATGGTGGCGAACGGCGGCTCGGCTACCCGCTCGCCGTTCCACTCCACCGACAGGGTCAGGTCCAGCCCGAGGTGCGGGGTGTCCCGCAGGTAGTCCTGCACCGGCGGGTCCTGGTCGGGCGCGGGCACGAACGCGTCGGCGAGCGCCTCCAGCGGGGTGACCCAGCCGGAGACCGAGGTGGCGAACGACTTGCCCAGGAACGGGCCGAGCGGCTGGTACTCCCAGGCCTGGATGTCCCGTGCGGACCAGTCGTTGACCAGCACCACGCCGAACACGTGGTCGGCGAAGTCGGCCGTCGGCACCCGCTCGCCGAGCCGGCTCGGCACGCCGACCACGAAACCCACCTCGGCCTCGATGTCCAGACGTACGGACGCGCCCGTGGTGGGGCCCTGCGCGCTGGCCCGCTGCCCGGAGGGGCGGACCACCGGGGTGCCGGAGACGACCACCGTGCCGGCTCGGCCGTGGTAGCCGATCGGCACGTGCTTCCAGTTCGGCAGCAGCGGCGGCTGGCCGGGCCGGAAGATCTGCCCGACGTTCCCGGCGTGGTGCTCCGAGGAGTAGAAGTCGACGTAGTCCGCGACCTCGAACGGCAGCAGCAGCTCGACCTCGCGCAGCGGCACCAGCAGCGGCTCCACCGCCGGGCGGTGCGCCGGGTCGGTGAGCAGCTCGACGACCCGCTGCCGGACGGCGGTCCACTGCGGGCGGCCGAGCGCCAGGAAGGCGTTCAGCGTGGGTCGGCCGAGCGCCCCGCCGGCCAGCACCAGCCCGACCGTCTCCGCGCCGGCCAGGTCGAGCACGAAGTCGCCGATGCGGACGCCGATCCGCGGCTCGCGGTCGCCGTGCCGGAACACCCCGTACGGCAGGTTGGTCACCCCGTACGGCGAGCCCGCCGCACCCGAAACCCAACTCACGTCGTGCTGGCCGGGCATGGCCTCACGGCCCTCGCTCCGCTCGGTGCGTTCGCTCATGCCTCGTATCCCCCGTTCACCAGCCCCAGCCGGATCAGATCGGTCAATGGTTCGGAGATGCTGCACGAGCCGTAGCCGACCCAGAGCGGTCGCGCGGACTCGCGGCGGGCCCGGGCCGACTCGACCACGCGCAGCGGGTCGGTCGCGGCCAACAGCTCGGCGACGGCGTCCACCTGGGCGCCCTCGACCGCGGCCAGCGTGGCGGCCAGCACGTTGACGAAGCCGTGGTGGGTGAAGCCGGTCTCCGGGTCACGGTGCCGGATCGCGTGGTGCAGCCCGGCGGTGAGCTTGAACGGCAGCTCGCGGTCGCGGCAGGCGCAGATCACCGCGGCCAGCTCGACCGGCGTCGGGAACAACTCGGCGGCCAGCCCGCCGGTGCGGAACTTGGCCGCCACCGGGAGCCCGCCGGCCCGGGCCCGGGCGAGCGCGTCCAGCGCGTCCATCAGGCCGAGCGTCAGCGGGATCTCCGCGTACACGGAGGCGCCGTCGAGCCGGCCGGCGAGCGCGACCAGCTCGGCCACACCGGGGGCGGGGTCCTCGCCGCGCTTGGCCACCGGCGCCTCGACCTGCCGGGCGGTCACGCCGTCCGGCGCCAGGGCCGACAGCGCGGCGGGCAGCCCGTCGAGGCCGGTGTCGCCGATCAGGCCGATGACGAGGCCCTCGGCCGGGTCGACCAGGCCGGTCAACGCACCGGCCTGGAGGTCGGAGGCGGGCAGCAGCAGCGGGCCGACCAGGTCGGCGTACCAGGCCGCGCGGTGCCGGCGGTGCGCGGTGACCGCGTCGGGCAGCGCGGCGTTGCCGGGCGGGAAGACCGCGGCGTCGTCGACCAGGCCGGCGAGGAGGCGGGGCACCTGCGTTGACACGAGACAAGAATGTACGGGACGCTACGAGGAACGGACAACCGCGTCCGATTATCGGACGCCACCGGCCGGAGAACGGGACATAACGGGAGGCGAGATGCCGTACTACCGCAGCGTCGGCGAGGTGCCCCGCAAGCGCCACACCCAGTTCCGGCAGCCCGACGGCACGCTCTACGCGGAGGAGCTGGTCGGCCAGGAGGGCTTCTCCTCCGACTCCTCGCTGCTCTACCACCGGCACGCGCCGACCGCGATCCTCGCCGCCGAGGAGTTCGCCCCGCCCGCCGTCACCCGGGTGCCGAACCTGCCGCTCAAACCGCGCCACCTGCGCACGCACAAACTCGACGGCGCCGGCGCGGACCCGGTGCTCGGCCGGCAGTACCTGCTCGCCAACGACGACGTCCGGATCGCGTACGTGCTGGCCGACCGGCCCTCACCGCTGTTCCGCGACGCCACCGGCGACCACTGCCTCTACCTGGAGTCCGGCTCGCTGCGGGTGGAGTCGCCGTTCGGCGTGCTCGACGCGGTGGCCGGCGACTACGTCGTCATCCCCACCTCGACCATCCACCGCCTGGTGCCCACCGGCGACGAGCCGACCCGGCTGCTCGCGGTGGAGGCGTCCGGCCACATCGGCCCGCCCAAGCGCTACCTCTCCGTACGCGGGCAGTTCCTGGAGCACTCGCCCTACTGCGAGCGTGACGTCCGGGGACCGGACACCCCGCTGCTGGTCGACGGCGAGGAGGTGGAGGTGCTGGTCAAGCACCGTCGTGGGTGGACGAGGTACGTCTACGCCAACCACCCGTTCGACGTGGTCGGCTGGGACGGGCACATGTACCCGTGGGCGTTCTCCATCCACGACTTCGAGCCGATCACCGGGCGGATCCACCAGCCGCCGCCGGTGCACCAGACGTTCCAGGGCCCGAACTTCGTGATCTGCTCGTTCGTGCCGCGCAAGGTGGACTACCACCCGGCCGCCATCCCGGTGCCGTACAACCACCACAACGTCGACTCCGACGAGATGCTCTTCTACACCGGCGGCAACTACGAGGCCCGGCGCGGCTCCGGGATCGAGCAGGGCTCGATCTCGCTGCACCCGTCCGGCTTCACCCACGGCCCCCAGCCGGGCGCCGCCGAGCGGTCGATCGGGGCGGACTTCTTCGACGAGCTGGCGGTCATGGTGGACACGTTCCGCCCGCTGGACCTCTGCGACGCGGCGACCGCCTGCGAGGACGACGGCTACGCCTGGACCTGGGCGCGCAAGCCCTGACGTACGCCGAAGGGGCCGCGCCCGGCACGGACGCGGCCCCCTCGCACGGAGTCGTCAGAACGTCGAGGCGTCGATGACGAAGCGGTAGCGCACGTCGGACGCGAGCACCCGCTCGTACGCCTCGTTGATCTTCTCGGCCGGGATGACCTCGATCTCGGCGCCCAACCCGTGCTCGGCGCAGAAGTCGAGCATCTCCTGGGTCTCGGCGATGCCGCCGATCATCGAGCCGGCGAACGACCGCCGGGCCGGGATCAGCGAGAACGCGCGCACCGACAGCGGGTCCTCCGGCGCGCCCACGTTGACCAGCGTCCCGTCCACGGCCAGCAGGCCCAGGTACGCGTCCAGGTCGATGGCCGCGCTGACCGTGTTGACGATCAGGTCGAACGAGCCGGCCAGGTCGGTGAACGTCGCCTCGTCCGAGGTGGCGTGGTAGTGGTCGGCGCCGAGCCGCAGCCCGTCCTCCCGCTTCTTCAGCGACTGGGACAGCACGGTCACCTCGGCGCCCATGGCGTGGGCCAGCTTGACGGCCATGTGGCCCAGACCGCCCAGGCCGATCACGGCCACCCGGCGGCCCGGCCCGGCGTTCCAGTGCCGCAGCGGCGAGTAGGTGGTGATGCCGGCGCAGAGCAGCGGCGCGGCCGCGTCCAGCTCGATGCCGTCCGGGATGCGCAGCACGAAGTCCTCGGTGACCACGATGGCCTGCGCGTAGCCGCCCTGGGTCGGCTCGCCGTCCCGGCCCACCCCGCCGTACGTGCCGATGTTGCCCTTGAGGCAGTACTGCTCCAGGCCCTTGCGGCAGTTGTCGCACTCCCGGCAGGAGTCGACCATGCAGCCGACGCCGACCCGGTCACCGACGGCGAACTTCGTCACCGCGGAGCCGACCTCCCGGACCACGCCGGCGATCTCGTGACCGACCACGATCGGATAGGTGGTCGGGCCCCACTCGCTGCGCGCGGTGTGGATGTCGGAGTGGCAGATGCCGGAGAACTTGATGTCGATCGCGACGTCGTCCGGTCCGAGGTCCCGCCGCTCGATGGTGGTCGGGGCGAGCGGTTCGGTCGCGGACGTCGCCGCGTAGGCATTGACGGTGAACACGGATTCCCGCTTCCTGCAGCCGGTGGTTTCCTTCCGCGCCGGGACACGCCCGGCCCGCGACACAGCCTGTCGCTCCGGGTTTCCTACCCCCGGGCCACCCCGGTCGACACGTTCGCTTCCTCACCCCGGGGACGGGAATAGCGGCCCGGCTCAGCGGCGGGCGAGCACCGTGAAACCCGCGACGACGGTGGCGGTGACCGCCCCCACCAGCGGCCACGGGCCGCCGACCAGCGCGTAGACCCCCAGCAGCAGCGGTGCGGCGGCCGCCGCGTAGATCGCCGGGGCCAGGCCGCGCGCCATCGCGTCGCGCAGCCCGGGCAGCCGGGACGCGGGCCGCCAGAACAGCAACCCGGCACCGACCGCGGCCAGCACGGCGAGCAGGCGGGACGCGCCCGGGGCGGCCGGGGCCAGCACCGCCACCAGCACGGCGGCGCCCAACGACCAGCCGGCGGCGGACAGCACCAGCCGGCGCAGCCCGGCGTCCGCGGTGCGGGCCGGATCGACCCGCGCCGGGGTCAGGTCGACCACCTCGGTCAGGTCCTCCAGCGTCTCGGCGTAGCGGCGCCGCTCCAGCCGGGCCACGCCGGTGTCCTGCCGCGCCCCGGCCAGTTCCGGGTCCAACCGCAACGCCTCCCGGTAGGCCCGCTCGGCCAGGTCGAACAGTTCGAGGCGCACCGCGACCAAACCGAGCACCAGGTGCGCCTCCGGCTCGTCCGGCGCCAGTTCGACACCCCGCCAGGCCGCGTCGAGCGCCGCCTGCCCGTTCCGCGAGGCGGACAGGATCGCGGCGGCGCCGCGCTGCGCGTACGCGTCGGTCGGCCCGAGCGCGAGGATCTCGTCCGCGGTGGCCGCGGCGGCCTTCCAGCGCTCCAGGTCGAGCAGCGCGAGACCGCGTACCACCAGCGCCGGCACGGTGCCCGGTGCGGTCGCCGACGCCGCCTCGGACGCGGCGAGCGCCTCCGCGGGACGGGCGGCGGCGAGCTGCATCCGGGCGAGCATGGTCAGCGCCTCCAGATGCGCGGGTTGCGCCGCGATCAGGGCGGTGAGCTCGTCGATCCCCTCGTCGTAGCGGCCCAGCTCGGCGAGGAGGTGGGCACGCTGCAGGTAGCCGTCGGCGGCGGACTGGTCGGGGGCGGCGTCACTCGGCATCCCGGCGAGCGTAACCGCCGTCACCCCGCCGCGCGGAGCGGGTCAGTCCGCCGGAGCCTCGTAGACCAGGGCCACCGCGATGCCGGTCAGGCCCTCACCGCGGCCGGTGAAGCCGAGGCCGTCCGTGGTCGCCGCGGACACCGTCACCGGCGCGCCGACCGCCTCGGAGAGAACCCGCTGCGCCTCGTCCCGGCGCGGGCCGATCTTGGGCCGGTTGCCGATCACCTGGACCGAGACGTTGCCGATCCGGAAGCCCGCGGCACGCACCCGGCGGGCGCTCTCGGCCAGCAACGCCACCCCGGACGCGCCGGCCCACTCCGGCTGGTCCACCCCGAAGTTCGCGCCCAGGTCGCCGAGGCCGGCCGCGGAGAGCAACGCGTTGCAGGCGGCGTGCGCCGCCACGTCGGCGTCCGAGTGACCGGCCAGGCCGTCCTGGTCCGGCCAGTGCAGGCCCGCCACCCAGCAGGGCCGCCCGGCCTCGAACGCGTGCACGTCGGTGCCGACGGCCACCCGAGGAACGATCATGACCAGAGGGTACGCGCCGCGCCTTGGCTGCGGCCCGGACTGTGGTCAGCACTGGTTCTCGTACGCCCCAGCGCGCCGATCAACCATCGACCGAAATGGGATCCACGTTCCAGATCCCAGGATCCGGGTAGATCTTGGCACGAAAGGGCCCCCATAGGGGCCGATTCGTACCAAGATCTCGAAGCCACGCGCCGGGGGCGGCGCGGGTCAGGCGCCTGTGGTCAGCAGGTGTTCGGCCAGGGCCAGGTCGAAGGGGCGGGTGATCTTCAGGGCCAGTTCGGAACCGGGTACGCAGACCACCGCGACGCCCTGCTTCTCCACCAGACCGGCGTCGTCGGTGAGCGAATCGCCGGCCGCCTCGTGCGCGGCGGTCAGCACCGACCGGCGGAAGCCCTGGGGCGTCTGCACCGCCCGCAACGCGGACCGGTCGACCGTGCCGAGCACCCGTTCGGCGGCGTCGACCTCCTTGATCGTGTCGACCACCGGCAGCACCGGGATCACCGCGTCGTGCCCCTCGCGGACCGCCGCGGCCACCGACTCGACCAGGTCGGGCGGGGTCAGCGCGCGGGCCGCGTCGTGCACCAGGACGATCCCCGGCCCGGTGGGGACGGCGGCGAGCGCGGCCGCCACGGACGCCTGGCGCTCGGCGCCTCCCGGCACCACGGTCACCGGCGCCACCGCGCCGAGCATCGCCCGCACCGACTCGACGTCGGCGGCCGGCGCGGCCACCACGATCGTGTGGACCGAGGGCGCGGCGGCGATCCGGCGTACGGCGTGCACCAGCAGTGGTTCGCCGGCGAGCAGCCGGAGCGCCTTCGGGGCACCGGGACCGAGGCGTACCCCGGCACCGGCCGCAGGAACGAGGACCGCGACGTCACCGCGCGGATTGAGCTGCGCGGTCACGTCGCGGTCCTCGGATTCGTTCGCTGCGGGACGGGTAGAGGCAGAGGTGTGGATCAGGCCTCGGTCAGCACCTTGTCGAGCAGAGTCTCAGCCTCGTCCTTGGTGCTCTTCTCGGCCAGCGCGACCTCGCCCACGAGGATGTCACGGGCCTTGGCGAGCATGCGCTTCTCGCCCGCCGACAGGCCCCGCTCCCGCTCCCGGCGCCACAGGTCGCGGACGACCTCGGCCACCTTCAGCGGGTTGCCGGAGGCCAGCTTCTCCAGATTCGCCTTGTAACGCCGCGACCAGTTGGTCGGCTCCTCGGTGTGCGGTGCACGGAGCACGTCGAAGACCTTGCCCAGGCCCTCTTCGCCGACCACCTCGCGCACACCCACGATCTCGGCGTTCTCGGCGGGCACCCGGACCGTCAGGTCACCCTGCGCGACCCTCAGGACGAGGTATTCCCTTGGCTCGCCCTTGATGACCCGAGTCTCGATTGCCTCGATGAGTGCGGCCCCGTGGTGGGGGTAAACAACGGTCTCGCCGACACTGAAAACCATAGGTTCGAAACCCCTTTCGCTGTGTCTAGGGTAACACGCTCAGGCACCGATGTCTCACCGCTGTCCTGACCGTTGGCGCAGCTCAGGGGCCCTGTGAGAGGTATTTCTTCGGCTTGACAGGCGGTCAAGCCGATGGTTTCAACACGCTCCGTGACGAACGAATGACAACCTGGCACGGGTGACGGGAGCGTCCAGATCTAGGGCAATGCGCTTCTTCCATGGTAGCTCCGTAACTCCACTCGCGCCCAGGTGTGGCGGTACGGCCCTCGGTGCGGGACGCTGGTGGAGGACGCGACGTCCGCTCACCGAGACGTTCCTGGGGGTCCGATGGGCGTGCCTGACGCAGACGGCCAGGGGCCGCCGGACGGACTGCCCGGGCTCCCGCCCGAATGGGGCCGGGTGGTCGTCCCCGACGACGCCTCCGCGCTGGCCGACGAGGCCCGGCAGGTTCGCCGGGAGCTACGCCGCGACCCCCGGCCGGCGCCCCGGCCCGGCCCGGTCCGGATCGGGCTTCCGGCACTCGCGCTGCTGGTCTCGGTGCTGGTCACGCTCGCCGGCCTGGCGGCCGTCACCTGGCCCCGGTCCAACCGCTCCGGCGCCCCGACCGTGCTGCCCCGGACCACGGCCACGCCGCTGGCGGTCGGCCCGCTCCCCGCGCTCGACCTGGTCGGCGGCGACGACACGCCGGTGCCGCTGCGCAGCCTGCTACCCGCCATGATCATCCTGGTGGACGCCTGCACCTGCGCCGACCAGGTCGGCACGGCGGCCGCGGCCGCACCTGCCGGGGTCACCGTGGTGACCGTGACCGAGGGCCGCAGCGCCGGCCCCGCCACCGTCCCCGGCGTGCGGCCCCTCGGCGACCCGGCCGGCGGACTGCGGTCCTACCTGCACCTCGTCGCCCACCCCGGCACCGCCGCCGCGCTGCTGGTGGACCGGCAGGGCACGCTGGTCCGGCTGGTGCCAGAGCTGGGCCCGGCGACCGACTACCGCGACGACCTGGTCCGGCTCGGCGGCTGAGCCGGGCTCAGTAGAGCGCCTCCAGCCGGGCGTCGAGCGTGGCCTGACCCCGCAGGACGGCGAACCGCACCATCATCGGTGTGCCGTTGCCGTCCAACAACGGGATGTCCAGCCGCCCCCCGCAGCGCAGCACCCGCTCGACATCGTCGGATCCCGCACCGGACAAGCCCACCGTGACCACCCCGTCGCCCGAGCAGCCCACCGACAGCCGGTACTTGTCGCCCTGCGACGGGTTCGCCTGCCGGACGAGTGGCGACCCGCCGGGCGTCAGCCGGGACGTCTCCCGCCACACCACGTGCGAAACCTGGAGCGGACGCGCCGCCCCGTCGGGTTCCACCTGGATGATCAGCGAGCGGTCCGGATCGGAGCCCAGCTCGCCGGAGGAGGGATCGACCGCGACCACCGTCGCGTCCGATCCGCTCGATGGTCCCGGCCAGTCCCTCCCGGTCGCGGCATCGACGCGGGACCGGACGAGGTCGTCGGCGGAACCGCCCGGGGTCGCGCCGACCCGGGGCGCCGTCGACCGCCACCACCACCCGCCGAGCACCAACGCCAGCGCGGTCAGGCCGGCCAGCAGCGCCAACCGGGTCCGCTCCTCGGAGGCCATGCCCGCCAGGCTATCGACGCGACGGCGGTCCGTCAGCCCGCCCGTTCCAGCAGTGCCGCGTAGAGCGTCAGCCCGGGGCCGAACGCCAGCATCACCACCCGCCGGGGCGGGCGCTGCGCACGGCACAGCCGGTCCAGGATCAGCAGCACCGTCGGCGACGAGCAGTTGCCGTGCTCGGCCAGCGTCTCCCGGGACGCGGCCAGCGCCGTGGGCGGCAGGTCCAGCTCACGTTCCACCACGTTGAGGATCCGCGGGCCGCCCGGGTGCACCGCCCAGCCGTCCACCTCGGAACGGTCGTACCCGTGCCGGGCCAGCAGGTCGTCCACCAGGTCCCGGACGTAGCGGGACAGCACCTGCGGCACCTTCGGCGACAGGCCCATCCGGAAGCCGGTGTCGGTGACGTCCCAGGTCATGTGGTCGGCGGTGGAGGTGTCGGTGACCGAGGTGACCTCGCGCAGCGCGTACCCCCGGCCGCCGGGCACGACCACGGCGGCGACCGCGGCGTCGGAGAAGAGCGCGTGCGAGACGATCTGCTGGGTGTCCACCCGGGCGCCCGGCGGCTGGATGTGCAGGCTGGTCAGCTCCGCGCAGAGCAGCAGCGCGGGCCGACCCCGGGCGGTGACGAAGTCGCTCGCCGCGCCGAGCCCGGGCAGGGCCGCGTAGCAGCCCATGTGCCCGACGAACATGCGCTGCGTGCCCGGGGCCATGCCGAGGTCCCGGGCGAGCAGGATGTCCAGCCCCGGGGTCGCGTACCCGGTGCAGGAGCAGACCACGAACAGGCCGACGTCACCGGCGTCGAGGCCGGCCGCGGTGAGCGCGCGCCCCACCGCCTCCTTGCCCAGCGGCAGCGCCTCGACCTGGTAGCGGCGCATCCGCCGTTCGGTCGGCCACTCCGAGACGTCCTCCAGCAACGGGTTCACCGCCGCCTGCCGGCGGGTCACGCCGGAGTTGGCGAAGATCCGTTCGGCCAGCGCCCGGGTGGTCCCGGAGAAGTGCCGCGCGAAGAAGCCCGTCCACAGCTCGTCCTGCGCGGCGGCCGGCGGCTGCGCCGTACCCATACCCGCGATCACCGGTACGTCCACGTCCCCCACCTCTCGGATCCCTCAGCCCTCGCGCTCACCGGGCCGCTTCTCGTTCGCGACTGCGAGGCTCGCAACCCCGGCTCACTCCTCGCGCTCACCGGGCCGTCCTTCGTTCGCGACTGCGGGGCTCGCAACCCCGGCTCACTCCTCGCGCTCACCAACGAGGGGTCGAGCCGTCACGGTCCGGGTCGCCGCCGAGCGCCGCGATGCCGAGCCAGTCGGCGCAGACGTCGGACGTGGCCGGGTGCAGCGAGCCGCAGCGGGCGTCCCGGTAGAGCCGCTCCAGCGGGTGGCCCCGGCGGGTCGCCGAGGTGCCCGCGGCCTCCAGCATGGACGCCGCCACCTCGGCCGCCGTGGTGCCGGCCAGCAGCTTGGCCCGCCACACCCAGCGGTTCGTCTCCGCGTCGCCGGGGGCCTCGTCGACCCGGCGGGCCGCCTCGGCGACCACCAGCTCGGCGGCGGCGGCGGCCGCGTCCGCCCGGCCCAGGCGGGCCCGGACCGCCGGCAGGCCGGCCAGGTTGCGGGCGTTCAGGTGCTCGGCGGCGGCGTCGATGGCGGCCCGCGCCACCCCCACGTAGACGGCCGCGTAGCTGGCGACCAGCCAGTGCGGCATGAGCTGGGCGACCACCAGGGCCAGCCCCTCGACCCCGCCGAGCAGCCGGTCGGCCGGGACCGTCACGTCCAGGTGCAGGTCGTGCGAGGAGGTGGCCCGCATGCCCAGCGAGTCCCAGGTGGGCTCGACCGTGATGCCCTCGCCGGCCGGGACCAGGAACTGGGAGACCACCGACTGGTCGGCGGCGCTGCGGGCGGCCACCAGATAGCCGTCCGGGTGGCCGGCGCCGGAGCAGAAGGTCTTGCTGCCCTTGATGTGCCAGCCGCCGTCGACCGGCTCGTAGACCGTGCTGAGCTGGGACAGTCGCGCGCCGGCGCCGCGTTCGCTCATCGCCACCGCGTACCAGGAGCCGTCGGCCGCCGCGCGCAGCAGCCGGTCGCGGGCGGCCAGCGCCTCGTCCGGTACGCCGAGCGCCTCGGCCAGTTCCTCGGTGACCGCGCCCAGCGCCCCGGTGACCGAGGCGTGCATGTTGAACACCAGCGCGGTCGCGCCGTTGCCCCGGGCCAACTCGGTGGCGACCGCCGCGTACTCGGCGAAGCTGGCGCCCCGGCCGCCCAGCGCCTGCGGCACCATCAGCCCGAACAGGCCGGCCGCCCGGAGGTCGGCGAAGTCGTCCACCGGGAACGAGCCGTCCCGGTCGTGCTCGGCCGCGCGGGCGGCCAGTCGCGGCGCCAACCGGCGGGCCGCCTCCAGCGCGTGCACAGTCATGTCGCCCCCTTCTCGGCGTCCCTTTACCCCGGGCCGTCCCGGCTACCCGCTCCGGCGCCCCCTGCCCTGATAGAGCACGGCGGTGGACCGGGTCGGCACGATGCGCGGCTCCGTCCGGGCCGGACGGTCACCGCCGCGCCATCGGCGCAGCAGCCAGGCCAGCGTGCCGCCCAGCTCCGGCCGGACCCCGCGCAGCCGCAGCGACACGCCGTGCCGGGCGCACTCGGCGACCAGCGCGCGGGCGTCCACGAACAACCGTGGGTCGTGGATTCCGCGCGGCACGGTGGGCAGCCGCTCGCCCACCTCCACCGCGACCAGCCGGGCCAGCAGCGTGTCGTTGAGCGTGTCGAGCACCAGCAGGCCGCCGGGGCGCAGCAGGCGGCACGCCTCGGCCACCGCCCGCCGCCAGTCCGGCACGTGCTCCAGCAGCTCGCCGGCGGAGACCACGGCGGCGCAGCCGTCGGCCAGGGGCACGGCGGTGGCGTCGCCCTGGAGCACCGTCACACCGTGCGCGGCGGCCTGGTCGAGCGCGGAGCGGGTCAGGTCCACCCCGACGTGCCGGTAGCCCTTCCCGACCAGGTGCGGCGCCAGCAGCCCGGCTCCGCAGCCGAGGTCGACCAGCAGGTCGTCCGGGGTGGACGCGGGCGGCACCAGGGCCGCGCGGGCGCGGGCCAGCCAGTGCAGCATCGCGAACGCGCCGTCCGGCCGCCACCACTCCCCGGCCAGGTCGTCGTACTGCCGGGGGTCGTTCGGCGGCAGCACCCGGTGCGGTGTGGACACCGGGGACGCTTCTGGCATGGTCCGAGCGTGGCACGACTCCCCGGTAACGACCAGACTTCCCTTATGTCGACGCGGGTGTTAGGGCTGGTCAGGGCGAGCCATCCGGAGCCGGCGGCGGCGGTCGTCGTGGTCGCCGCGCTGCTCGCGGCCGGCGTCGGGCACTCCGCCGTCGGCGTCGCCGTGGTGGCGTCGACGGTGCTGGCCAGCCAACTCGCGGTGGGCTGGAGCAACGACCTGATCGACGCCGAGCGGGACGCCGCGGTGGGGCGTACCGACAAGCCGGTGACCACCGGCGCGGTCACCCGGCCGACGCTGGTCCGCGCCACCGCGGTGGCCGCGGTCGCCACCCCGCTGCTGGCGCTGGCCGGCGGACCGGCCGCGGCCGCGTGCGCCACCCTGGGACTGGTCTCCGCGCTGCTCTACAACCGGCCGCTGAAGTCGACGCCGGTGTCGGTGCTGCCCTACGCGGTCTCGTTCGGCGCGCTGCCCGCCTTCGTGGTGCTGGCCCTGCCCGGCTCGCCCGCGCCACCGGCCTGGCTGGTGGCCGCCGCCGCGCTGCTGGGCGCCGGGGCGCACTTCGCGAACGTCCTGCCGGACCTGGCCGACGACGCCCGGACCGGCGTGCGCGGACTGCCGCACCGGCTGGGGTCCGGGGGCAGCCGGCTGGCCGCCGCCGGGCTGCTCCTCGCGGCCACCGTCGCGCTGGTGTTCGGACCACCCGGGCCGCCGTCGTGGACCGGCCTGTCGGCGGTCGCCGCCGCCGTCGCGGTGCCGGCCCTCGGTTGGTACGCGGGACGCGCCGCCGCCCGGGCCGGCGACCGGCCGGTGACCGCCTTCCGGGCGGTGCTGGTGGTGGCGTTGATCGATGTGGTGCTGCTGGTGGCGAACGGCCGGGTGGTCTGAGAAGTCCCCTGCGCGGGGGGCATTGCCGGGTCCGCGTGCGGGCCTCGATCAGCTCCAACTACCCTGGAGCGCGGTCTGCGCGGGTATGGCCACCCCGTGCCCGGGGGTCGACCGGGCGGGGATCGTGACGAGGAGGACCGACGTGACGCGCTCGATCAGGGGTTCCCGGGGGCCGGCCCTGCTGCTGGCCGGCACGGCGGCGGCGGCGAGCCTGCTGCTGTCCGGGTGCGGCGCCGGGCAGATCGCCGAGACCGCCAACAAGATCCCGTCGGTACAGGGCGTCAACGTCCAGACCTCCGACAACCTCTACAAGGTGCGCGGGCTCTACGTGCAGTTCCCGGGACCGAAGGGCTACGAGGCGGGCGCGACCGCGCCGCTCAACGTCGTGATCTACAACGACAGCCAGGCCCCGGTGACCGTGACCGTCACCACCGACAGCGCCCGCGAGATCCTGCTCACCGGCGGTGCCGGGTCCAGCGGCGCGGCCACCCCGACCGGTTCGCCGACCGAGCCGGCCTCGGCCTCGCCGACCGCCGCCGACCCGAGCGCCTCGCCCAGCCAGTCGCTCGACGTCACCGGCTCGCCGTCGGCGGGCGAGTCCGCCTCGGCCAGCCCGTCGCCGTCGGAGAGCGAGTCGGCGCCCGCCGGCCAGCCGGCCCGGATCGAGATCCCGGCCCTCTCCTACGCCCAGCTGAACAGCGGCAACCCGCAGTTCCTCCAGCTGGTCGGCCTGAACCAGAAGCTGCTCGTCGGCCAGCAGGTCAACCTGACCTTCGACTTCGGTGGCGGCAAGGTGATCAAGACTCCGGCCCCGATCGGCGTTCCGCTGACCCCCGAGGCCGAGCCCTCCGCGGTGGTCAACCCGCGCGAGCACGCCGGCGAAGAGGGTGGCGTCGAGGGCGGCAGCCACGGCTGACGCCGTTCTCCGTTCCGTCGACACCGCCGTTCGTGGCCAGCGCCACGCCGGCGGTGTCGTCGTCCGGAGGGTGGGCGTTCGTCATACCGTCCGGTTAGCGTCCTGTGGTGACCTCGCCCCGATCGACCTCCTCCCGTGCCGGCGCCGGCCGCGGTCGCGCCGCCGCCCGCGAACCCCGCCCGGCCTACGAGTGCGACGCGTGCGGTCACCAGCCGCCGAAGTGGGTGGGCCGGTGCCCCGAGTGCGGCGAGTGGGGCTCGGTGGTCGAGTGCACCGTCACCGGCCCGGTGGTCTCCGGCCGGGTGGTCAGCTCCCGGATGCCGGCCGAGCCGGCCCGGCCGATCGCCACCATCAGCGCCGCTCCGGCCCGTGCCCGGCCGACCGGGGTCAGCGAGCTCGACCGGGTGCTCGGCGGCGGCCTGGTCCCCGGCGCGGTGGTGCTGCTGGCCGGCGAGCCCGGCGTCGGCAAGTCCACCCTGCTGCTCGACGTGGCCCAGCAGTGGGCCGCCGGCGCGGGCAGCCCGTCGCTCGTGGTCAGCGGCGAGGAGTCGGTCAGCCAGGTGCGGCTGCGCGCCGAGCGGATGGGCACCCTGCACGACCAGCTCTACCTGGCCGCCGAGAGTGACCTGTCGGCGGTGCTCGGCCACCTCGACGCGGTCAAGCCGGGGCTGCTGGTGCTCGACTCGGTGCAGACCATCTCCACCACCGGCACCGAGGGCGTGCCGGGCGGGGTCACCCAGGTGCGCGCGGTCACCGCGGCGCTGGTCGCGGTGGCCAAGGAGCGGGGCATCGCCACCGTGCTGGTCGGGCACGTCACCAAGGACGGCCAGGTGGCCGGCCCGCGGGTGCTGGAGCACCTGGTCGACGTGGTGCTGCACTTCGAGGGCGACAAGCACTCCTCGCTGCGGATGGTGCGCGGCGTGAAGAACCGGTTCGGCGCGGCCGACGAGGTGGGCTGCTTCGAGATGCACGAGGGCGGCATCAGCAGCCTCGCCGACCCGTCCGGCCTCTTCCTGACCCGCTATTCCGAGCCGGTGCCGGGCACCTGCGTGACGGTGGCGATGGAGGGGCGGCGGGCGCTGGTCACCGAGGTGCAGGCGCTGATCGGGGCCACCGTCGCCGGTTCGCCCCGGCGCACCGTCTCGGGTCTCGACGGCGCCCGGCTGGCCATGGTCCTCGCGGTGCTCCAGCGGCGCACCGAGCGGCTGACGCTGCACGACCGGGAGGTCTTCGCCGCCACGGTCGGCGGCATCCGGGTGGTCGAGCCGGCGGCCGACCTGGCCGTGGCGCTCGCCGTCGCGTCCGGCGGGCTCAACCTCGCGCTCAACGCGCACCTGGTCGCCATCGGAGAGGTCGGGCTGACCGGCGAGGTGCGCCGGGTCGGCGCGGTCCCCCGACGGTTGGCCGAGGCCGCCCGGCTGGGCTTCCGGCTGGCCCTGGTGCCGCCCGGCTGCGGCCCGGGCAGCAGCGGCGTCGCCCCGGAGAACATGCGCGTGATCGAGGTCACTGACGTGCGCACCGCGCTCCAGGCTGCCGCCCGGGCGTCGGCGGAGTGACGGTGGGTAGCGCTGGGGCGGGAGCGGTCGGGCGAATCGGACAGGTCGCGCAAGCGGGCGGCGAGCCCCGGAGCCGGGCATCGTGACACATCACAGTAACCACGAGAGCACCCACCGCACCGCAGTCCGTAGACTGTGCCCGTGCCGATCGACCGCGATGCCACCAAGCCCGCAACGGCGACGCCGCACGCCCGCACCGGCGCCGTGAGCGGGAACCCCGCCCGTGCCGCCATCAGCGTGACCGTCACCGGGAGCGTCGGTGGGGCCGGTGGCGATCCGCTGCGGGCCAATCTCGCCCTGATGGCACCGGGCACCGCGCTCCGGGACGGCCTGGAGCGGATCCTGCGCGGCCGCACGGGCGCGCTCATCGTGCTCGGCTACGACAAGGTGGTCGAGCAGATCTGCACCGGCGGCTTCCCGATGGACGTCGAGTTCTCCGCCACCCGGGTCCGCGAGCTGTGCAAGATGGACGGCGCCGTGGTCCTCTCCAGCGACGGCACCCGGATCGTCCAGGCCGGCGTGCACCTGATGCCCGACCCGTCCATCCCCACCGAGGAGTCCGGCACCCGGCACCGCACCGCCGAACGGGTGGCCCGGCAGACCGGCTACCCGGTCATCTCGGTCAGCCAGTCGATGCGGATCATCAGCCTCTACGTCAACGGCCAGCGGCACGTGCTCGACGACTCGGCGGCGATCCTGTCCCGGGCCAACCAGGCCCTGGCCACGCTGGAACGCTACAAGCTGCGGCTGGACGAGGTCTCCGGCACCCTCTCCGCGCTGGAGATCGAGGACCTGGTCACCGTCCGCGACGCGGTGGCCGTGGTGCAGCGGTTGGAGATGGTCCGGCGGATCGCCGACGAGATCGCCGGCTACGTGGTCGAGCTGGGCACCGACGGCCGACTGCTGGCGCTCCAGCTCGACGAGCTGATGGCCGGCGTGGACGCCGACCGCACCCTGGTCATCCGCGACTACCTGCCCGTCGGCCGCAAGTCGCGCACCCTCGACGAGGCGCTCGTCGAACTCGACCTGCTCACCGCCACCGAGCTGATCGACCTGGTGGCGGTGGCGAAGGCGATCGGCTACCCGTCCGCCTCCGACGCGCTCGACGCGGCGGTCAGCCCGCGCGGGTTCCGCCTGCTGGCCAAGGTGCCCCGGCTCCCGGCGGCCGTGGTCGACCGACTGGTCGTGCACTTCGGCAGCCTCCAGCGGCTCCTCGGTGCGACCGTGGAGGACCTCCAGGCGGTCGAGGGCGTGGGCGACGCCCGCGCCCGGGGCGTCCGCGAGGGGCTGTCCCGGCTCGCCGAGGCGTCCATCCTGGAGCGGTACGTCTGACCCGGCTCAGCCGGTGACGGTCAACTTCACCGGCTCGCTGATCTTGGTGCCCACCCGGGCGAAGACCTGGTACGTGCCGATCGGGGCGTACTCGCCGTTGGCCAGCCCGCCGGCGCACCGGTTGTCCAGCCGGCCGTTCCATCCCAGCTCGTAGGCGCGCTCGAAGTTCGGTGTGAACGACTGCACGTCGTTGCCCTTGCCGGTGCCGCAGGTGTCCGACGACCAGACCTTCTCCGCGCCGGCCTTCACGTACAGCTCCTGCAGGTCGGCGCCGACGTTCCGGCTGCACGTGCGGTCCGAGACGTTCTTGACCTTCAGGCGCAGGGTGACCACGGTGCCCCGCTGGGCGCTGGCCGGCACCGCCACCGGCGTCACCAGCAGTTCCGAGTCGGCGCAGGTGCCGTCGTCGGAGACCGGTTGCCCGGACGCCCCGCCGTCGCCCGTGCCCGAGCCACCCCCGTCGCTCGTGCCGCCGCCGCTGCTCGTGCCTCCGCCGTCCGAGCCGGTGTCGCCCGAGGCGCCCGGTGTCGGCGACGGGCTGCCCGACTGCGGGCTCAGCACCGAGCCCGACGGGCCCGGGGCCGCCCCCGCGGTGCCGCTCGGCGACGGGTTGCCGGACGGCGTCCCGGCGTTGCGATCCGTGCCGGTGCAGGAATAGAGCAGGACAATCAGGAAGAGCAGCCCCGCACCGAGCACGACGGCACGACGCCGCCAGTACACGGCGGGGGGCAGGGGGCCGACCGTCAGACGCATGATGCGCCTACCGTATCCGCGCGGTGCGCGACGCGCGGGTCCGACGCGCCGGTAACACCGCGCCGCCCGGCCTGAAGCATCCACTGTGGAGGCCGACGTTCACCGAGCGCCGTCGCCGGACCACTCCCGGTCAGAGATAGACCTGGCGCTGGTAGACGGCGTGCGCCCCGGCCACCCGGTCGAGGAAGAGCAGCCCGGCGCAGTGGTCGATCTCGTGCTGCAGCGCGCGGGCCTCGAAGCCGTCGGTGACCAGTCGCACCGGCTCCCCGCTGCCCGGCAGCGCCCCCTCCACCACGAGGCGACTCGCCCGCTTCACGTCCCCGGTCAGATCCGGCACCGACATGCAGCCCTCGCGACCGGCCTTCCAGCGGGTCGCCTCCACCACCCGGGCGTTGCACAGCACGAACGTGCCGTGCACGGTGACCGCCTTCGGATGGCCGGTAACGTCCACCGCGAACACCTGGGCGCTCACCCCGACCTGCGGTGCCGCCAGGCCCACACAGCCCGGTGAGACCCGCATCGTGGCCACCAGGTCGGCGGCGAGTCGCACCACCTCGGGCGAGGTCGGGTCGACCGTCGGGCCCGGCCGGCTCAGCACCGGCTCCGGGGCGGCCACCACGGGACGTACCTCGCCGGGGACGCCCAGCTTCTCCGGCGTCCAGCCGCCCAACCCGGCGTACTCCTCGGCGGTCACAGCAGGTCCGTGTCCGCCGGGCGCAGGCTGACCCCGACGCCCAACTCCGCGGCGGCGCGGGTGAGCCGGCCGGCCACCTCGTCCGCGCTGCCCGGCGGCAGCTCGACCTCGGCGACCACCACGTAGAGCGATCCGGTGAGCCGGGTGCTCAGATCGGTCACGTTGCCGCCCGCGTCGGCCAGCACCCGGGTCATCGCCGCGACGATGCCCATCCGGTCCGCGCCGTGCACCGCCAGCACGTACGGCTCGCCGGCGGCCGTGCTGCCGCCGTCCGGGGTCACCGCGCGTACGGTGGCCAGCAGGTGCCCGTCGGCGGCGAGCGGGGCCAGCGCGGCCTCCACGTCGGCGGCGGCCGGGCCGACACAGATCAGGGTCATCGCGAAGTGTCCCCGCAACCGGGTCATCGTCGAGTCGGTGAGGTTCGCACCCAGCCGGGCGAGGACCTCCGCGACGTCGGCGACGATGCCCGGCCGGTCCCGGCCGATGACGGTGATCGCGAGCTCGTTCATTCGGACATTCTGCCCCGCCGCCCATGATCGGCCGCGCCGGCCCACCCGGGTCGCCCAACCAGCGGGATCTCCGCCCGTGACATCATCGTCAGCGCCATGACTGAGCCCACCTTCGCCGCCCAGGTCAGCCGCTGGTACGAGCGCAACGCCCGCGACCTGCCGTGGCGCCGGCCCGGCATCGGCGCCTGGGCGATCCTGGTCAGCGAGGTCATGCTCCAGCAGACCCCGGTGGTCCGGGTGGTGCCCGCGTGGGAGGCGTGGCTGGCCCGGTGGCCGGAGCCGCGCGCGCTGGCGGAGGACACCCCGGCCGAGGCGATCCGGATGTGGGGCCGGCTCGGCTACCCCCGTCGGGCGGTGCGCCTGCGCGAGTGCGCGGTGGCCGTCGTGGAGCGGCACGGCGGCGTGGTGCCCGACCGACTGGACCAGCTGCTGGCGTTGCCCGGCGTGGGCACGTACACGGCCCGGGCGGTGGCGGCGTTCGCCTACGGGCAGCGCCACCCGGTGGTGGACACGAACGTCCGGCGGGTGGTGTGCCGGGCGATCGCCGGCGAAGCCGACGCCGGACCGACCACCCGCCCCGCCGACCTGGTCGCCACCGAGGAGCTGCTGCCGGTCGAGCCGACCGCCGCCGCCCTGGCCAGCGCGGCCTTCATGGAACTCGGCGCGGTGGTCTGCACCGCCCGCGCGCCCCGGTGCGCGGTCTGCCCGGTCGAGTCGAGCTGTGCCTGGCGGGCGTCCGGCCAGGCGGCGCCGGCCGGCCCGACCCGCCGCCCGCAGCGCTACGCGGGCACCGACCGGCAGGTACGCGGGCTGCTCCTCGCGGTGCTCCGGGACGCCACCGGTCCGGTGCCGCACCAGCGGCTGGACCAGGTCTGGCAGGACGACGTGCAGCGGGCCCGCGCCCTGGCCGGCCTGGTGACCGACGGCCTGGTGGAACCGGTGGGCGAGGAGTCCTTCCGCCTGGCCGGCGACGGCCCCCCGGTCCCCCTCCCCTAACCACCCTCCTCCACCCAGGACCCGCCCCGTCGATCATGAAGTTGGCGGCGACAAATCGGACGCCACGTGCGGTCAACTTCATGATCGACGGGGCGAGGGTGGGCGGGGCGGGGCGGGAGGGCGGGGCGGGGCGGGGCGGGAGGGCGGGCGGTATCGGGAGCGAGGTGCGGTGGGCATGGGAAAGGCGGCGGCCCCGGTGGCTTTCGCCAGCCGGGGCCGCCGCCCTTGGTGTTCCAGTTACGCGGCGTCGTCCGCGCCGGTGGCGGCGGTGCCGCCGAGGTCCGCCGGGACCGCGTCCGGCACGGCGTCCGGCCGGTCCGCGCCCCGGAAGACGAGCTTGGACTTGTCGATGTTCTCGGGGTCGCCCTCGCAGTCGACCACCACGATCTGACCCGGGGTCAGCTCGTTGAACAGGATCCGCTCGGAGAGGTTGTCCTCGATGTCGCGCTGGATCGTGCGACGCAGCGGCCGCGCGCCCAGCACCGGGTCGAAGCCCTTCTTCGCCAGGTACTTCTTGGCGTTGTCGGTCAGCTCCAGACCCATGTCCTTGTTGCGCAGCTGGCCCTCGATGCGCTGGATCATGATGTCGACGATCGAGAGGATCTCGTTCTCGCGCAGCTGGTGGAAGACGATGGTGTCGTCGATCCGGTTCAGGAACTCGGGCCGGAAGTGCTGCTTGAGCTCGTCGTTGACCTTCTGCTTCATCCGGTCGTAGTTCGACTCGGAGTCCTCAGAGGCCTGGAAGCCCAGCGAGACGGCCTTGGCGACGTCACGGGTGCCGAGGTTGGTGGTCAGGATGATGACCGTGTTCTTGAAGTCCACGATCCGGCCCTGGCCGTCGGTGAGGCGCCCGTCCTCGAGGATCTGCAGGAGCGTGTTGAACACGTCCGGGTGGGCCTTCTCGATCTCGTCGAACAGCACCACCGAGAACGGCCGGCGACGCACCTTCTCGGTCAGCTGCCCGCCCTCGTCGTAGCCGACGTAGCCGGGAGGGGCACCCACCAGCCGCGACACCGTGTACCGGTCGTGGAACTCGGACATGTCCAGCTGGATCAGCGCGTCCTCGCTGCCGAAGAGGAACTCGGCGAGCGCCTTGGACAGCTCGGTCTTACCCACACCGGACGGGCCGGCGAAGATGAACGAGCCGGACGGGCGCTTCGGGTCCTTCAGGCCGGCCCGGGTCCGCCGGATCGCCTTCGAGACCGCCTTGACCGCGTCCTCCTGGCCGATGACGCGCTTGTGCAGCTCGTCCTCCATGCGCAGCAGACGCGAGGTCTCCTCCTCGGTCAGCTTGTAGACCGGGATGCCGGTCCAGTTGCCGAGCACCTCGGCGATCTGCTCGTCGTCGACCTCGCTGACGACGTCCAGGTCACCGGCCTTCCACTCCTTCTCCCGCTGCGCCTTCTGGCCGAGGAGCTGCTTCTCCTTGTCGCGCAGCTGCGCGGCCCGCTCGAAGTCCTGCGCGTCGATCGCGGACTCCTTGTCGCGGCGCACCTGGGCGATGCGCTCGTCGAAGTCACGCAGGTCCGGCGGCGCGGTCATCCGACGGATCCGCATCCGCGCGCCGGCCTCGTCGATCAGGTCGATCGCCTTGTCCGGCAGGAAGCGGTCGGAGATGTAGCGGTCGGCCAGGGTGGCCGCCGCGACGAGGGCCGCGTCGGTGATGCTCACCCGGTGGTGCGCCTCGTAGCGGTCCCGCAGGCCCTTGAGGATCTCGATGGTGTGCGCCAGCGAGGGCTCACCCACCTGGATCGGCTGGAAGCGGCGCTCGAGGGCGGCGTCCTTCTCCAGGTGCTTGCGGTATTCGTCGAGGGTGGTGGCGCCGATGGTCTGCAGCTCGCCACGGGCCAGCATCGGCTTGAGGATGCTGGCGGCGTCGATCGCGCCCTCGGCCGCACCCGCACCCACCAGGGTGTGGATCTCGTCGATGAACAGGATGATGTCACCGCGGGTGCGGATCTCCTTGAGCACCTTCTTGAGGCGCTCCTCGAAGTCACCGCGGTAGCGGGAGCCGGCCACCAGGGCGCCCAGGTCGAGCGTGTAGAGCTGCTTGTCCTTGAGCGTCTCGGGCACCTCGCCCTTGATGATCTTCTGGGACAGCCCCTCGACCACGGCGGTCTTGCCGACGCCCGGCTCGCCGATCAGCACCGGGTTGTTCTTGGTGCGGCGGGACAGCACCTGCATGACCCGCTCGATCTCCTTCTCGCGCCCGATGACCGGGTCGAGCTTGCCCTCGCGGGCGGCCTGGGTCAGGTTGCGGCCGAACTGGTCCAGCACGAGGCTGGTCGACGGCGCGGCCTCGCCCGGCGCGGCGCCGGCCGCGGCGGGCTCCTTGCCCTGGTAGCCCGAGAGCAGCTGGATCACCTGCTGGCGGACCCGGTTCAGGTCGGCGCCGAGCTTGACCAGCACCTGGGCGGCGACGCCCTCACCCTCGCGGATCAGGCCGAGCAGGATGTGCTCGGTGCCGATGTAGTTGTGGCCGAGCTGCAGCGCCTCGCGCAGCGACAGCTCCAGCACCTTCTTGGCCCGCGGCGTGAACGGGATGTGCCCGCTCGGCGCCTGCTGGCCCTGGCCGATGATCTCCTCGACCTGCTGGCGCACGCCCTCCAGGGAGATGCCCAGGCTCTCCAGAGCCTTGGCGGCGACGCCCTCACCCTCGTGGATGAGGCCCAGCAGGATGTGCTCCGTACCGATGTAGTTGTGGTTGAGCATCCGGGCCTCTTCTTGGGCCAGGACGACAACCCGTCGCGCTCGGTCGGTGAACCGCTCGAACATGCCCTCGTGCTCCTCACGTGCCGTGCGCCTTGATGGTCAGATCTCGGCGGGGCCGGTGCGCGGACGTCCGGGACGGCGTCCGTGCCTCCTTACTCTATCGCCGCGGACCGTCTCCGCTGAGGTCGTGTGTCCCCGCGAATGACCGTTCCGACGTCGTTTCTGACAACCGTCCACGCTCAGGAGGTGTTCCGGGACCCCTACCTGTACGCGCAGAGCGAAATTCGACCGGCGGTGGAAAGTCCCGGTCGGGGGGTTCGGGCGGGGTGTACGCGCCCGCCACGGTCGTCCACAGCCTGTGGACGGAATCTCCACCGCCTGTGGACAACCGGTCCGCACGGGGTTTTCTTCCCGCCGGCGCGGGGTCGGCCCGGAACCGGACACGCGGCACCCCGGGGCGGAAACGGCGACGCCGGCCCGGAGTCGCACTCCGGTCCGGCGTCGGGTCGCCCGTCTCGCGAGGGTCGGGGTCAGTGCCCCGCCTTCGCGTGGTACTCGTCCACGATCTCCTGCGGGATCCGGCCCCGGTCGGAGATGTCCTTACCGGCCTTCTTGGCCCACTCGCGGATGGCACGGTTCTGCTCACGGTCGGCGGTGGCGCCACCCCGACCCCGCGCGGCCCGGCCGCCCACGACCACACCCCCACGACCCACCCGCGTGCCGTGCGCGATGTACGGCGCGAATACGTCGCGCAATTTTTCAGCGTTGGAGGCGGAGAGGTCGATCTCGTACTGCACGCCGTCGAGCGCGAACTTGACAGTCTCGTCAGCGTCCCCGCCGTCCAGGTCATCGACCAGCTTGTGAATGATCTGCTTGGCCACGTCCCACATTCCTTTCGAGCAGGGTCACGCTCCTGCGAATACTCGCAAGCACGATAACCCGCCCGATGCTTGCTCCGTCAATAGGACCGGGTAACGAGCCGGAGAAGGTTTGCGCGCCTACTCGGGTCGGACCAACGGGAACAGGATGGTTTCCCGAATTCCCAGGCCGGTCAAGGCCATCAGGAGCCGGTCGATTCCCATTCCCATACCACCGGCCGGCGGCATTCCGTACTCCATGGCCCGGAGAAAGTCCTCGTCGAGTCGCATCGCCTCGTCGTCGCCGCGCGCCGCGAGCTGCGCCTGGGCCACCAGCCGCTCCCGCTGCACGACCGGGTCGACCAGCTCCGAGTACGCGGTGCCCAGCTCGAAACCGAGCACGTAGAGGTCCCACTTCTCGGCTAGGCCCGGCTCGCTGCGGTGGGCCCGGGTCAGCGGGCTGGTCTCCTCCGGGTAGTCGCGCACGAACGTGGGCGCCTGCAGGGACGGCACCACCAGTTCCTCGAACAACTCCTCCGCGAGCTTGCCCGGCCCCCACTTCGGGTCGACGGAGAGACCGACCTTGTCCGCGTACTCGACCAGGCGTGACCTTTCCGTGCGGACGGTGACCTCCTCACCGAGCGCTTCGGAAAGAACACCGAACAGCGTCACCGACCGCCACTCGCCGCCCAGATCGAACTCCCGGCCGTCGGCGTGCGTCACCACCGTGGAGCCGGCGACCGCGACGGCGGCCTGCTGCACGAGATTTCTCGTCAGCTCCGCCATCGTGTCGTAGTCGCCGTACGCCTGGTAGGTCTCCAGCATCGCGAACTCCGGTGAGTGCGAGGAGTCGATGCCCTCATTACGGAAGTTGCGGTTGATCTCGAAGACGCGGTCCACGCCACCGACCACCGCGCGCTTGAGAAACAGTTCCGGCGCGATTCGCAGATACAGATCGGTGTCGAGCGCATTGCTGTGGGTCACGAATGGGCGGGCCGCCGCGCCACCGTGCAGCAACTGCAGCATCGGCGTCTCCACCTCGATGAAGTCCTGCCCGTGCAGCGTGTCGCGCAGGCTGCGCACCGCGGTGGCCCGGGTGCGCACCATCTGCCGGGCCTGCGGGCGCACCACCAGGTCCACGTACCGCTGGCGGACCCGGGACTCCTCGCTGAGCGGCTTGTGCGCCACCGGCAGCGGGCGCAGCGCCTTCGCGGTGACCGCCCACTCGTCGGCCAGCACCGACAGCTCGCCGCGCCGGCTCGTGATCACCTCGCCGGTCACGCCGACGTGGTCACCGAGGTCGACCAGGCGCTTCCAGTCGGCCAACCGCTCCGCGCCGACCCGGTCCAGCGAGAGCATCGCCTGAAGCTCGGTGCCGTCGCCGTCGCGCAGGGTGGCGAAGCAGAGCTTGCCGGTGTTGCGGATGAAGATCACCCGACCGGTGACCGAGACCCGGTCCCCGGTGGCCGTGTCGGTGGGCAGCTCGGCGTAGCGCTCACGCAGCCGCGCGAGCGTGGTGGTCCGCGGGAAACCGACCGGGTACGGCTCGACCCCCTCGGCGAGCATCCGGTCCCGCTTCTCCCGGCGGACCTTCATCTGCTCGGGAAGGTCGTCGGCGGGGTCGGTGGGCAGGGCGTTCTGCTCGGTCACGGCACGCTTCCTCAGGCCTTGGGGAACAACGGCGGGGTCAGCCCATGAGCGTACTCAAGCGGCGTGGCGACCGTTACGGGATAACCTGCCCGCCATGACCGACCCCACTCCGGCGCTCTCGTTCGGCGCCGCCGCCGCCGCGTACGACCGGTTCCGGCCCCGCTATCCCGAGGCGGCCCTGCGCTGGGCGCTGGACGGGCTGGACGCCCCGGCCCGGGTGGTGGACCTCGGCGCCGGTACCGGCATCCTCACCCGGGGCCTGCTGGCGCTCGGGCAGCACGTCGTACCGGTGGAGCCGGATCCGGGGATGCGGGCGCAACTCGCGGCCGCCACGCCGGGCACGACGGCGCTGGCGGGCGGCGCGGAGGCGGTGCCGCTGCCGGACGCGTCGGCGGACGCCGTGCTGGCGGGGCAGGCCTACCACTGGTTCGACCGGGAGCGGGCGCACGTCGAGATCGCCCGCGTGCTGCGCGCGGGCGGCACGTTCGCGCCGGTGTGGAACGTCCGGGACGAGCGGGTCGCCTGGGTGGCCGAGCTGACCCGGATCGCCCACCTCGGCGACACCGCCGGTGACGTGACCGGCCGGTACGCCGACTTCGGTCCCGCCTTCACGCCGGTCGAGGTGGGCGAGTTCGCGCACGCGACCACGCTCACGCCGGACCAGGTGGTGGGCATGCTGCACACCCGGTCGTACTGGCTGACCGCCACCCCGGCCGAGCGGGCCCGGGTCGACGACGGGCTGACCGAGCTGTTCGCCGGCCACCCCGACCTGGTCGGCCGGGACACCGTCGAGCTGCCGTACCGGACGCTCGTGCTCCGGGCCCGCCGGCGTTAACAGGGGGCCCTTCCTCTACCGGAGGCGTTAATAGGGGGTCCTTCCTTGCACCTCAGGTGTTGCGCTCGTAGACCATCCGCAGGCCGATCAGGGTGATCATCGGCTCGTGGTGGGTGATGGTGCGGCACTCGCCGAGCACCAGCGAGGCCAGGCCGCCGGTGGCGATCACCGCCTTGACGTCGCCCAACTCCTCGGACATCCGCTCGACGATCCGGTCGACCTGGCCGGCGAAGCCGAAGTAGAGGCCGGCCTGGAGGCACTCGACGGTGTTCTTGCCGATCACCGAGCGGGGACGGGTGGCCTCCACCTTGCGCAACTGGGCGGCTCGGGCGGCCAACGCGTCGAAGGAGATCTCGATGCCGGGCGCGAACGCCCCGCCGAGGAACTCGCCCCGGTCGCTGATCACGTCGAAGTTGGTGGTGGTGCCGAAGTCCACCACGATCGACGGCCCCCCGTAGAGCGTGTACGCGGCCAGCGTGTTCACCACCCGGTCCGCGCCCACCTCCTTCGGGTTGTCGATGGCGAGCTGCACGCCGGTGCGGACGCCGGGCTCGACGATCACGCTGGGCAGGTCCGCGTAGTAGCGGCCGAGCATGGTGCGCAGCGAGCGCAGCGCCGCCGGCACGGTCGAGCAGGCGGCCACCCCGGTGATCTCCACGGCGTCACCGGCCAGCAGCCCGCGGAACATCAGGCCCAGCTCGTCCGCGGTGGAACGGGCGTCGGTCTTGATCCGCCAGGAGTGCACCAGCTTGTCGCCGTCGAAGGTCGCCAGCACGGTGTTGGTGTTTCCGATGTCGATGCAGAGCAGCACAGCGGCAGCCTAGACGGCGCTCGCGCCGCGGTCGAAGCGCGCGGAGTGAGCCGGGGTGGCGAGCCGCACGTCATTCCTCGCGCAGGTCGAGGGCGATGTCGAGGATCGGCGACGAGTGGGTGAGCGCGCCGACGGAGAGGTAGTCGACGCCGGTGGCCCCGTACTCGGCCGCCACCGGCAGGGTCAACCCGCCGGTCGCCTCCAGCTCCGCCCGGTCGCCGACCGCGGCCACCACCTCGCGCAGCTGCGCCGGGGTCATGTTGTCCAGCAGCAGGAACCCGGCCCCCGCCTCGACCGCCTCCACCGCCTCGGCCAGGGTGTCCACCTCCACCTGCACCGGGACCTCCGGGAACGCCGCCCGGACCCGGCGGAACGCCGCCCCGATCTCGCCCGCGGCCACCTTGTGGTTGTCCTTGATCATGGCGACGTCGTAGAGGCCCATGCGCTTGTTGGTGCCACCGCCGGCCCGGACCGCGTACTTCTCCAGCGCGCGCAGCCCCGGCGTGGTCTTGCGGGTGTCGAGCACCATGGCCTTCGTGCCGGCGAGAGCGTCGGCCCAGGCCCGGGTGTGGGTCGCCACCCCGGACATCCGGGAGAGCAGGTTGAGCGCCGTCCGCTCGGCGGTGAGCAGCAGCCGGGTCGGCCCGGTCACGGTGGCCAGCACGTCACCGCGCGCCACCCGCTGCCCGTCGTGGGCCACCAACGACACCTCGACCGTACGGTCGGCGCCGGTCACCTCGCCCACCAGCTCGAACACCGCGGCCGCCACCGGCAGCCCGGCCACCACGCCGTCCGCGCGCGCCACCAGGTCGGCCGTGTCCTGCTGTTCGGCCGGAATGGTGGCGACGCTGGTGACGTCGAGGAAGTCCGGGCCGAGGTCCTCGGCCAGGGTGTCGACGACGATCCGCCGGATCGACTCCGGGTCCAGGCCGCCGTCCCGCAGCGCCCGCCGCGTCGACTCGATCACGAAACATCCTCCCAGTTCTCGGTCAGCCGCCCGTCCGGGCCCACCTCGGCCACCAGGTGGCCCCGCCACCTGTCGTCCGCCGACGGGAAGTCCTCCCGCCAGTGGCAGCCCCGGGTCTCCCGCCGGGCGTACGCGGCGGCGACCAGCGTCGACGCCACCGTGATCAGGTTCGTCGCCTCCCAGTCGGCGGTACGCGGCACGCCCCGACCCGCGCCCAGCGCGGTGAGCGCGGCGGCGGTGCCGGCCAGCGTGTCCGCCGAGCGGAGCACGCCCGCGCCCCGGGTCATCGCCCGTTGCAGGTCCGGCGTGCCCCCGGCCGGCACCAGCCAGCCCTGCCCGCCGACCCAGGCGCCGGTCTCCGCCGGGCGGGCCTGCTCGGGCAGACCGGCGGCGATGTCCTCGGCGATCCGGCGGGAGAAGACCAGCCCTTCCAGCAGCGAGTTGCTGGCCAGCCGGTTGGCGCCGTGCACCCCGGTGCAGGCCACCTCGCCGCAGGCGTACAGGCCGGGGATCGAGGTGCGGCCGCGCAGGTCGGTCCGGACGCCGCCCGACGCGTAGTGGGCGGCCGGGGCCACCGGGATCAGGTCGGTCGCCGGGTCCACGCCGATGGCCAGGCAGGACGCCACGATGGTGGGGAACCGCCGGGCCAGGAAGTCGCCGCCGAGGTACCGGGCGTCCAGGTGGACGTGGTCCGCGCCGGTGGCGAGCAGGACCCGGTGGATGCCCTTGGCCACCACGTCGCGGGGGGCCAGCTCGGCCAGCTCGTGCTGGCCGACCATGAACCGCTTGCCGTCGCCGTCGACCAGGTGGGCGCCCTCGCCCCGCAGCGCCTCGGAGACCAGCGGCTGCTGGGCCAGGCCGGCGCCCGGCCCGCCGGCCGGCACGATCAGCGCGGTCGGGTGGAACTGGACGAACTCCAGGTCGGTGACGGCCGCGCCGGCGCGCAGCGCGAGCGCCACCCCGTCGCCGGTGGAGACCGCCGGGTTGGTGGTGGCGGCGAAGATCTGCCCCATCCCGCCGGTGGCCAGCACCACCGCGCGGCCGAGGACGGCGCCGACGCCGTCCTCGCTGCCCTCACCGAGCACGTGCAGGGTGATCCCGCAGGCCGGACCGAGGCCGCCCGGCCCGTCGCCGGGCGCGCGCAGCAGGTCCAGCACCAGCGCGTGCTCGACCAGCCGGATCCAGGGGTCGCGGCGTACCGCCGCGTGCAGCGCCCGCTGCACCTCGGCGCCGGTGGCGTCGCCGCCGGCGTGCACGATCCGGTCGGCCCGGTGCCCGCCCTCCCGGGTGAGCATCAGCGAGCCGTCCGGGTTGCGGTCGAACTCCGCCCCGATCCGCATCAGCTCGCGGAGCCGGGTCGGGCCCTCCTCCACCAGCGCCCGCACCGCGGCCGGGTCGCAGAGGCCGACGCCGGCCACCTCCGTGTCGTACGCGTGCGCGCCCGGGCTGTCCGTCGGGTCCAGCACCGCGGCGATGCCGCCCTGCGCCCAGCGGGTGGAGCCCTCGTCCATGTCGACCTTGGTGACGACGGTGACGTGCAGGCCGGCCTCGCGCAGATGCAGCGCGGCGGTCAGCCCGGCGACCCCGGAGCCGACCACGATGACGTCGGTCGTCTCCACCCAACCGGGCGCGGGCGCCGCGAGCAGCCGGGGCAGCGCCGGCAGGTCGACGGTGGATAGGTCCATGCGGACAGTCAACCCGAAGCGTCCTCGCTCCGGGCCACGGGGGCGGGACGAGTGGTTTCGGCTACCTCGTCCGGAGCGGCAGCCCGGCCGGGCCGGCGCCCTTCAACGAGGCGGTCACGGTGCGGTCGCTGAGCCACAGGTAGCACCGGACGCCCCGGTCGCCCACCGCCCAGCGGGCCGCGCCGGGCGGGCGCACCACCACGCCGCTGCGGTAGCGCAGGACCGGGTCGGCGGGCACGCCGGCCCAGCGCGCGACGGCGCCGTAGCAGCCGTCGTAGAGCGGCGCCCAGTCCGCCGGCCGGCTCGGGTACGGGCGGGCCGGCGCGAGCCAGACGCCGACGAACTCGGCGTCGTGCGCCACCGCGCAGTCGACCGGCGTGAGCGTCTGCACCCGCCGCCGGTCCTGTCCGGTGCGCTGGCAGCCCAGACGCAGCGGGGACGGCGGCTTGAGCGCGTCCCGGAGGCTGCCGGTGCGGGTCACCACGGTGGCCGCCGCCTCGACCGTGTTCAGCTCGGTCAGGTCGCACCGGAACCAGCGGGAGCCGGCCGTCCAGCCGGCGCCGGTGGGCACCGCCACGGCCAGCCGGAGCCGCCCGGCCCGCCAGTCGTCGCCGACGAAGCCGCTGGCCCGGGTGTCGCACTCGGCGAAGGCGGTGCGCAGCTCGGGTGAGTCGAGCGGGGGCGGCGTGGCCCGGCCGACGGTGAACGCCCCGACGTGCACGGTCTCCACCCGGTGCGGCAGGTCGCAGCCGACCGGGGCGTACGCGGCCAGGCCGACCGTCGGGGTGAAGTCGGCGACCTGGCACACCCCGGCCGCCGGGGTGAACGGACCGGGCCGACCCATCGACGCCCAGTCGTCGGTGAGGTCCCCGTCCAGCCCGCCCGAGGAGGCGCACCCGACCAGCGCCGCTGTCGCGACCACGGCGGCGACGAGGCTCCCCAGCCTACGGCCCATCGCGCCTCCCCCAGCCCGACGACCGTCGATTCCGACGGTCCGCTCAGGGTAGCCGAAAATGACCTTCCGGTAACAGACCGCGCCGGCCCCCACCTCCGACCCCGTGGATCTTGCAGTTGCGGCCCGGATGAAAGGTGCAGACCGGGCGAACGAGGGGCCGAAAGTGCAAGATCGACGGGGGAGGGCGGGGGCAGGGGCGGGGGACGAGGGGGTCAGTTCAGGGCGGCGGCGAGGGGGTTGGGGACGGGGTCGCCGGCGGTGCCGGGGGCGGCGGTGGTGGGGTCGGCGGTCAGGTCGACGACCTTGTTGTCCGCGTCGACGTGCACCACGCGGGGCTGCCAGGCGCGCGCCTCGGCGTCGTCCATCTGGCCGTACGAGATGAGGATGACCAGGTCACCGGGGTGCACCAGGTGCGCGGCGGCGCCGTTGATGCCGATCACGCCGCTGCCCCGCCGGCCCGGGATCACGTACGTCTCCAGCCGGGCGCCGTTGGTGATGTCCACGATCGCGACCTGCTCGCCGGGGATCAGGTCCGCCGCGTCGAGCAGGTCCTCGTCCACCGTCACCGAACCGACGTAGTGCAGGTCGGCCTGGGTCACCGTGGCCCGGTGGATCTTCGACTTGAGCATGGTCCGGAGCATCGGGGTGCCTTTCCGCATTCGTGGTGGGGTCAGGGACGCGGCGCGAGGTGGAGCGCCGTGTTGTCGATCAGTCGGGTGGCGCCGACCCAGGCGGCGATCAACAGCCGGGCCGGGCCGGAGACCGGACCGGGCTCCAGGTCGGTGTCGGTGAGCACCAGGTAGTCGAGGCGGGCGTCCGGCGTACCCGGGTCGAAGGCCCGGTGCGCGGCGGCCAGCACCGCCCCGGCGTCGTCGCCCCGCTCGGCCGCCGCGACACCCGCGCGCAGCGCGGCGGACAGGCTCAGCGCGGCCCGCCGCTCGTCGGCCGACAGGTAGCGGTTGCGGCTGGACAGCGCCAGGCCGTCCGGCTCCCGCACGGTCGGCACCCCGACGATCTCGGTCGGCACGTCGAGGTCACGGACCATCCGGCGCACCAGGGTGAGCTGCTGGTAGTCCTTCTCGCCGAAGAAGGCCAGGTCGGGGCGGGTGAGCTGGAGCAGCTTCAGGACCACGGTGAGCACGCCGTGGAAGAAGCCGGGCCGGCTCAGTCCCTCCAGGTCCTCGCCGAGCGGGCCCGGGTTCAGGCGCACCGTCGGCTGGCCCTCCGGGTACATCTCGGCCACCGACGGCGCGAACACCAGGTCCGCCCCGGCCCGCCGGCAGATCTCCAGGTCGGAGTCGAGCGTGCGCGGGTAGCGGTCGAAGTCCTCGTTCGGGCCGAACTGCAGCGGGTTCACGAAGATCGTCACCAGCACGTGGTCGGCCCGCTCGCGGGCGGCCCGCAGTAACGTCTCGTGCCCGGTGTGCAGCGCGCCCATGGTCATCACCACGCCGACGGTGCCGGTCAGCCCCTCCCGGGCCGCCGCCAACTCCTTGCGCGTGTGCAGCACGTCCACCATCAGGGCCTCCCGGTTCGCGACTGCGGGGCTCGCAGACCCGGCTCACTCCTCGCGCTCACGCCACAACCTCCATCCCGTCCAGCACGTCCCGCAGCGACGCGGCGTCCGCCGGGCGCAGCCGGCCCGCCGCGACGGCGCGGTCCGCCGTCCGTCGGGCCAACGCCAGGTAGGCCGGTACGGATTCCGGCGCGGTCCGCGCCAGCCGGTCCAGGTGCCGACGTACGGTGCCCGCGTCGCCCCGGGACACCGGGCCGGTGAGCGCGTCGTCGCCGAGCCGCAGCGCGTTCTCCAGGGCCGCCCGCAGCAGCGGGGCGAGCACCTTCTCCGGCCGGTCCACCCCGGCGTCGCGCAGCCGGTCGGCCGCCTCGTTGACCAGGGTGACCAGGTGGTTCGCGCCGTGCGCCAACGCCGCGTGGTAGAGCGGCCGGTCGGCCTCCCCCACCCACTCCGGCACGCCGCCCAGGTCGGCCACCAACCGGGCCGCGAACGGGCGCAGCTCGGCCGGCGCGGTCACGCCGTAGGAGCTGCCGGCGAGGCGGGACAGGTCGTCCGGCGTACCGGTGAAGGTCATCGCGGGGTGCAGCGCGAGCGGCCGGGCGCCGGCCGCGGCGGCCGGGGCCAGGACGGCCAGCCCGTGCGCGCCGGACGTGTGCGCGACCACCTGGCCGGGGTGCAGCGCGCCGCTCGCGGCCAGGTCGGCGACCACGTCGGCCAGGGCGTCGTCGGGTACGGCCACGATCAGCAGGTCGGTGGCGGCCCGGGCCACGGCGGCGGCGGAGCGGTGCGGGGTCTGCGGCAGGAGCAGCGCCACCCGGGCCCGGCTGGCGCCGGAACCGCCCGAGGCGGCCACCACGCGGTGACCGGCGGCGGCCAGGGCCGCGCCGAGCACGGAACCGACCCGGCCGGCGCCGAGCACGCCGACGGTGAGGGTGCGGGGGAAGACGAGCGGGGCGCGAGTGGCCCGCGGGCGCAGCGGTGCGCTCATGGCAGCGATCCAGTCCTCGAAGGGGGTACCGGTCGATGGCAAGTATGCGCCCGGGTGACAGACCGGAAACAAGAAGGTGTGAAAACCTTCACCGACCGCCCGGAGCGCCCGCTCCGGTGGCGGAGGAACCCCCCGTACGGGTACGTCCGCGCCGCTCCACGCCGGGCCGGCGGGTCGCCGGACGGCACCGGCCAGGGCGGGCCGTAGGGTCGGCCCGGTGACGTCCGGGTACCCCGCGCTGCGCTGGCGCGACGCGATGGAACAGGCCCTCTACGGGCCGGACGGCTTCTTCGTGGCCGGCCCCGGCCCCGCCGCCCACTTCCGCACCAGCGTGCACGCCTCACCGGTCTTCGCCGCCTGCCTGCTGCGGCAGCTCACCGCCGTCGACGAGGCGCTGGGGCGGCCGGCCCGGCTGGACGTGGTCGACGTGGGCGCCGGCCGGGGCGAGCTGCTCCGCGCGCTGCTGACGCGGGCCGACCCGGACCTGGCCGACCGGATCCACCCGGTCGCGGTGGAACGCGCCGAACGCCCCGCCGACCTGCCGCCCGGCATCGACTGGCGCCACGAGATCCCCGAGGGGATCACCGGCCTGCTGCTGGCCACCGAGTGGCTGGACAACGTCCCCCTGGACGTCGCCACCCCCACCCCGGACGGCTGGCGGCACCTGCTGGTCGACCCCACCACCGGCCACGAGACCCCCGGCCCCACCGTCTCCCCCACCGACACCACCTGGCTGACCCACTGGTGGCCCCCCACCCCGACCCGGGCGGAGGTGGGGAGGACTCGGGACGAGGCGTGGGCGGAGGCGGTGGGACGGGTCGAGCGGGGGCTTGCGCTGGCGGTGGACTACGGGCACCTGCGGGACGCCCGGCCCCTGGACGGGACGCTGACCGGGTACCGGGACGGGCGGCAGGTGTCGCCGGTTCCCGACGGGTCGTGCGACGTGACCGCGCACGTCGCCATGGACTCGGTGGCCGCCGCCGGCGCGCGGGTCGCGGGGTGCGCGTACACCCTGGTGTCGCAGCGGGAGGCGCTGCGGGCGCTCGGAGCCGACGGCGGCCGACCACCGCTGGCCCTGGCCTCCCGGGACCCGGCCGGCTACCTGCGCGCGCTGGCCGGCGCGTCGGCGGCGGCCGAGCTGACCGACCCGGCCGGCCTCGGCGGGCACTGGTGGCTGCGGCAGCCGGTCGGCGTCGCGCCCGAGGCGACCATGGCACGATGACGGGCATGACCACGGACGCCGGCGACCTCCGCGAGCTGACCGTCGGGACCGGCGCCGGCGGTGAGCAGCTCGGCACCGACATGGTGCTCAACATCGGGCCGCAGCACCCCTCGACGCACGGCGTGCTGCGGCTGAAGCTGGTGCTCGACGGGGAGCGGGTGATCGCCGCCGAGCCGATCGTCGGCTACATGCACCGGGGGGCGGAGAAGCTCTTCGAGGTACGCGACTACCGGCAGATCATCGTGCTGGCGAACCGGCACGACTGGCTGTCGGCGTTCTCCAACGAGCTGGGCGTGGTGCTCGCGGTCGAGCGGCTGATGGGCATGGAGGTGCCGGAGCGCGCCACCTGGCTGCGGATGGCGCTGGCCGAGCTGAACCGGGTGCTCAACCACCTGATGTTCCTCGGCTCCTACCCGCTGGAGATCGGCGCGATCACGCCGATGTTCTACGCGTTCCGGGAACGGGAGACCATCCAGGCGGTGATGGAGGAGGTCTCCGGCGGCCGGATCCACTACATGTTCAACCGGGTCGGCGGCCTGAAGGAGGAGGTGCCCGCCGGCTGGACCGGGCGGGCCCGCGCCGCCATCGCCGAGGTACGCCGCCGGATGCCCGACCTCGACCACCTGATCCGGCGCAACGAGATCTTCCTGGCCCGCACCGTCGGGGTCGGCGTGCTCTCCGCGGCCGACGCCGCCGCGTTCGGCGCGTCCGGGCCGGTCGCCCGGGCCTCCGGGCTCGACCTGGACCTGCGCCGGGACGAGCCCTACCTGGCCTACGACCAGCTCGACGTGCCGGTGGTGACCAAGACCGCCGGGGACTGCCACGCCCGGTTCGAGGTGCTGCTCGACCAGGTGTACGCCTCGCTCGACCTCGCCGAACAGTGCCTGGACCGGGTGGACCGGATCTCCGGGCCGGTGAACACCCGGCTGCCCAAGGTGGTCAAGGCGCCCGAGGGACACACCTACGCCTGGACCGAGAACCCGCTCGGCATCAACGGCTACTACCTGGTCTCCCGGGGCGAGAAGACGCCGTGGCGGCTCAAGCTGCGCACCGCCTCGTACGCGAACGTGCAGGCGCTGTCGACGCTGCTGCCCGGGTGCCTGGTCCCCGACCTGATCGCCATCCTCGGCTCGATGTTCTTCGTGGTCGGCGACATCGACAAGTGAGTCCGGGGCGCGGTCAGCGCCAGCGGTCGTCGGCGTCGCGGGGCGGGTGACCGTAGCCGCCGGGCTCCGGCCGGCGCCACTCCGGCTCGGGCTGCCGCCACTCCGGCTCGACCTCGCGCCACTCCGGCTGGCCGCTCCGCTGCGTCGGCGGTCGCCACTCCTGCGGCACCGGGACCCCACCGGCCGGCAGCGCCGGGTGGCTCTCCGGCGACCAGCCGCCGGCCGGTTCGCCACGGACGGAGGCCCACCGGTCCTCGACCCGGTACTCGGTGCTCCCGCCGTCCTTGTGCACCGCGGCCCGCCGCTCCCCGACCCGGATCTCCCGCCCCCGGTCGTCGTCGCGGACCGCCGCCCAGCGGTTGCCGGCGGCCCGCACCTGCGACCAGTGCGCGCCGTCCGGCTCGGCCACCTGCGCCCGCCCGGCCTGCTCCACCGGCGGCCAGGAGCGGTCGCCTCGCGCCCCGCCCGCCGCCGGACCGGTCCGGTCGTCACCCGGGCCGGACCAGTCGCGCTGCTCGTCCGCCGGCCGGTCCGATCCCGGGCCCCGCGACCAGCCGTCGTCCGCCGGCCAGCCCCGCTGGCCGCCCGCGGCCCGGCCGACACCCGCCCAGGGGTGCTCGCGCCCGTCACCGGTCCGCGCGTATCCGTCGCCGGACGGGCTCGGTCGGTAGCCGTCGTCCGGGGGTGCGGCCCGGTAGCCGTCACCGGACGGGCCGGTGCGGTAGGCGTCCTCCGCCGGGGCGGCCCGGTAGGCGTCACCGGGCGCGCCGGCCCGGTAGCCGTCGTCGCGGGCGCCGTCGTCGCGGGGCCAGGTCCGTTCCGCGCCCGGACCGGACCGCAGGCCGCCCAGCCAGCCGTCCTCCTCAGAGCCGGACCAGCCGGATCGGGCCGGCTCGTCCCGGCCCGACTCGCGGTGCCCGACGCCCCGGTGGTCGGCCGCCTCCGCACCCCGCGGCCGGTCCTCCGCTCCCGGTGACCAGCGGCCGGCGAACCCGCCGTACCGGCCACCCGCCGGTTCGCCACCGTCCACGATGGTGTGCCGGGTGGTGACGTGCACCGTCTCGGTGTGGTGAACCACGCCGACGGGGCGGGGCTGCTCCGGCCGGGCCGGCTCGGCCACCCGCGCCGCGCCGTAGACACCGGCCGACGGTCGGTCCTGGCCGTATCCGCCGGTCGACGACCGGTCCTGGCCGTATCCGGCGGCCGACGGCCGGTCCGCGCCCGGCGTGCCGGCGGACGGCCACTCCGTGCCGCGCGGGTCGGACCGGGCCGGGTCGGCGCCGTAGCCGGCGAAACCCGGGCGGTCCGCGCCGGAGCGGTCCGGGTCGGCCCGGTAGCCGCCCGGCTCCGCGCGCTCCCCGGCGTACGGGCCCGACGGGTCGGCGTCGTACGGCTCGGGCCGGCCCCAGCCCGTACCGGCGTGAGCGTCGGGGCGGTCGACGTCGGGCCGGGACGCGTCGTCGGCGCCGTAGCGCGTGCCCGACGACCGGCCCGGGGCGTCCTCGTCGCGGCCGGCCGGGTGCGCCCGTCCCGCGTCGTACGCGCCGGCCACCGGCACCCGGGCCCGTCCGCCCGGGCGCTCCTCGGCGGGCGCGGCGGCCAGCCCCGCGGCTGCCGCGTCGAGCCGCTGACGCACCGCGCCGGCCGTCTCCTCCGCCCGCCGGGCCTGGTCGAGCGCCTGATTGCCACGTTGGGCGGCGGCCACGATCTCGGAGCGCAACTCGCGCCGGAGCTGCTCCAGCTCCTCGCGCAGCTCCTCGGCCCCGGCGTCACCGGAGCCGTTCTCGGCCCGCAGCGCGATGGAGAGGCCGATCAGCACCACGGCGAGGATCGCCAGCACGGCGCCGAAGCGCAGCGTGCCGTTGCCATCGGCGACCAGCAGGATGAGCGCCGCCAGGGGCGCCAACCCCACGCCGATCCAGAACAGGACGGTCAGTGGCGTCGGGGTGCGCTTGTCGGCGGGGGCGACCGAGGCGGGCATGGCTGAGCAGATTACCGAGAGTTCCACCGGAGGGGAACGGGTCGGCGCGATCGGATGCACGGTCGCTGACCAGCGACCCCGCCCGGGATCGCCGCCGGCCGGCCGGTTCGACCGGCCGGCGGCGACGGATCAGCTCGTGGCGAGCGCCGCGTCCGAGGAGAAGACGAGCCCGACGCTGGCGGCGCCGGTCTTCAGCGCGTTCTTGGTCTGCGGGCCACCCGCGTCCAGCGAACTGAACGAGCCGGCCTTGAAGTCGTAGACCTCGACCAGCCCGGCCTGGCACTTCGGCCGCTGCGGGCACTCCGGCGGACCGGCGAGCACGGTGGCCTGCCCGGAGCACTTCGCGGCCAGGTCGGAGAGCGTCGACAGGCCGTACTTCTCGGCGAAGGCCTTGGTCACCGCGAACGCGTTCTGGTCCTGCGCCTGGGAGGGCTGGCCGAACACCAGGCCCGCCTTGTCGCCCTCGGTCCTGAGCGCGGCGACGGTCTTCTCCAGCTCAGGGGACGAGACCGGCTGGGCGTCCTTGCCGTTGGCCTTGGTGTTGAGGAACTCGGCCATGGTGGCGGCGTATTCCGGGACGACCTGGACCTGGCCCTTCTCCAGAGCCGGCTCGTAGAGCTCCCGGTTGCCGATGGTCTGCACCTTGACCTGGTAGCCGGCCGCGGTGAGCGCGATCTTGTAGAGCTCGGCGACGGTCTGGCTCTCGCTGAAGTTGCCCGCGCCCACCGTCACCTGGCCGCCCGGACCCTTTTCGATCCCGTCGGTCACGCCGTTGGCGGCGGCGAACTCCTGCGCCGCCACCTGGGGCGTCTTCCGGTCGACGTCGACCGCCCGGTTGAGCTGGATCAGCTTGGGGGTGTCGAGCTTCGCCGAGACCTTGTCCAGCGCGGCGACCAGCTGCGGCGTCGCCGCCTTCTTGTTGATCGCGGGGAGGACGTTGTCGGTGTTCTGCAGCTTCTTGTCGTCGGTGAGGACGACCAGCTGGTCACCCGCCACCGGGGCGCAGCCGGCACCCGAGGCGCCCGCCTCGGGAGCGTCGGTGCCGGAGGAGCCGGCGTCACCGCAGCCCGTGAGGAGAGTTGCCGCGGCGAGGGCGCCGAAGGCCCCCGCGGCCAGCCGTGCACGTGCGCGCATCAGTGCCCGCCTTCCGTGTCCCGGCGCGGCCCCCGATGGGGCCGGCCGCGTGTCCGACGGGCGATCCGGACGGCCGCCCGTGACTTCACCCAACATCCTCCGGACCCGACCGACAAACTTGGAGCGGTTTTCGTCATCCGATCGTCACCAGCGGGTCGGATGCGCTGTGATGCCCGACTCACCGACGGGCCGGCGAGGAGCCGCCGGAAGATCAGTTGCCGGCCGTGGCCGCCGCCGCACGGCGGTTCGCCCGCCGGCTGACCCGTCGCAGCGGGCGCGGCGTGACCACCCGCTCCAGCACCGCGAGGATCCCCTCGACCAGCAGCGCCAGGCCCGCCACGAGCACACCGCCGGCGATGATCTGGCCGCCGCCGGCCGCGATGTCCAGCCCGAAGCCGGCCCGGATGATCTGACCCAACCCACCGCCGTTGACGAACGAGGCCAACGCCGCGGTCGCCACCACCTGCACGGCCGCGGTGCGGAACCCCGCCGCCAGGTAGGGCACCGCGAGCGGCAACTCCACCCGGCGCAGCACCTGCCCGCCGGAGAGCCCCATGCCGCGCGCGGCGTCCCGGGCCTCCGGGTCGGCCTGCCGCACCCCGGTGTACGCGTTCGCCAGCAGCGGCGGCACCGCGAAGACCGCGAGCGCCACCACCACGGCCGACCGGCCGAACCCGAGGAAGGTCAGCGGCAGGATGGTCAGCAGGGCCAGGGTCGGGATCGCCAACGTGACGTTGGAGACCAGCAGCACCAGCCCGCCGCCCCGGCCGCTGTGGCCGAGCCAGAGACCGATCGGCCATGCCACCAGGCACCCCAGCAGCACCGCCAGGGCGGACATGCTCAGGTGCTCGCCGAGGCGGTCCAGCACGCCGCCGGGGTTGGTCCAGTTCAGCGGGTCGTTCAGCCAGAGCACCGCCTGCTGCACCGGATTCATGAGACCCGTCCGCGCAGCCACGGGGTGAGCAGCCGGCCCACCCCCGCCAGGACCAGGTCGAGCACCAGCGCCAGCAGCACGCAGAGCACCGTGCCGGTCATGATCTGCGCCTTGTAGAAGTTGTTCTGGAAGCCGGCGAAGATGAGCTGGCCCAGCCCGCCCCGGCCCACCACCACGCCCACGGTGACCAGCGCGACCGTGGAGACGGTCGCCAGCCGTACGCCGGTGAGGATGCCGGGCAGCGCCAGCGGCAGCTCGATCCGGACCAGCCGGCCCCAGCGGCCGTAGCCCATGCCCTCGGCGGCCTCCCGCACCTCCGGTGGCACCTGGTTCAGGCCGGCCAGCGTGTTGCGCACGATGACCAGCAGCGCGTAGAGCGCCACCACGGTGAGCACGGTGATCGCCCCGATGCCGAGGTAGGGCGCGAGGAAGGCGAACAGCGCCAGCGACGGGATCGTGTAGAGCACGCCGGTCAGCGCCAGGATCGACGCGGCCAGCGAGCGGAACCAGTACGCTGCCACCGCGAGCGGCAGCGCCACCAGCGCGGCGATCACCACGGCCCGGGCGGTCAACCAGGTGTGCTCGCGCAGCGCGGCGAGGATGGTGTCAGAGTTGTCCCGCACGTACTGCCAGGAGAACCACGGATTGCCCGGGGCGGCCCGGTAGCTCAGGTGGAGGAACACACGTGGACGTTACCCCGGGCACCACCGCCGGTCACGGCGCCGCCTCGATCACGCTGGAGCGCATCCGTAAGCGCTACCCGGACGGCACCGAGGCGGTCCGCGAGCTGAGCCTGGAGGTCAAGGCGGGCGAGCTGGTGGTGCTGATCGGCCCGTCCGGCTGCGGCAAGTCGACGGTGCTGCGGATGATCAACAGGCTGATCGAACCGACCGACGGCCGGATCCTGCTCGGCGACGACGACGTCACCCGCGTCGACCCGGTGACCCTGCGCCGCCGCATCGGATACGTGATCCAGAACGTCGGCCTGTTCCCGCACCAGACCGTCGCCGCCAACGTGGCGACCGTGCCGGGGCTGCTCGGTTGGCCGCGCGAACGCACCCGCGCCCGGGTCGGTGAGCTGCTGGAACTGGTCGGCCTCGACCCGGCGCAGTTCGGCCGGCGCTACCCGCACGAGCTCTCCGGCGGGCAGCGGCAGCGGGTGGGCGTCGCCCGCGCCCTCGCCGCCGACCCGGTGGTGCTGCTGATGGACGAGCCGTTCTCGGCCGTTGACCCGATCGTGCGGACCCGGCTCCAGGAGGAGTTCCTGCGGCTCCAGGCCGAGGTGCGCAAGACCATCGTGCTGGTCACCCACGACCTCGACGAGGCGGTCCGGCTGGGCGACCGGATCGCGGTGCTCTCCGAGGGTGGCGTGCTGGAGCAGTACGACAGCCCGGCCGCGCTGCTCGGCTCGCCCGCCTCGGCGTTCGTCCGCGAGTTCGTCGGCGCCGACCGGGGCATCCGCCGGCTGGCGGTCACCCCGCTGACCCGCGCGGTGCTCGACCCGCTCCCGGCCGACGGCGGGACCGGGTTGCCCACGGTGCCGCTCGGCGACTCGGCCTACGACGCGCTGGGCGCGCTGCTCACCTCCGGCGCCGACCACGCGCTGGTCACCGAGGACGGCAGCCCGGTGGGGCTGATCGCGCGCAGCCGGGTGCTGAGCCTGGGCGCGGTGGACGGCGCCTGACCGGCCCGCGCGGCCGGCCGGACCGGTCACCGGAGGATCGGGCCCGGCAGCGGTCCCGGCCCGCCGTACGGCGCGTCAGGCCCGGCCGCCCAGGCTGGCCAGACCGACGATCCAGCCGGCGAAGAAGCCGTACGTGACGCCGCCGCTCGCGGCCTGGAAGGCGGCGAAGAGCGTGCCGTGCGGTCCGAGGAGCGTGGCGAGCAGGGCGGTGATCCCGCCGGCCAGGGCGTACGCGCCCCAACCGGAGAGGAACTGGCTGCCCGAGGCGGCCACGCGGTCCACCTGCGGGCCGGGCAGCAGGTAGAGCAGCGCCGCGGCGACCACGAGCAGCAGGATCGCCCGCAGGTTGGTGGTGAGCAACCCCTCGTCGGCGTGCCACCGCCAGGCCGGCCAGGAGAGCAGCCGCAGGAACCAGCCACCGGCTCCGGTCGGATCGGTGTGGCCCTGCGCCCAGTCCCCGTACATCGGGCTGCCGCCGACCGCGACGAGCAGGAACGCGGCGAGCGTGCCGGTGCCGGCGGCCGTGCCGTACCGGGGGACGGTGCGGGGGCGGTTGGTGAGGGCCATGGAGCGGTCAGTTCCCGGGCCGCCGCGCCGGGCAAACCTGCGCGTCCGCGCGACCGCCGTCGGCCGGCGGGCGGCCACGGGTCAGTGCTTCATCAGGTAGTCGATGAAGGCGGCGCGCAGCAGCGGCGCGGACTCGTCGTAGCCGTGCCCGGTCAGCTCCCGCCACAGCGCGTTGGCCTCGTCGATGGTCGGCCCGACCGAGTTCGGCGCGCCGTCCAGGGCGGCAGCCTCGTCGGCGTTCGGCAGGTGCCGCAGCACCGACCAGAAGAACCCCACGTCGCGACGCTCCCGGGCCAGGTGGAACGCCTGCTCGCGCAGCTCCTCGGTGGAGAGCTTGTCGAGCTCGTCGAAGGTACGGCCGCCGGGGGCAGGAGTCTCGCTCATGCCGCCGAGCCTAACCGGCGAGATCAGCTTCGGCCCGCCGGACGCGACCCCCGCCGGAGCCGACCCTCGTCGACGTCAGCGGTCGGCGTCCCAGCGCCGCGGCTCGCTCTCCCAGCGGGGCGCCTCCCAGGCGTCGACCGGGGTGTCGGTCTCGCGTACGGGCAGCACCGACGGCCAGGTGTCGGTCGGCTCGGGCGTCGGGGTCGTCGTCCAGCCGGTGCTGATCCGGCCGTCCCCGACCGGGCGCGGCGGGCCGGGCACGGCCGTCAGTTGCCGGGCCGGGCGGGGCCGGCCGAACGTCTCGACCAGCCGGGTGACCAGCAGCCCGGCGCCGAGCACCGCCCCGCCCAGGGCCCACCGGCCGATCGACCAGTCGTGCGCCACGGTCCAGGCCAGGAACACCACCACCAGGCTGACCGCGATCAGCGTGCCGAAGACACCGCCGCGCCGGCCGTACGCGCTGGTGCCGCCGAGCAGGACCGTGCCGACCGCCAGCACCGTCCAGTCCAGCCCGGTGCCGGGGGCCACCGGACCGTCCCCGTTCGCGGCGATCAGGACCCCGCCGAGCATCGCCAGCACCGTGGAGCCGACGAGCGCCAGCGCGGTCACGACGGCGGCGACCGCCCCGCGCCGCCGGGCCGGGTCGGCGACCGGACGGAACCGGCCGATCAGCCGGCGCACCGGTTTGATCGCACCGAAGAGGCCACCGAGGACGGCCACCGCGGCGAAGCCGACGAACAGGTAGAGCGCGGTGCGCCGGGGGTCGTAGTCCCCCTGGACCGCGACCGGGGCGGTCCGCCGCTCCAGGTAGACGATCACGCCGGCCGCGCCGGCCAGGCTCGCCGCCCAGCCCGGCACGTGCAGCACCACCACGACCAGGGCGAGCGCCAGCCCGCCGACCGCGGCCACCGCGAGCGCCGGGAGCAGCGCCTCCCGGGCACCCCGGTCGCCCTGCTCGGCGAAGTGCATCGCGGCGGCCAGCGCGACCGGACCGACCGCCAGGTTCACCGCGGCGGCCCGCAGGCTCAGCCCGGCGGCCAGGGTGAGCAGGCCGAGCCCGGCCACGTCGACGAGCAGCGTCTTGAGCGCGCCGCCGCGCAGCGCGTCCGCGTCCTCCCGCCAGAGCAGCCAGGTCACCGCGGCCAGCCCGGCCAGCAGCAGGAACTCCCAGACCACGTGCACCGCGATCCGGTCCCGGCCGGGTTCGCCGTGCGACGGGTCGTCGAAGACGTTCTCCAGCACGGCGGCCGGTACGCCGGAGGAGGTCTCCGGTGACGCGGTCCGGTCCGCCTCGTCGTACCCCATTGGCCGCGCCTCCCAGGTGGCCGCGTCCGGCCCACGGGCGGGCGGACCGGTGGCGGCCGTCGCTCTCCGGTCGCCAGGGACGGTACCTGCGGGCCGGGGTGTGGGGAACCCCCTGATCAGAGGCGCCCGCGCGGGGTCTCCCGGTCGCCCGGCTCGCGGTCGGAGTCGTCCTCCTGCTCAGGCACCCGGCACGACCGTTCCAGCCAGAGCGCCGCCGCGACCAGGGCCAGCGAGGCGACCAGCCCGGCCACCGCGGCGGGGCGGTCGCCGACGGCGGCGTTGGTCGGCTCGACGAAGAGCCAGCCGGCCAGCCCGGCGTAGAAGCCGGCGAAGATCGCTCCGGCCAGCGCGGACGCCTTGGCGAGCACCACGAAGCGGGCGACCAGCAGCGGGTTCACCGGCTCCCGTCCGGGTCGCCGTTCGATCCGGCCCCGGGTGTTGACCGCCGCGTAGCCCTCCAGCACGGCCAGCCCGGCCAGCGTGATCACCGGCAGCCAGGGCAGGTCGGCGGCGAAGTCGCCGTAGAAGTTGCTGATCAGCAGCCAGGCCACGGCGGCGGCGGCCAGACCGGCCACCACCAGCGTGGAGACCCGGGTCGGACCCATCCGGAAGCGGTCGGGATCCTGTGGGGACCGGGTCGTACTCATGTGTCCGACTCTAGCGTCAGATCCGGTCGCGGGCTCAGTTCCAGGGCGTCGGCGGCCAACGGCTCGGCGTTGAGCAGGTCGGTCAGCCAGCCGTGCCCGGGCAGCCGGCCGTGCGGCTCGATGTCGATCCACGGCCGCAGCACGAAGGCGCGCAGGTGGGCGCGGGGGTGCGGCAGGGTCAGCTCGGGGTCGTCGCTGAGCACCGGCCGCCCGGCGTCGTCCCAGACCGCGATCACGTCCACGTCGAGCGTGCGCGGCCCGTACCGCCGGTCCGCGTCGCGGGTGCGCCCGGCCGCCGTCTCGGCGGCCCGGGCCCGCGCCAGCCAGTCGCCCGGCGTCGCCGCCGGGTCCGCGACCATCACCGCCGCGTTCAGGTACGCGGGCTGGTCCGCGTCCCCCCACGGTGGAGTCTCGTAGACGCCGGAGACCAGCAGGACGCCGTCGCCGAGCGCGGCCACCGCGCCGCGCAGGTGGTCGAGGCGGTCGCCGAGGTTGCTGCCGATCGACAGCACGGCCCGGGTCACCGGGTACGCCGCATGGTGACCGCCACGTCCCGGAAGGCGTGCGGGATCGGGGCCTCCGGCTTGTGCACGGTCACCGTCGCGGCGGCGACCAGCGGCTCGGCCAGGCAGACCGCGAGCAGCCGGTCGGCGAGCGTCTCGATCAGGTTCACCGGGTCGCCGGTGATCACCGCGACCAGCCGCTCGGCCAGCTCGCCGTAGTGCACGGTGTCGGTCACCTCGTCGGAACGGGCGGCCGGACCCAGGTCGAGTTCGAGCACGGCGTCGACGACGAACTCCTGGCCCTGGGCGCGCTCGAAGTCGTAGACCCCGTGCCGGCCGTGCGCACGCAGGCCGGTCAGCTCGATCCGGTCGGTCATCGGTCCCCTCCCCCGGTCGCGCCGGCGCCCGCGGTGGCCAACCGGGGGCGGCCGGTGGCACGCCAGACGGCGAGCGCGTCGGCGGTGTCCCGGACGTCGTGCACGCGTACCCCCCAGGCGCCGGCGGCCACGGCGAGCACACTGGTCGCGATCGTCGCGGCCTCCCGGCCGGCGGTGGGGCGGGGCGCGCCGGTCGGGTCGGTGAGCAGCCGGCCCAGGTAGGACTTGCGGCTGGCCCCGAACAGGACCGGGAAGCCGAGATCGACCAGCTCGGGCAGGCGGGCGCTGAGTTCCCAGTTGTGCGCGGCGGTCTTGGCGAAGCCGAGCCCGGGGTCGACGATGATCCGGTCGGCGGCCACGCCGGCGGCGAGCGCCGCGTCGACCCGCGCGCCCAGCTCGGCCCGGACGTCGGCCACCACGTCGGTGTAGTGGGCCAGGTCGCGCATCTCGCGGGAGTGGCCCCGCCAGTGCATGAGCACCCACGGGCACCCGGCGTCGCGGACCACGCGGGCCATGTCCGGGTCGGCGAGCCCGCCGGACACGTCGTTCACCACGGCCGCGCCGGCGGCGAGGACGGCCTCGGCGACCCGGGCCCGGCTGGTGTCGATGCTGACCGGGATGCCGGCGGCGGTCAGCTCCCGCACCACCGGCAGCACCCGGGCGGTCTCGGTCTCCGCGTCCACCCGGTCGGCGCCGGGCCGGGTGGACTCGCCGCCCACGTCGACCAGGTCCGCCCCGTCGGCGCGCAGTCGCACGCCGTGTGCGACGGCGGCGTCCAGATCGGCGTATCTGCCGCCGTCCGAGAAGGAGTCGGGCGTGACGTTGAGGACGCCCATCACCACCGGGGTCTCCGCCCGTACCAGATCGGTCACGGACCCGACAGTACCGTTCGCCAGCAGGGCTTCCGGCGGCCGGGCGAGCACCGGAGCGCGCGCCCTGACGTGCACATTGGAACAGGTGTACGATCGGTCGTCCGGGTCGTTCGGGGTCCACTCTTCGCGGCTTGTCGCAAAGGTGGCCGGCCCGTACGCTTTGGAATTGCCCAGCATCGAGATGGCGAAGCCTGGAGGGAGGGCCGAAGCGGGAAGAATCCCCCCAAAACTCGCCACGCTCCGTGGTGAGTGACGGACCCAGCGTCGACGGCGCTGTCTCTGACGAGCATCATCCCGCCAGGCTTGCCTACTTGCACCAACGCGGCGCCGCCGGCCGCGACCTTGGGGAGGTTTCCAGTGATCGCCATCGAGCTCATGGCAACGGCGTCCACCGCCGTCGACCACGCGCTCCACACCCTGGCGTCGACTCCACTCGCCGAGCCGGCGCCCAAGGGCATCGACACGGACAACGTCGTCACCTTCTTCGCCAGCAAGATCGCGCCGATCCTGCTGGCCGTGCTCGGGGTGATCTTCATCGGCCGGGCCAGCCGGGGTGAGATCTCCAAGGTGCTGACCAGCTCGGCCATCGCCATCATCGGGCTGGCCTTCATCGCCGGCGCGGCCACACTCTTCTTCGTCGGTGACTACCTGATCAAGCTGATCTTCGAATAGGGCGCTGGGCGACGATGCGGCTGCGCACCGACGACGACATCTACCGGGCTCGCCTCGTCTACCTGGGGCCGCCCGGGTACACCCTTCCCGTCCACCTGCCGTACGCCCAGTACGGCCTGTTCATGCTGCTCGTACCCCTCTACATGTTCATCCACTGGTTGTTCACGCTCCAGGTCGAGCTGTTCCCCGCCTGGGAGATCTCGCTCGCCATCGTGACGACCTCGTTCATCTTCCGGTACGTCGACCCGGACCGGCCGGCGCGCATGGTCATCCGGACCGCGCTGACCGACTGGCGACGCACCCGGGAGCCGGCCGCCGAGCTGCGGGACCCGCGCCTCGTCGCGAGCCGGATCAGGATCCGGGAGGAACTGGCATGACCGGGCGTACGCCGACGGCGCAGACGAACGACGCGGGTGAGGCGGTCGCATGAGTCGCTCTTCCACGCCGGGTTCCCCGGCCGGGCACCCGGGCGGATCGCCCGGTAACCGTGCGCGATCGTTCGACTACCCACCGGACGAGGACCTCGACGAGATCGTCCTCGACCCGGCGCTCGTCACCACTCCCGGCCACGGGCGGGTCGGCGTCTTCCAGCCCCCGCGTCCGCTCAGCCCTCGGGGCGCCGAACCCCGCGAGCCGATCCGCCCCGAGGGCGACATCGACTCGCCCTTCCTCGACCTGTTCGGCGGCGCGCAGCCCCGTGTCCGCCGGCCGGCCGGCCCGCCCGCCGGGACGACTCCGCCCGCCGCGCCGGTCGAACCGGTGGTGGCGCCGCCCCGCCGCGGTGTCGGCCGCGAGGCCCTGCCGATCCCGCACCAGCACGCCGCGCCGGTCGAACCGCCCCGACCCGAACCCGCGCCGCCGGCCCGGGAGCAGACCTCCGGCGTACGCGCGGTCGGCCGTCCCCGGCCGGAGCCGGCACACGCCCTGCCCGAGCCCGTTCAGCCCCCCGCGCTCGACCCGCCGCCCCCGTCGCGCACGCGGGTGCCGCAGCAGGCCGGTGACCGCCTCCCCGCGCTCCGGCCCCCGGCCGAGCCGGAGCCGCTCCACGAGGCGGCCGTGGCCCCGGCGCCGGTCGAGACGCCGGCCCCCGCGCGCCGCGTCGACCGGCGCGAGCCGGACCACGACCTGCCGGACCCGTACGCGGCGACGCCGGCGCCGACCCGCGAGGTCGGGCGGCCGGCGCACCGCGAGGTGGCGCCGCCCCGGCAGCGGTCCGCCGCCCGCCGGGACAAGCCGACCAAGCCGGTCCGGGTACGCGCCCCGAAAATCAAGTTCGGCGACCGCGACCCCGCCGTCGAGCTGGCCATCACCGAGATCGCCGGGCACCTCACGTTCACCCCCAACACGGTCACCGCCTGGTACTGGCTGCCCGAGGTCCGTTGGGCGTTCCGGCCCGACGCCGAACGCGAGGCGCTGCTCTCGGCGATCTCCGAGCAGTACGCGGGCCTGGCCGGGTTCCGGCTGCACCTGCGCCGCACCACCCGGCCGTTCCCGGCCGACGAGTGGGCGCGCACCATCGACACGCACACCGCCGCCCCGCTGCCGGACGTGCCCGGCACCACCGGCTGGGCCGACCACCTGGTCGCCGCCCAGCGGCACCTGATGGCGGTCAACCACGCCGAGGGCCAGACCTACCTGGGCGTCACCTTCGCCCGCCGGTCACTCGGCGACTCGCTCACCGAGCGCCTGCTGCGCACGTTCGGCCGGGGCACCGCCGACGGCGAGCGCCGCCGGCTGGGCCGTACGGTCGAGCAGTTCGACGAGGTGCTCGGCGCGTTCGGGATGCGCGGGCGCCGGGTCACCGCGCCGGAGCTGGAGTGGCTGCTCTACCGCTCGGTGGCGCTCTGCATGGCGCCGCCCGGCGTGCTCTCCCCGATCACCAACGGCCGCTGGGAACGCGGCGACCTGCTGGCCCTGACCGAACAGGTCGAGCGCTACCGCACGCCCTACGGCTCGACGGTCAAGCTGGTCAACCGGATGACCGGCGAGGAGCGGCACGTGGCCGTGCTCGCGGTCGGCCGGATGGAACCGCTGGAGATCCCCGAGCGACACGAGCCGTGGCTGCACTTCCACGAGCGGTTGCCCTGGCCGATGGAACTCTCCACCCGGGTTGACATCCTCGGCCCCAACGACTCCTTCCGGAACCTCGAACACCGGCTCCGGATGATCCGCTCCCAGCAGCTCGACTACGCCGAGCACGGCATCGACGCCCCGCCGGAGCTGGAACGCCTGGCCAAGCGCGCCCTGGTGATCGGCGACGAGATGACCACCGGGCTGCCGGTCGACTCGGCCCGCGCGCACGGGTGGCACCGGATCGCGGTCGGCGGCCGGACCCGGGAGGAGTGCCTGGAACGGGCCCGCCGCCTCATCCAGCTCTACTCCCGTGAGCTGCGCATCTCGCTCCAGCACCCGAAGAACCAGGACTGGCTGGCCCGCGAGTTCATCCCCGGCGAGCCGATCGCCAACACCGGCTACGTCCGGCGGATGCCGGTCAACCTGCTGGCCGCCGCGCTGCCCCAGGCCGCGTCCACCGTCGGCGACCGGCGCGGCGACCTGATCGGCCGCACCGCCGGCACCTGCCGTCGCCCGGTCTTCCTCGACATGCACTTCCCGATGGAGGTACGCGAGCGCTCCGGCCTCGCCGTCTTCGTCGCCGAACCCGGCGGCGGCAAGTCCACGCTGCTCGGCGCGCTCGGCTACCTGGCCGCCCGGCGCGGCGTGCAGGTGACCCTGCTCGACCCGTCCGGCCCGTTGGCCCGGCTCTGCGCCATGCCCGAGCTGGCGCCCTACTCGCGGGTGCTCAACCTGACCGGCTCGGAGCAGGGCACCCTGGCGCCGTACGCGCTGATCCCCACGCCCCTGCGCAGCGAGTTCGCCGCCGGGGCGGCCGGCGACCGGGAGTTCGAGATCGCGGTCTCCAACGCCCGCGCCGAGCGCCGGATGCTGGTGCAGGACATCTGCATGATGCTGGTGCCGCCACAGGTGGCCCGGGAGGCGTCCACGGCCACCCTGTTCCGGCACGCCGTACGCCAGGTGCCGGCCGAGGAGACCTCCACGCTCGACGATGTGGTCACCTGCCTCCAGGGGCTCGACGACGACGCCGGACGCGAACTGGCCCACCTGCTGCTCGACACCGCCGAGATGCCGCTGGCCATGCTCTTCTTCGGCCGGCCGCCGGAGGGGCTGCTCGGCGCCGACGCCGCGCTCACCGTCATCACCATGGCCGGGCTCCGGCTCCCCGACCTGAAGATCGAGCGGGAATACTGGTCCGCCGAGGAGGCCCTCGCGCTGCCGATGCTGCACACCGCGCACCGGCTGGCGGTCCGCCGCTGCTACGGCGGCTCGATGTCCTCCCGCAAGCTGGTCGGCCTCGACGAGGCGCACTTCATGGAGGGCTGGCGGTCCGGGCGCTCGTTCCTGGTCCGCCTCGCCCGCGACTCCCGCAAGTGGAACCTGGCCGCGCTGGTCGCCTCGCAGAACCCGAAGGACATCCTCGGTCTCGACGTCCAGAACCTCGTCTCCACCGTCTTCGTCGGCCGGATCGCCGAGGACAGCGAGATCGCCTCCGAGGCGCTGCGGCTGCTGCGGGTGCCGGTGGACGACGGCTACGAGGCCACTCTCGCCTCGCTCAGCCAGGCCGACAGCGGCTCGGCGTCCCGCCTCGGCTTCCGCGAGTTCGTCATGCGCGACGTCGACGGCCGCGTGCAGAAGGTCCGGGTCGACGTGTCGTACGTCAACGGGCTGCTGGAACACCTGGACACCACCCCCGGCACGGTCGCCCCGGCCGCCGGGCAACTGCCGACCGTCCTGGCTGATCTGGAGGCGTGACATGGCGAGGGCCCGGGCACGGATCGCGGCGCTCCTCCTCGCGCTCGGCGTACTCGCCGGGGCCACGATCTCCTGGCCGGTGATCGGAGGCGCCACACCGGCGTACGCCGCCGGCCCGACCGCCCAGGCCCGGGCCGAGCTGTGCAGCACCAAGGAGTGGCAGGCCGACTTCCGCGCCTGCGTGAACCGGCTCCAGGCGGTCAGCGAGGACCAGATCGAGTGCCGCAAGCCGCCGGTACCGGCAGCGCCGGACTCCGGCCTGGCCGGCTGGTTCGCGTCCCGCCCCGACTCAGCCAAGGAGCCCGGCCCGAAGGGCCTCTACAGCGACTACGGGTACGCCGGCTACAGCTACGTCACGTACGACGTGGACGGCGGCTGCGCCTCGTCCGTGCTCCACCCCGACTACCGCTTCACCACCATGGTGGCGAACGGCGAGTTCATGTTCGCCAACGCGGTCATCGGCGCGTCGAACGCGCTGCGCGAACGGGCCTGGGACCCCCGGACCATGTGGCGCTGGGCGGACCCGCTGGTCGAGCAGGCCACCAAGGCCGTCTACCAGAAGGTGTTCAGCGTCTTCGGCATCATCACCATCTGCGTCGTCGGCCTCTACCTGCTGTGGCGCTCCCGCCAGTCGGACATGAGCAACGCGATGACCACGGCCGGTTGGGCGCTGCTCGTGATGGTGGCGGTGACCGCGCTGGCCGCGTGGCCGGTCAAGTCCGCGAACATGGCCGACAGCACGCTGATCACGACGCTCGGCGTGGTGCACGACGCGGTCGGCCCGTCGTCGAAGGACACTCCTCCCGGTCAGTGCGACGACCCGAATCCCGAGGCGTGTAAAGACCATCGCCCGCCGGCGGTACGGGCCAGCGACACCGCCACCGAGACCATGCTCTACCGGAACTGGTTGCGCGGCGTGGTCGGCTCGGCCGACAGCGAGACGGCCAAGAAGTACGGCCAAGCGCTCTATGACGCCAAGTCGTTGAGCTGGGACGAGGCCGAGTCGATCCGCGCCAATCCCCGGACTCGGGACGTCGTCATCAAGGGCAAGGAGCAGCAGTGGGCCAAGGTGGCCCAGCAGATCAAGACGGAGGACCCGGAGGCATACGAGTACCTGCAGGGCACCCGGGACATGGACCGGATCGGCGCCGGCTTCATCGCGGTGCTGGCCTCGCTGCTCTTCGCCATGTTCGACCTCACCGCGTCGCTGCTCGTGCTGCTCGGATTCCTGATCTTCCGGTGGGCGGTGATCGCCGCGCCCATTCTGGGCACCGTCGGCCTGATGCGCCCGGCCAGCGCCGGCCTGCGCCGGCTGGCGAACGCGGTGGTGGCCGCCGTGTTCAACATCGCCATCTTCGGCACCGGCGCGGCCATCTATCTCTTCGCGGTCGACCTGATCATGAACACCGCCACGCTGCCCGGCTGGCTCCAGGTGGTCCTGGTCTGGCTCTGCGGCGTGGTGGGCTGGCTGCTGCTGCGGCCGTACCGACGGATCACCCAGCTCGGCGGCAAGGACAGCAGCGAGGCGGTCAGTTCGGCCGGCTCGTGGCACCGCCGCTTCTTCCGGGACATGCGGATCGCGGCCCGGCTGGACGTGGCCGAGCCCGGCGGCACCAACGAGCCGGCGTTCGGCCGACGCCGTACCGTCACGGCCGACCAGCGCAGCCTCCGGCCGGAGGCCCGGCACGAGGACCCGGCGCACGCCGCCACCTCCGTCGAGCGGGAGCGGCCGGACGGGCGGGAACGGCCCGAGGAGGCGCCCGTGGTCGAGCGCCGCGGCGACCGGCCCGCCGCCGCGCCCCGGCCCCGTCGCGCCCGCTCCACCTGGACCGAACCGGACGTGCCCGAGGAGGCGCCCTCCTACGCGGTCTACCGGCCGGACTCGGCGGACCGCGCCGCGCCGCCGGCCCGCCCGGCGCCGCGGATCCGTTCCGAGGCCCGGTGAGACCGGTGCGCCGGGCACTCGAATTCCTCGTCACCCGGGTCCTCCGGTCCCGGCTCGGCATCGCGCTGGTGATCGCGGTGCTGGTCTTCGGCGTGATCGGCGCGGCCCGACTGGTCTCCGGGCCGGTCGACTCCGGTCTCGGGCTGACCACCCGCCCCACCCAGCCGATCAGCACGGTGGATCCCGAGGCCGGTGACGACGGCGTGCTGTCCAGTCCGCCGGCGACGGTCGCCCCGCGGACCCGGCCGGGCGAGGACACCCCCGAGCAGGTCGCCGGCCGGTTCACCACGGCCTGGTTGACCGGGCCCGGCACCACCGGCGACGCCTGGCAGGCGAAGTTGCGTCCGCTCTCCACGCCCGCGCTGGTGGAGAAGATGACCGGCGCCGATCCGGAAACCGTGCCCGCCCGGCGGACCACCGGCCCGCCGACGCTGCGACCGCGCACCGAGTCCTTCGTGGAGGCACTGGTCCCGCTGGACAACGGCACGCTCCGGCTCGAACTGGTCGCCGAGGACGGTCCGTGGCTGGTGGACGCGGTCGACTGGGAGCGGTCGTGAGCGGCGAGCCGGCCGTCGCCGCGCAGGTCCGCCGCAAGCTGCGCGTCGGCGTCCTCGCGACCGCGGTCACCGTCGCACTCGCCCTGCTCTGTTGCGTCGGCGGCGCCGGCGCGTTCTTCCTCACAGAGCTGGGCGGCGACCAGGAGGATCCGAAGCTCGCGGCCCTCGACTGCGACCCCGCCTACCGGGTGAACCTGACCGGGGACATGCCGCGCTTCGCCGAGTACGGCGAGGCTCAGCTGCGCAACGCGGCCGTCATCATCAAGGTCGGCCAGGACATGAAGGTCCCGGCCCGTGGCTGGGTCATCGCGCTGGCCACCGCGATGCAGGAGTCGGCGCTGCGCAACCTGGCCAACACCACGGTCCCGGCGTCGCTGGCCCTGCCGCACGAGGGCGTCGGCGCCGACCACGACTCGCTGGGCCTGTTCCAGCAGCGTCCCGGCTGGGGCAGCGTCGAGCAGCGGATGACGCCCTCGTACACGGCGCGCAAGTTCTACCAGAAGATGGTCAAGGTCCCGAACTGGCAGCAGCGGCCGCTCACCGTGGTGGCCCAGCGGGTCCAGGTCAGCGCGTTCCCGGATGCCTACGCGAAGCACGAGGAGCTGGCCGGGCGGATCGTCGACGCGCTGGCCGGCGGCGCGGCCCGGACCGTGGAGATCGCCGGCAGGGCCGTCTGCGACGCTGCCGCCGGGGCCCGGATCGCGGCCTCCGGATGGACCGCCCCGCTGCCCGGCGGGGTGGTGTCCGGCTTCCGCACCGCCGCCCGCCGGAGCCACAACGGGGTGGACCTGGCCGCGGGGAAACGCACCCCCATCCACGCCGCGTCGGCGGGGCGGGTGCTGGTCGCGCGCTGCGATCCGGACCGCTCGGGGCGCCGGGACTGCGACCGGGACGGCTGGCCGGACAAGGGTGGCTGCGGATGGTTCGTGGACATCCTGCACGCTGGCGGGTTCATCACCCGCTACTGCCACATGATCGAACGGCCTCGGGTCACGCCGGGTCAGGCGGTCGAGGCCGGCGAGGTGATCGGGCTCTCCGGCAGCAGCGGCAACTCCTCCGGCCCGCACCTGCACTTCGAGGTGCACAACAGCGGCGACCGGTCCAGTCGCGGCGCCGAGGATCCGCTGCCGTTCATGCGCAAAAGGGGCGCGCCCCTCGGCAAGTCCGAGTGAGGCGCCCCGCATGAGCAACCCGCTGCCCGACCCCTTCGCCGACCGTCCCGACTGGGCACCGCTGCCACCCCGGCCGGTCGAGATCGTGCCGGCCACCGGCGGGACCGACCTGCGCGGCCGCCGCGTGCTGGTCGGTCTGCCCGGTCTCGGCTGGCGTGGCGACCTGCGGGCCGACGAGCGGGTGGTGCAGGGCAGCCGCACCTACGTGCCGGTCATCCCGGAGCACGAGTGGTACCGGGCCGAGTCCGAGCAGGTGGAGGTGTTCGCGCCGCTGGTGCCCGTGGAGCGGGTCTGGGTGGAGACGATCGGTGACCGGCCGCCACCGGCCGCCGCGTCCGGGGCGGGCATCCGGCTGGTCTCGCTCGACGCGCCCACCCGCCGGCCGCCCACCCCGGCGTTCGAGGCCGACGCGGTGACCGGACGGCGCGTGGTGCACGTGGACGGCGGTGTGGAACGACGCGACCTCCGCGCGGTCACCGAGACCTACTCCGGCGCGGACGGCGACATCTGCGTCCGGGTGACGTCGGAGCTGGAGTGGTACCGGTGGGCCTGGCGCGGCCAGGCACCGACCACCCTGGAGGTTCCGGTCCACCTGCTCTGGCTGGAGTAACTGCGGCTAACCAATCTTGTTCGCCCCGCAGACACGCCAGCCGTCCTTGTTATCCACCAGAGCGAACCGCCAAGCCTCACGACGGCTGCTCCGAGGCTGACCGTTTTGTGAGCTTGATATCGCGAGTGTCGTTGTCACCGCCTCGCCTGGTCCATCCTCGGCGCGGACGAGCGGCCCCCAACTCACCTTGATCATCACGTTGAAGTTGGCCTCACGTTGCTCCAGCTCTGCCCGAAGGGCACGGATGCCGTCGAGGTCACCGCTGCTCCTACAGGCGAACTCCTGCGCCTTTGCGTCGTTGCGATCAATGAGGTATGCCTGAATATAGTTGGCCACTACTACGTCGGGGGCGCTGCGGTCCGGGGCTGTCGCGCGGTCGTAGAGGACGAACCCGACCACCGCTCCCCCCGTGCAGAGCAACGCGAGCACCCCCGCGACGACCATCAGCACGGTGCGCAGCGGGCGCTTGGGGCGTACCGGAAGCGGAGCCGGCGCGGGGGGCGCCATCTGCTCCGGCGGGGTCCGCTGCGCCGGTACGCGGGAGACCTGGGAACCGGCGGGGGGCTGCACTGATTCCACCTCCTGAGGCTATCGGCTGCGCGCCGCGTACCCAATGCCTCAGAACTGGCGGATCGTGGCGAACCGCCGGACGGACGCCGCCCGGCGGGCGGGCCTGCGCGGGGTGAGGCTGCTCACCGCCGCGCAGCTCACCGCGCCGACCGACATCCCGGTGGACGGCCCGCGCCTGGGTTACCGTCACTGATCGGGAGGAGATGTCGGCCTCGGGAAGAGAGGTGGACGCGGTGGCGACTCCGAAGGCGCGCGCCGGTCGGGCCGCCGCGCTGCACCGCCGGGCCGAGGCCGCCGCGACCGCGGCGGCGGGCATCCTCGACGAGATCCGGCCCGCCCCCGCCGACCACCACCGACAGTACGAGCTGGCCGAACGCCTGCGTGCGGCGGCCGAGCGGGCGGCGCCCGGGTGGGCCGGCGCGGCGGTGGAGGCCCTCACGCCGGCGACGCCACCGGGCGACGGTCCGCCGGCCCGGGTCCGGGTGGGCGCCGCCGCGCCGCTGGACGACGCCCGCTTCCCCGCGCTGGTCCCGCTGTTCGGCAGCGGTCACCTGAGCGTCGACGCCGACGCCGCCGACCCTCGGGTGGCCGGGCTGCTCCGGGCCCTGCTGCTGCGCCTGTTCGCGGCCACGCCGGCGGGCGCGCTGCTGGCCCGGGCGGTCGACGGCGGTCCGGGCGACACCTTCGCCGGATTCGCGGCGCTCGCCGACGCGGGCCTGCTGCCCCCGCCCACCGCCGACCTGACCGGCCTCCGGGCGGTGCTGGCCGAGGCGGAGCAGTGGGTGGCCGCCGGGACCTCGCGGCAGCGCGGGCACGACCGTACGCTGCTGCTCGTGGTGGCCGCCCTGCCCGAGGGCGCGACCACCGCCGACCTGGACCGGCTCGCCGACCTGGCCGACCGGGGGCCGCGCGCCGGGCTGCACCTGGTGGTCGCCGGATGGCCCGACGGCGACCCGCTGCCCCGGGCCACGCCGCTCACGGTGCGCACGGCGTACGCGCTGGTCGGTGACCCGCCGCTCACCGGGTTCAGCAGCCCGGGCGCCGAACCACCGGGTGGTCTCCACTCGCCGGTGTTCCTGGACGAGGATCCACCCACGGAGCTGGTCACCGAGGTGTGCCGCCGGCTGGCCCGGCAGATCGAGGACGGCTCCCGGCTCGCCCTGGCCGACCTGCTGCCCGCCGACGGGCTGTGGACGGCGGACTCGGTCGACGGGTTGAGCACCACGGTCGGTGACGCCGCCGGGCGTCCGGTCAGCCTCGGTTTCACCGAGCTGACCCCGCACTGGCTGGTCAGTGGCCGGTCGCAGGCCGGCCGCTCGGCGTTCCTCACCGACGCGCTGTTCGGCCTGGCCACCCGGTACGGGCCGGAGGAGCTGACGCTCTACCTGGCCGACCTGGGCGACGGCGAGTCCTTCGTGGAGTTCCTGCAGACCGAGCGGGACCGGTCCTGGGTGCCGCAGGTGCGGGCCGCCGGGATGGCCGCCGACCGGGAGTACGTCGCCGACCTGCTCGGCGAGCTGGAGGCGGAGGTGCGCCGCCGTGAGGAGGCGTCCCGACGGGCCGGCGGACAGCGCTACACCGAGTTGCGCCAGCACCAGCCGCTGCCCCGGATCGTCTGCGTGATCGACAACTTCCCGCTGCTGCTGCGCGACCGGGACCGGCTCGCCGTCGACGTGCTGGCCCGGCTGGACGCGCTGGCCCGCACCGCCCGGTCGTACGGGGTCCACCTGGTGCTGGCCGGCGAGGGCGACCTGGGCATCGGTGGTCCGCGTGACCCGCTGCTGGGCCAGTTTCCGGTGCGGGTGGCGTTGCCGGGCGGCTCGGCGGTGCTGGAGCCGGCCAACGACTCGGCGGCCGGCCTGCCGGTGGGCAGCGCGGTGGTGAACACGGCCGGCGGGCTGGGCGGCCCGCGCGGCGCGACCCGGGGGCACGAGCGGATGATCCGCTTCCCCGACCCGTACGAGGATCCGCAGGTGCTGGCGGACCTGCGGCGGCGACTCTGGTCGGACCGGACCGAGGAGGCCGTCCCCCCGGTGGTCTTCGCCGGCTACGCCCGCCCGCTGCTCGCCAACGACCCCCGGCACCGGGCCGCCCTGGCCGGCCGGGCGCACGGGCCGGCCGCGCTGCTCGGCCGGGCGGTGGACGTCCGGCGCAGCACCGTGGCCGTCCCGCTCGGGCCGGCCGCCGGCCGGAACCTGGCCGTGCTGGGTCGCGACGAGGAGGCCGAGCGCTTGTTGGTCACCGCGGTGCGCAGCGCGGCGGCGGCCCATGCGGGCGCGGCGCGGTTCGTGTTGGCGCCCCTGGCGAACGGGTCGGCCGAGCCGGCCGGCGTGCTCGCCGCCGAGCTGGCCGGGCGGCACCGGGTGGAGACGGTCGACGCGGCCGGGCTGCGGTCGGCCATGGAGTCGGACGAGCCCGGCTACCTGGTGGTGTTCGGGCTGGACGTGCCGGACGCCGCCGAGCTGCCGCCGGAGCTGCTGCGGTCGCTGCTGCTGGAGGGCCCGGCGGCCGGCCGGCACCTGCTCGCCTGGTGGCGGACGCCGGCGCCGCTGGCCGGGCTGCTCGGTCCCGAGGGCGAGGTGGACAAGCTCACCGCCGTGGCGGTCACCGACGTGCCGGGCGGGCGCCTGGAGCAGCTCTTCGACCGGCCGGTGTGGTGGCGGCCGCGGCCGGGCCGCGCGGTGCTCTGGGACGGCCCGGACGAGCAGGGCACGGTCTTCGTGCCCTTCGGCACCGGGGAGATGACCGCGTGAGCGCGAGGAGTGAGCCGGGGTTGCGAGCCCCGCAGTCGCGAACGAAGGACTGCCCGGTGAGCGCGAGGAGTGAGCCGGGGTTGCGAGCCCCGCAGTCGCGAACGAAGGACTGCCCGGTGAGCGCGAGGAGTGAGCCGGGGTTGCGAGCCCCGCAGTCGCGAACGGAAGTAGCCACGTGAGCGAGACCGGCACGACGGTGCCCGGGCCCCGGGCCGGTGGCGCGACCGTGGCCGTGGACCCGGCCGAGTCGGCCTGGGCGGACTACGTGGCGGCCGCGCGGCAGCTCGACGGCGTACGACGGGCGGCGGCCACCGCCGCCGGGGAGCAGGCCCGGTCGGTGGCGGCGGCCCGCGAGGAGTTGACCGCGGTACGCGAACGGCTGGCACCGCAGCAGGCCCGGCTGCGTGAGCTGGGCGTACCGGCGATCTCCCTGGTGCCGACGCCGCCGGAGGTGAGCGAGGCGGCCCGGTCGATGGCCGGCGGCCCGGCCGCGGTGCTGGCGGCGTTGCGTGCCGCCGGAGGGTGGGCGGACGCGGCGGACGACACGCTGAGCGCTCGGGGTCTGCCCCGGCTGGCCCGCTGGCCGGCCCGCCCGCGCAACCTGCTGGTGTACGGGCCGCTGGCGCTGGTGGTGCCGCTGCTCCAGCTCGCCCTGTACGCGCTGGCCGGCGCGGGGCCGGTGACCGCGTTGGCGCTGCTGGTGGGGCTGCCGCTGCCGGCGGTCGCGTTCATGCTGGGCTGGCTTGCGGTGGGGCGGCTCTTCCGCCCCCGCCCGACCGACCGGGTGGACCGGACTCCTCGCTTCGGTGCCCTGGTCTGCCTGATCCCGGCGGTGCTCACCGCCGCCGGGCTGCTGCTGGCCATGCTGCCCGGCTGACGTCCCGGGACGGCGACGGCCGCGCCTCCCGGGTGGGAGCACGCGGCCGTCGAGGTTGCCGGGTCAGCGGTGCATGATCAGCGCCATGGCCTCGGCCCGCGACTTGGCGTCGTTCTGCAGGCCGCCCCGGACCGCCGAGGTGATGGTCTTGGCGCCGGACTTCTGGATGCCGCGCATCGCCATGCACATGTGCTCGCACTCGAGCACCACGATGACGCCGCGCGGCGCGAGGCTGGACATCAGCAGGTCGGCGATCTGCGAGGTGAGCCGCTCCTGCACCTGCGGCCGGCGGGCGAACACCTCGACCAGCCGGGCCAGCTTGGACAGGCCGGTGATCCGGCCGTCCGGGCCGGGGATGTAGCCGATGTGGGCGCTGCCCCGGAATGGCAGCAGGTGGTGCTCGCACAGGCTCATCACGTCGATGTCCCGGACCAGCACGAGTTCCTCGTGGTTGGCCTCGAAGGTGGTGCGGAGGACCTGCGCCGGGTCGACCCGCAGGCCGGCGAAGAGCTCGGCGTACGCGCGGGCGACCCGGGCCGGTGTCTGTTGCAGGCCGTCCCGGTCGGGGTCCTCCCCGACGGCGATGAGGATCTCCCGGACGGCCTTCTCGATCCGGGCGAGGTCGACGCTCTGCTCCACCGGGCCACCGGTCAGCTTGCCGCTGATCAGGCGCGCGGCCACGTAGTCGAGGGCGTCGTCGCCGTCGGGTTCGGTCGCGGAAACGGCCGGCTCCCGGTCAGGGGAGCCGGCCGTCGGGTCGGTGCTCAGTGCGTACCGTCCGAGTTGTTGCTGGAACCACCGACCGAGATGCCGTCGGCCGTGGCCTGCTTCTGCAGCGCGTCCTTCTCGGCCGGGGTGAGCACGGGCGGCTCGGTCGAGGGCTGGCGCTTGCCGAAGCCGTGGTAGGGGGCCATCGGCGGGCGCTTGACCACCCGGGCGCAGATGCGGGCCATGTCGGCGGTGGAGAGGGTTTCCTTCTCCATCAGCTCCAGGACCATGTTGTCCAGGACGTCCCGGTATTCCACCAGGATCTCCCAGGCCTCGTCGTGGGCCAGCTCGATCAGCGCACGCATCTCGCCGTCGATCTCGGCCGCGACCGAGTCGGAGTAGTCCCGCTCGTGGCCCATGTTGCGGCCGAGGAACGGCTCGTCGCCGCTGGTGCCGTACTTGATCGCACCGAGCTTGGAGCTCATGCCGTACTGGGTGATCATCGCGCGGGCCAGCTGGGTGGCCTTCTCGATGTCGTTGCCGGCGCCGGTGGTCGGCTCGTGGAACACCAGTTCCTCGGCCGCCCGGCCGCCCAGCGCGTACGCCAGGGTGTCGATCATCTCGGCGCGGGTCTGGGTGTACTTGTCCTCCGTGGGGAGGACCAGCGTGTGGCCCAGCGACCGGCCCCGGGACAGGATGGTCACCTTGTGCACCGGCGCGGCGTGCGGCAGCGCCCAGGCGACCAGCGCGTGCCCACCCTCGTGGTACGCGGTGATCTTCTTCTCCTGGTCGCTCATCACCCGGGTCCGGCGCTGCGGACCGGCGATCACGCGGTCGATCGACTCTTCCAGCGAGTCGTTGGTGATCGCCCGCTGTTCCTTGCGGGCGGTGAGCAGCGCGGACTCGTTGATCACGTTGGCCAGGTCGGCCCCGGAGAAGCCCGGGGTACGCCGGGCGACCGCGTCGAGGTCGACGTCGGGCGTGAACGGCTTGCCCTTGGCGTGCACCCGCAGGATGGCCTTGCGGCCCTCCATGTCGGGGGCGTCGACCGGGATCTGCCGGTCGAAGCGGCCCGGGCGCAGCAGCGCCGGGTCGAGGATGTCCGGCCGGTTGGTGGCGGCGATCAGGATGACCCCGCCCTTGGTGTCGAAGCCGTCCATCTCGACCAGCAGCTGGTTGAGGGTCTGCTCCCGCTCGTCGTGGCCGCCGCCCATGCCGGCGCCACGGTGCCGGCCGACCGCGTCGATCTCGTCGACGAAGACGATCGCCGGCGCGTTCGACTTGGCCTGCTCGAAGAGGTCGCGGACCCGGCTGGCGCCGACGCCGACGAACATCTCCACGAAGTCGGAACCCGAGATGGAGTAGAAGGGCACGCCGGCCTCGCCGGCCACCGCGCGGGCGAGCAGCGTCTTACCCGTGCCGGGCGGGCCGAAGAGCAGCACGCCCTTCGGGATCTTGGCGCCCAGGGCCTGGTATTTCGCCGGGTTCTGCAGGAAGTCCTTGATCTCGTGCAGTTCCTCGACGGCCTCGTCCGCACCGGCCACGTCCGCGAAGGTGGTCTTCGGCGTGTCCTTGGTGATCATCTTCGCCTTGGACTTGCCGAAGTTGAGCACCCGCGAGCCGCCGCCCTGCATCTGCGACATGAAGAACAGCAGCAGGAGCACGAGCAGCGCGATGGGGAGGAGATTGACCAGCAGGCTGACCCAGATGCTGTCCGACGACACCTTGGTGTCGACCGGGCCGGTGATCCGGTCCGCCGCCTCGGCCTCGCGCACCTGGTTCCAGACCTGGCCGCCGACCTCGTACGGGAACTGCGCCTCGATCTTGTCGGTGTTGGTGTCGCCGAACTTGGCCTTGTCCTTCAGGTCGAGCTGGAGCGTCTGCTCCTTGTCCTGGAAGACGACCTTCTCGATACCGCCCTTGTTGAGCTGGTCGAGCGCGACGGACGTGTCCACGCGGTGGTAGCTGGGACCAGCGGTGAACAGTTGACTGAGCACAACGGCGCCGAGGATGACCAGGATGATCCAGACCACCGGTCGGCGGAAGAAACGCGTACGTTCCATGCTGTCGTCGGGCGCCGAGACGCCCGCATCCTCCTGATCGACGTCCTGACCGTCTGAATGGTGTCGCCGCCTCGGGCGGCGGCCGTGGCCGCCGTGCGGGCCGGCCCGACCCCCGGGGCACGCGAACTGCCGCACCACGGTCATTCGACGGTACACCGTACGAGCGAGATGTGAGCTTGTGAGCCCGGCACTTACGCGTAGGGCGAACCAGGGTTTGAGCCGGCGTGGCGGGGAGCTCCGCACCCGACCCGCCCACACCGCCCGGTCACGCGGCTCGAGGGGTCGGGCGTGGAGGGTGCCTCCACGTCACCGGTCTCTACCGTAGACCGAAAGGCTGAGAGCCCGCTGAACGTCCGCTGACGAGCGGCCCGACGGCGCTCAGGCGCGGGCGTAGACCTCGGGCTTGAGCACGCCGACGTAGGGCAGCTCGCGGTAGCGCTCGCCGAAGTCGAGGCCGTAACCGACGACGAACTCGGTGGGGATGTCGAAGCCGACGTACTTCACCGGCACCTCGACCTTGACCGCGTCCGGCTTGCGGAACAGCGCGACCACCTCGACGCTGGCCGCCGAGCGCGACTCCAGGTAGCGCAGCAGCCAGGAGAGCGTCAGGCCGGAGTCGACGATGTCCTCGACGACGACCACGTGCCGGCCGGCGATGTCGCGGTCCAGGTCCTTGAGGATGCGGACCACGCCGGACGAGGTGGTGCCCTGGCCGTACGAGGAGACGGCCATGAACTCCAGCTCGGCGGGCGGGCCCTGGCGGCCCAGCGCGCGGGCGAAGTCGGCCATGAACATGACCGCGCCCTTGAGCACGCAGACGAGCAGGAGACCGTCCTCGACGTGCGCGTAGTCCGCCGAGACCTGCTTGGCCAGTTCCGCGGTCTTCTCGCGGATCTGCGCCTCGGAGATGATCACGTGGTCGATGTCGGCGTCGTACCAGGAGCCGTCAGCCATGCTCCTAGCCTGCCGTACGCCGGATGGCCTCCGTCGGCGGGGCCGCCCCTTTTGGCGCGGTCCCGCCGGGGATTTTCGGCGCGAACGAGGCAAATCACCTCAGCAGGTGCGGGAGCGCCAGCGCCGCCCGTCGTCGGTCGGCTTCCAGTCGGCCGAGTCGCGGGTGTCGGCGGTGAGCCCGAGGGCGCTGGCGCCGACGAGGAGGAGCAGGAAGAGCAGGAGCAGAAGAACGGTCATGGCGGCGCTCGCTTTCGCGTGGTTCGGATGGTTTTCGCCGCCGGTGCGCACCGGACACCACCTAGTTTCCGGCCCGCCGTCCGGTCCGGACAGTGGCAGGAATGCCAGCGGGCATCGATTTCCTGCCACCTCTCGGGTTACCCTCGTCACATGCTCCGCTCCGTCGCCGTCATCGCCCTCGACGAGGTCGCCGCGTTCGAACTCGGCGTCGTCGCCGAGGTGTTCGGCACCGACCGCACGGTCGACGGCTTCCCCGGCTACCGGTTCGACGTCTGCACCGCCGACGGCGCGCCGGTCCGCAGCCGCTCCGGCTTCCTGCTCACCCCCACCGCCGACCTCGCGCCCGTGGACGAGGCCGACCTGGTGGCGGTGCCGGCGCACGCCGAGGGGACGCCGGTGCCCGAGCCGGTGCTCGCCGCGCTGCGCCGCGCCGCCGACCGGGGCGCCTGGCTGCTCAGCGTCTGCGCCGGCGCGTTCGTGCTGGGCGAGGCGGGCCTGCTCGACGGACGCGACTGCACCACCCACTGGCGGCACGTCGACGAGCTCCAGCAGCGCTTCCCGGCGGCCCGGGTCCGGTGCAACTCGCTCTACGTGCAGGACGGCCGGCTGCTCACCAGCGCCGGCACCGCCGCCGGGATCGATGCCTGTCTGCACCTGGTCCGCCAGGCGCACGGCTCGGCCGTGGCCACCCGGCTGGCCCGGCGGATGGTCGTCCCGCCGCACCGCGACGGCGGGCAGGCCCAGTACGTCGAGGCGCCGATCCCCCGCGCGCCGGAGGCCCCCACGCTCGAACCGGTGCTGGAGTGGCTGATGGGCCACCTCGACCGCACCGTGACCGTGGACGAGCTGGCCGCCCGGGCCGACATGGCACCGCGGACCTTCGCCCGCCGGTTCCGGGCCGAGACCGGCACCACCCCGCACGACTGGCTGACCAACCAACGGGTGCTGCTGGCCCGACGACTGCTGGAGGACACCCGGCTCAGCGTGGAGAGCGTCGCCGACCAGGCCGGCTTCGGCGACGCGGCAGCGCTGCGGCACCACTTCACCCGCCGGGTCGGCACCACCCCGCACGCCTACCGGACCACGTTCCGCGAGCGCGCCGACGCCTGACCGCCGCCCCGCCGCGACGGTCAGCCGAGCAGGCGGCCGGCGTGACGGCGGACCGGACGACCGCCGGGCAGGTGCACCGGCCCCTGCCCCCGCCAGCCGGTGACCAGGGCGTCCAACGCCGCCACGTGCCGCTGCGACAGGGCAGCCGGGGCGGCCCCCAGCTCCCGGGCCCAGGCGTGCAGCACCCGGGTGCGCACCGCCGCGGGCAGCGCGGCCAGCCCGTCGACCGACAACCCCTCATCGCCGGCCCGGACGTCGGCCAAGGCGGCGTCGGCCAACGCGTCCAGGGCGGCGGTGTCCGCCGCGAGCAGCCGGGCGGTCCGGGCCAGGTTCGCCACCACGCCCGGGCCGAGCGCGGCGACGAGCGCCGGCAGCGCGTCGGCCCGCACCCGGGCCCGGGCGTACGCGGGATCGGTGTTGTGCGGATCGCTCCACGGGTCGAGCCCGAGCGCGGCGCAGGCCGACCGGGTGTCGTCGCGCGCGACGTCGAGCAGCGGGCGCAGCAGCGGCACCCCGTCGAGGTCGCGCCGTTCCGGCATGCCGGACAGTCCGCGCGGGCCGGCGCCCCGGGCCAGCGCCAGCAGCACCGTCTCGGCCTGGTCGTCGCGGGTGTGCCCGAGCAGGACCCCGGCCGCGCCATGCCGGCGGGCGACCTCGACCAACGCCTCGTAGCGGGCCTCGCGAGCGGCCGCCTCGGGACCGCCGGGCCGCCCGTCCACGCGCACCCGGAGCACCTCGACCGGGTCGAGCCCGGCCGTGCGGGCCCAGGCGGCGACCGCGTCGGCCCGCTCGGCGGAGCCGGGCTGGAGGCCGTGGTCGACCGTGACCAGTCCGGCCGGGCGGCCGAGCCGGGGAGCCACGAACGCGGTGGCGGCGGCGAGCGCCAGCGAGTCGGGCCCGCCGGAGCAGGCCACCAGGACCGGTCCGGCGGCGGGCAGGTCGGTCAGCAGGCGCCGCACGGCGAGCCGCACGGCGGCCACGGACGGCGCGGGCGCCGGGCCGACCGGCGGCCGGAGGGCCGGAGCGGCCGGGTCAGCCGGCGGCCGGGGTGGCACCGGCCGGCCCGTGCACCCGGTTCACCCAGGCGTCCGGATCGCCCAGCTCGTCGAGCCGGGGCAGGGTGAGCGGGGAGGAGAAGATCTTGTTGAAGCCGGCCATGCCGACCCGGTCGACCACGCCGTGCACGAACTTGCGGCCCTCGGCGTACTGGCGCATCTTGACCTCGATGCCGAGCAGCCGGCGGATCGCCTTCTCCAGCGGGTTGCCGGACTCCCGGCGGCGGTTGAACGCGGCCCGGATCGCGCCGACGCTGGGGATGACCTCGGGGCCGACGCCGTCCATCACGAACTCGGCGTGCCCCTCCAGCAGCGTCATCAACGCGGTCAGCCGGTCCAGCACGGCGCGCTGCGCCGGGGTCTGCACGATGTCGAGCACGCTGGCCCGGCTCTCCGGGTCCTTCACCGCGTCGGAGAGTGTCGCCACGCCGCGGCGCAGCCGCTCCAGCAGGTGCTCACCGCCCTGCGAGGCGTCCACGAACGCCTGCACCTCGCCGAGGAAGTAGGCGCGCATCCACGGCACGGCGGTGAACTGGGTCCGGTGGGTCACCTCGTGCAGGCACACCCAGAGGCGGAAGTCGCGCGGGTCCGCGCCGAGCTTCCGCTCCACCTCGACGATGTTCGGGGCCACCAGCAGCAGTTGGCCCGGGTCGCCGGCGAAGACCTCGTACTGGCCGAGGACCCGGCCGGAGAGGTAGGCCAGCACGGTGCCGGCCTGCACGCCGGTGAGCCGGGAGCCGATCGCCTCGGTGAGCGCGCCGGGCCGCTTGTCCCCGGAGAGCCGCTCGACCAGTGGCGTGACCACCTCGCGCAGCCCGGCGATGTTGGCCGCCGCCCAGTCCCGGCGGTCGACCACGCGCACCGGCGGGTGGGCCACCTGGGCGCGCAGCCCGGTGTAGTCGGCCACGTGACCGGCGGCCTCCTCGGTCAGCCGGCGCAGGTCGCCCACCACGTCGGTGGCCTCCGCGTATGACACGCGGGGGCCCGACTTGCCCAGCGCCCCCGCGGTCGCGGCGGCCAGATCCCAGTCCACGAACTGCGCCATGAACCCACCGTACCCGCGCCGCGACACCCCCACCCGGGCTCGCGTCGGCCGATCGACGTCGGTCGGTCAGCGGCAGCCGCAGCCGGCCAGCGCGGAGGTGATCCGGTCGAGCGCCTGCCGGGTCTCGTCCAGCGAGCCCTGCGTCCGGTCGGTGAGCACGGCGAAGGTGAGCAGCCGCCCGTCGGCGGTGAGGACCGTCCCGGCGATGGCGTTCACCCCGGTCAGCGTGCCCGTCTTGGCCCGCACCACACCGGCCCCGGCGGCGGTGGCGGCCGCCCGGTAGCGCTCGTCGAGCGTGCCGGACCAGCCGCCGACCGGCAGCCCACCGAAGATCGCCGCCAGCTCCGGGTGGCTGCCGTTCCCGGCGAGCGTGATCAGCTCGGTGAGCAGGGACGGGCTGATGCGATTGGTGCGCGACAGCCCGCTGCCGTCGGCGAGGCTGATCTCGCCGGCCGGCAGTCCCAGCTCGCCGAGCACCTGGTCGGTGGCGGCGGCACCCCCGGTGAACGAGCCGGGCTTGCCCTTGGCCAGCGCCACCTGGCGGGCCATCGCCTCGGCGATCACGTTGTCGCTGTCGCTGATCATGATGTCGACCAGCCGGATCACCGGCAGGGACTCGACCTTGCCCAGCTCGGTGCCGGGCGCCGGGCCGGCCGACCCGGAACCCCCGGCGGTCGGCGCCGCGCCCCGGGTCACCTGGGCGGCGCCACCGGTGAGCCCGAGCAGCTTGGCGAACTGCCGGCCGGCGGTCAGGTCCGGCTGGGGCACCCGCTCGGCGGCGTGGTTGGTCTCCTCGGCGGTGCGCCGCGCCAGCGCCGGGTCCTTGCGGGCGCCGTCGGTCATCAGCGCGGTGATCGCCGCGCCGAAGCCGCCGGTGGGGATGTCGGCGTCCCAGCCGGGCTCGAAGACCGGACCGCTGAACAGCGACGAGTCGACGATCACCTTGGTCGGTGCGGTGCCGCCGAGCGCGTCGCGCACCTGGGCGGCCAGGGCGTCCAGCCGGGCCGCGCCCGGGTAGAAGCCGTTCTTGTCCACCGCGAGCGTGGGGTCGCCGCCGCCCACCAGGACCACCTCGCCGGGGTTCGGGCCGGCCACCGCGCGGGTGGGGATCCGGTACGCCGGACCACGCGCCGCGAGCACCGCGACGCCGGTGGCGAGCTTGGTCACCGAGGCGGGCACGGTCGGCGCGTCCGGTCCCTTGCCGTAGAGCGTCTCGCCGGTGGCCACGTCCGCCACCGAGACGTTCACCCGGTCGCCGAGCGCGGCGGCGCCCACCAGCGGTTCCAACGCGGCCCGGATCCCGGCCTCGGTGGGCAGCGGCGCGTTGGCGTCGGGACCGCCGAGCACGGCCGGCGGGTCCGGCTCGGGCGGCGCGGCGGTGGCACCGGACGGGGCGGCCTCGCCGCCCAGCAGACGGGCGACCGGACCCGGGCGGAGCACCGCCAGCCCGGCCACCGCGAGGACCAGCACCAGCACGCCCGCCAGCGCCGCGACCAGGCGGCCACGACGGCGGCGCGGCGGAACGGCGGGCGGGGGCGGCGGCGGGGCGGCGCCGACCGGCGGGACCGGCGGGCTCACCGGGATCGGACCCGGCGCGCCGGGCCAGCTCACCGGGGCCGCCGCCGGGTCGCCGGTCGGGGTGACCCGGGCCGATCCGCTGGCCGGGGCCGGACGATGGGGAACGTTGGCGCCGGGGACGGACACCCGCCCGGTGGCTCCACCGGAACCGGATCCGACGGACCGTCGCCCGTCAACCCCCTCGGGGCGGTAGTGTGAATCTTCCCTCCCCACGGCCCCCTCCTCCCCGCTCGAAATCACCTTGGGTGACACTACTTCGGTCCGAACACTATGCGGCGGCCGGAGCCGGCGGGGGGCGTTCACCCGTGCGGGCGGCGAGCCGCTGGTTTCCGTTAGCCAGCGTGGGCAAACGAGGGAGCGTGGGAAATGGATTTCGACGTCACGGTTGAGATCCCCAAGGGTCACCGCAACAAGTACGAGGTGGACCACGCGACCGGCCGGATCCGGCTGGACCGCACCCTCTTCACCTCCACGCAGTACCCGGCCGACTACGGCTTCATCGAGGGCACCCTGGGCGAGGACGGCGACCCGCTGGACGCGCTGGTGCTGGTGCCCGAGCCGACCTTCCCCGGCTGCCTGATCCGCTGCCGCACCATCGGCATGTTCCGGATGACCGACGAGAAGGGCGGCGACGACAAGGTCCTCTGCGTCCCCTACGAGGACCCGCGCCAGGAGCACCTGCGGGACATCCACCACCTGGGCGAGTTCGACCGCCTGGAGATCCAGCACTTCTTCGAGGTCTACAAGGACCTGGAGCCGGGCAAGTCGGTCGAGGGCGCGACCTGGGTCGGCCGGGTCGAGGCCGAGGCCGAGATCGCCGCGTCCTACCGGCGCGCCAAGGAGGCCGAGGAGCGCGGCGAGACGCTGCACTGACGGTCAGGTTTCTCGAACGGCCCGGGTCGCACGTCGCGATCCGGGCCGTCGCGTACTCAGGCGAGCAGGCCGCGGGCCCGGTCGTAGAGATCGAGCACCGCGCAGGCCACCGGGACCACCGCGGCCACCAGGGCGGTGTCGGTCAGGTCGGCCAGCCGGCCGAGGTACGGGGACACCGGTCGCCGGGCGTACGTGGCGCCGGCGGTCACCGCCACCAGGGCCAGGGCCAGCCCGCCGACGGTCAGCGCGAGTCGCCCGCCCGGACCGGCCCGTTCCGCCAGCACCGCGCCGAGCAGGCCGTACCCGGCGAGCCCGGCGACGACGGCCGGCAGCCGGTGCCGCACCGCCACGAAGAGCCGGGAGCGCAGCAGCAGCACCCCGCTGCCGACGGCGACCAGCAGCCATGCGGCGGTCCCGCCGACCGCGACGAGCACCCCGATCGCGCCGACGGCCAGCGCGGCGTGCCCGAGCAGCATCCCGGTCAGCACCTCCTCGGCGCGGGCCACGGCGGCGTGCACCCGTCCCCGGTCGGGCAGGTCACGGGTGCCGGCGGGAGCGGGCAGGGTGAGCGGCGGCAGCGGCAGCTTGCCGACCCGGATGGCCAGCAGCGGCAGCCCGCCGAGCGCGAAGACCAGGACGGCGAGCAGCACGGCCGCGGTGCCGGCCGGCGTCAGCAGCAGCCCACCGAGCGCGGCCACCGCCCCGGCCGCGCCCACTGTCACGCCGGCCACGAAGACCCGGGACCGGCTGGCCACCCCGAGCAGGCCGAGCACCGCCACCAGCAGCAGCGCCACCGAGCCGACGAGCAGTTCGGGGGCGCCGATCCAGCGAAGCCCGGGGATCGGACCGACCGGGTCGCCCGAGCCGACCGCCAGCGCGCCGGCCGTCGCCGCCCAGGGCAGCGCGTACCCGCCGAGGGTGGCGCCGACCGGGCCGTCCCCGTACGCCCGGGACGCGGCGGTGGCGGCGAGCACCAGGATCAGGGCGACCGCGGCGGCGACCGGCCAGTCCCGGCCCCCGGCGCCGGCGCCGGCGGTCAGCACGGCGACCAGCCCGACGGCCAGCGGCACGCCGGCCCCGGCCAGCGCGGCGGCCCGGGTGGCCGGGGCGGACCAGGCGGCGCCCCGGCGTCGGGCCCCGTCGACGATCGCCTCGACCACGTCGTCGTACTCCAGTTCGGGCCACTCGGCGCGGGCCGGCACGAGGTGCAGCACCTCGCCGTCCCGGACGCCCTGCGGCAGCAGCGCCTGGGCGGTGGCGAGCACCGCGCCGTCGGTGCGGCGCAGCAGCCAGCCGCCGTGCCGTTCCCCGTCGTCGGCCAGCCCCTCGCCGGCGTGCCGCAGCACCTCGGGCAGCAACTCGGCCAGGGGGACCTGCTCCGGCAGGGCCACGTCGACGCGGCGCCGGGGCGCGCTGATGGTGACCCGGGCAAGGCCGCTTGTCATCGACGTATCTCCATCCCGGACCGGATCGGTGGGCTGACGGACGACAGGACTTTACCTACTATGAGCCAGGCTCGGGTTACCGAGAGCCATGGGAGGATCGTTGTCCACTGTCGTCATCAAGCGGCCGCCGCGCCGCCCGGCCCCGGAGATCCCGGTCGGCGAGCTGCCCGTCGAGGCGCCGCCGGAGATCCCGGTGGCGACCGGGGGGCGCTGGCAGCAGGCGTTGATGGTGCTGCCGATGCTCGGCGGGACGGTGGCCATGGCGATGATGTTCGGCCGGGGCGGCGGGGCCTACTCGTACGCGGTGGGCGGCATGTTCGGGCTCTCCTCGCTGGCCATGCTGGTGACCACCTGGGGCAGCGCCGGCCCGAAGAAGTCCGAGCTGATGGCCGCCCGCCGGGAATACCTGCGCCACCTGGCCACGCTGCGCCGCCGGGTCCGGGAGACCGCCGGCGCCCAGCGGGCCGGGCTCTCCTACCGCCACCCCGAGCCGGGCCGGCTCTGGTCCACGGTGGACAGCCACCGGGTCTGGGAGCGCCGGCCGGCCGACCCCGACTTCGCCGTGGTCCGGGTCGGTGTCGGGCCGCAGACGCTGGCCACGCCACTGGTTCCGCCGGTCACCCGGCCGCTGGAGGAGCTGGAGCCGATGACGGCCGGGGCGCTGCGGCGCTTCCTGGACGCGTACTCGGTGGTGCCGGACCTGCCGGTGGCGCTGTCGCTGCGCAGCTTCGCCCGGGTCTTCGTGCGCGGTCCGGCGGGCCCGGTGCGCGGGGCCGGCTCGCCCGCCGCGCAGGCCCTGGTCCGGGCGGTGCTCACCCAGCTCGCGGTCTTCCACGCCCCGGACGAGCTGCTGGTCGCGGTCTGCGCCGGGCCGGAGCGCCGGGACCGGTGGGAGTGGGTGAAGTGGCTGCCGCACGCCCACCATCCGACGCGCACCGACGCCCTGGGCGCGGTGCGCCTGGTCACCAGCTCCGCCGCCGACCTGGAACGGCTCCTCGCCGACGTGCTCGGCAGCCGGTCCCGGTTCAGCCCGCACGGCCCGGCCACGGACGGGCCGCACGTGGTCGTGGTGCTCGACGGCGGCGACCTGACCGGCGCCGCCGACCTGGCCGGCGACGGCGGCATCGACGCGGTCACCGTGCTCGACCTGGACACCCCGCCCCCACGGCTGCTCGACCGCTACGCGCTGCTGCTCGACCTGGTCGACGGCCGGCTGCACTCGCACTCCGTGGAGGGGCACGCCGAGGTCGGCGCCGCCGACGCGCTGCCGGCGGCCGACGCCGAGGCGGTGGCCCGGCGACTCGCGCCGCTGCGGCTGGCCGGCACGGTACGCGGGCCGGACGCGCCGCCCGGCGCCGAGCCGGGCCTGCCCGAGCTGCTCGGCCTCGGCGACCCGGAGGGCTTCACCGCCGAGCAGGGGTGGGCGCCCCGGGCCGCGCGGGACCGGCTGCGGGTGCCGATCGGGGTGGGCGCCGACGGCGGGGCGATCGACCTCGACCTGAAGGAGTCGGCGCAGGACGGGATGGGGCCGCACGGCCTGCTGATCGGCGCCACCGGCTCGGGCAAGTCGGAGCTGCTCCGCACGCTCGTGCTCGGCCTGGCCGCCACGCACAGCTCCGAGCAGCTCAACTTCGTGCTCGTCGACTTCAAGGGCGGAGCCACGTTCGCGCCGTTCGAGCGGTTGCCGCACACCGCCGCCGTGATCACCAACCTGGCGGACGCGCTGCCCCTGGTCGACCGGATGGTGGACGCGATCAACGGGGAGCTGATGCGCCGGCAGGAGCTGCTGCGCCGGGCGGGCAACTTCGCCAGCGTGCGCGACTACGAGCGGGCCCGGGCGGCCGGCACCCCGCTGGCCCCGCTGCCGTCGCTGCTGCTGATCTGCGACGAGTTCTCCGAGCTGCTCTCCGCCAAGCCCGACTTCATCGACCTGTTCGTGCAGATCGGGCGGCTGGGTCGGTCGCTCGGGGTGCACCTGCTGCTGGCCAGCCAGCGGCTGGAGGAGGGCCGGCTGCGCGGGCTGGACACCCACCTGTCCTACCGGATCGGCCTGCGCACGTTCTCCGCGCTGGAGTCCCGGACCGTGCTCGGCGTGCCGGACGCGCACGAGCTGCCCCGCACCCCGGGCCACGGCTACCTGCGCTCCGGCACCGACCCGCTGGTCCGGTTCAAGGCCGCGTACGTCTCCGGGACGGTCCGCCGCCGCCCCGGCCCGGCGGGTACGGCCGGCGCCGGGAGCCCTCGCGTGCTCGCCTTCTCCAGCCACCTGGTCCCGGTGCCCGAGCCGGCCGCGCCGGCGGCCCTCCCGGCCGAGGAGGAGACCGGCGGGACCCTGCTCGACCTGCTGGTGGACCGGCTGGCCGGGCAGGGCCCGCCGGCACACCAGGTGTGGCTCCCCCCGCTGGACGCCTCGCCGACGCTCGACGAGCTGCTCGGCGCGATCGGGAGCGACCCGGTGCGCGGGCTGACCGTGGCCAACCCGGAGCTGCACGGCGCGTTGCAGGTGCCGGTGGCCGTGGTGGACAAGCCGTTCGAGCAGCGGCGGGACCTCTTCTGGCTGGCCCTCGACGGCGCGGCCGGGCACGTCGGGGTGGTCGGCACCACCCGCAGCGGCCGGTCCAGCCTGCTGCGCACGCTGGTCTGCGCGCTCGCCCTCACCCACACGCCGGCCGAGGTGCAGGTCTACTGCCTCGACCTCGGCGGCGGGACGCTCGGCGCGCTGCGCGACCTGCCGCACGTCGGCGGGGTGAGCGGGCGCACCGACGGCACCGCGGTCCGCCGGACCGTCGGCGAGGTCGTCAACGTGCTCGTCGAGCGGGAGCGGCGCTTCACCGAGTCGGGGGTGGAGTCGATGGCGGCCTGGCGTCGGCGACGGGCCGCGGGCGGGCCGGGCGGCGCCGACCCGTTCGGGGACGTGTTCCTGGTGGTCGACGGCTGGAACACGCTGCGCGGCGAGTACGAGGACCTGGAGCCGCTGGTCACCGAGCTGGCCACGCGCGGCCTCGCGTACGGGGTGCACGTGGTGGCGACCGCGCTGCGCTGGTCGGACTTCCGGCCGGCGATCCGCGACCTGTTCGGCTCCCGGCTGGAGCTGCGCCTCGGTGATCCGGCCGACTCGGCGGTGGTCAAGCGGGCGCTGGCGGCGACTGTGCCGGAGGAGCGGCCGGGGCGCGGGATCACCGCCGGCGGGCTGCACTTCCTCACCGCCGAACCGCGGGCCACCACCCTGGGCGCCGAGACCGGCGACCTGGTCAAGGCGGTCGCCGGCGCCTGGGCCGGTCCGGTGGCGCCCCGGGTGCGGCTGCTCCCGCCGGTGCTGCCGTACGCCGAGCTGGACCAGACCTCGACCACCGGGCTGGCGTTCCCGGTGGGGGTGGCCGAGGCGGACCTGTCCCCGGTGGTGCTCGACTTCGCCACCGAACCCAACTTCGTGGTGTTCGGCGACGCCGAGTGCGGCAAGTCCTCGTTCCTGCGCGCGCTGGCCACCTCGATCGTCCGCCGGTTCACCCCGGAGCAGGCCCGGGTGATCCTGGTGGACTACCGGCGCAGCCTGATGGGCACGATCGACACGCCGCACCTGATCGGGTACGGCACGGCCGCGCCGCACACCACCGAGCTGATCGAGTCGGCGGCCGGCTACCTGCAGGGGCGGCAGCCCGGTCCCGGGGTGACGCCAGCCGAGCTGCGCGCCCGGTCCTGGTGGACGGGGCCGGAGCTGTTCGTGCTGGTGGACGACTACGACCTGGTGGCCGGCGGGCCGAGCAACCCGTTGCGCGCGTTGGAGGAGCACCTCCCGCACGCCCGGGACGTCGGGCTGCACCTGGTGCTGGCGCGGCGCTCGGGCGGCGCCGGCCGGACGTCGTACGAGCCGGTCATCCAGCGGCTGCGGGAGCTGTCCACGGCCGGGCTGGTGATGTCGGGCGGCCCGGAGGAGGGGCCGCTCGTCGGTCAGGTGAAGGCCGGCCCGCTGCCCCCGGGACGGGCCCGTCTGGTCACCCGCCGTGAGGGCGTACGTCTGGTGCAGTTGGCCCATCTTCCGCCCGGGTGACCGGGCGTGCGGAGTTGCCCCGTGACGGTCGGGACAACCGGTAATCTCCGAGCAGCATGTGTCGGACGCGACGGAATGGCTGGGGAATGTGACCAGGGAACGGCAGGGAGCTCCCGGCGTGCCATCCCGGCGTCTCACCGCACGGGTGCTGCTCGCCGCGGTGTCGGCGCTGGCCGTCGCGGGCGGCCCGCTCGCGCCACCGGCGCACGCGACAGCGGCTGCCCCCGTCGCCCGTCCGCTGCCGGCCCGGGCCCCCGACGCGGTGGTCCGCACCGACCAGGTCCGCGACGAGCAGTGGCAGTTGGCGGAGTTGCGGGCGAAGACCGCCTGGCGCACCTCGACCGGTCGCGGCGTGGTGGTCGCGGTGATCGACTCCGGTGTGGATGGTTCGCATCCGGACCTGGCCGGGCAGGTGCTGCCCGGCCTCGACCTGGTCGACCCGGACGGCGCGGGCGGGCCGGACCCGGTCGGGCACGGCACCACGGTGGCCGGGCTGATCGCCGGGCGGGCCGACGACGACCGGGGCGTGGTGGGGCTGGCGCCGGATGCCCGGATCCTCCCGGTCCGCGTGCTGGACGCCGAGAACCGGTACGACGACGCGCTGATCATCGCGAAGGCCGTGCGGTGGGCGGTGGACAACGGCGCCCGCGTGATCAACCTGTCGCTCGGCGGCGGCGGTGACAGCCCGGCCCTGGCCGCGGCGCTCGACTACGCGTTCGCGCGCGACGTGGTGGTGGTCGCCTGCACCGGCAACCTGGCCACGTCGACCAGCACCAAGGTCTGGTACCCGGCCCGGGAGCCGGGCGTGCTGGCGGTGACCGGGCTGGACCGCAACAGCGAGAACCTCTGGTCCGGCTCGGTCACCGGCCGCGAGACCATCCTCAGCGCCCCGGCCACCGCCCTCTACGGCGCGCGGCAGCAGGGCGGCTACTGGCGGGTGCAGGGGACGAGCTTCGCCGCGCCGCTGGTCGCCGCGACGGCTGCCCTGGTCCGGGCCCGCTATCCGCGGATGCCGGCCGGGGACGTGGTGAACCGGCTGATCAGCACCGCCCGGGATCTCGGCCCGACCGGACGGGACGACCGGTTCGGCTTCGGCATGGTGGATCCGGTGGCCGCGCTCACCGCCGACGTGTCGCCGGTGGGGCGCAACCCGCTCGACGACAACGCCTCCCCGGGGGTGGTGGGCTTCGGGCCGGCACCCGGCGAGGGCCGGGACAGCCGGGCGGCGGGCGCGGGGCAGGGCGGTGATCCGCTCGGCCCAACGCAGAAGTCCGGGTGGTCGGCCCGCCCGGCCGGGCAGGCCGACGACTCCGCGCCGGAGCGGTTGTGGACCGGGCTGGCGTTGTTCGTCGCCCTGGTCACCGGCACCGCGCTGATGGTGCGCCGGTTCCGGCAGACCCGTCGCTGAGCGGCCGGTCTGATCGGGCCGTGCCCTGGGTAGTGAACGGCGCATGAACACCACCGGTCCGACGTCCACGCGGGAGCGGTCCTGGCGGGCCCGTCGCCTCGACCCCGACCACTCGCTGGGTCTCCGGCTCACCCTGGCCGCCACCGCGGCCTTCCTGGTGCTCGTGCCGTTCGCCCTGCTCGCGCTGCTGGTGCTGGGCGCCTGGCCGCCGCTGCTCCGACTGGACGCGTCGGTCACCGACACGTTCCACGGCTACGCGGTGGACCATCCGGCCTGGGTCCACGTGATGACCGTGTGGACCCACGCGCTGGGGCCGGGGCCGTTGCGGGTGGCCGCCGCGGTGGTGGTGGTCTGGCTGCTGCGTCGCGGCGCGCCCCGGCTGGCCGTGTGGGTGGTCGCCACCATGCTGGTCGGTGGGCTGCTCGGCGCGTTGCTGAAGCTGCTGGTCGGGCGGGACCGGCCGGAGCTGCTGGACCCGGTGGCGCGCGCGGCGGGCTACTCCTTCCCGTCCGGTCACGCGTTGAACGCGGCGCTGGCGGCCGGGGTGTTGCTGCTGGTGTTCCTGCCGTTCGCCCGGGACAGCCGGGCCGGTCGGGTCGCGCTGTGGACGGGCGCCGCGCTGGTCATGGTGGTCACCGGGCTGAGCCGGATCGCGTTGGGCGTGCACTGGACCAGCGACGTGGTGGGCGGCTGGGTGCTCGGGGTGGCCGTGGTGGCCGCCACGGCGGCCGGCTTCGCGACGTGGCGCACCTCGACCGGCCGGCGGACCACGCGTCCGCTGCGCGAGGGGATCGAGCCGGAGCTGGCCGAACCGGGGCCGGACGACCCACGGGCGTAGTCCGGCGCGGATCTGGGTAGATGGCGGCCCATGTCCGATGTCGTGGTCCGGGTCACCCGGCGGGTCCTGCTGCCGCTGGCGCTGCTGTTCGCTCTCATGGTGGGGCTCGGACTTCTGGTCACCCGGGTCCTCGCGCACACCTGGCCGTTCACCGTGGAGGACGCGGTCAACCGCGAGCTGGCGGCCGACCGGACGGGGGGCTGGAACGACGTGTCGCTGGTCTTCAGCACGTTGGCCAGCACCCAGATGATCGTCGTGGTGACGGTGCTGGCCGCGCTGGTGCTGCGGTTGGTGCTGCACCGTTGGCGGGAGCCGCTCTTCCTCTGCGCGGCGGTGAGCGCCCAGGCGTTGATCTTCCTCTTCACCACCATGGTCATCGACCGGAACCGCCCGGCCGTCGAGCACATGGACGCGTCCCCGCCGACGTCCAGCTTCCCGTCCGGGCACACGTCCGCCGCGACCGCGCTCTACGTCGGCCTCGCGGTGCTGCTGGCGCTGCGGGCGCGCAGCACCCCGGCCAAGGTCACCTGGTGGGCGCTGCTGGTGCTGGTGCCGGTCGGGGTGGCGCTGACCCGGATGTACCGGGGCATGCACCACCCCAGCGACGTGGTGGCCTCGTTCCTCAACGGCGGGACCTGCGTGGCGATCATGGCGCGCGCGGTGCTCGACCGCACGCTGACCTGGGGGCGCGCGAAACTGCCGCTCAATCGGTCGGGCGACGACGTGGCCCCGGCCGGCGCGCCGGCCGGCGGCTGAACCCCGCGCCGCCCGGCCGCCGTCGGCCCCGCTCAGGTGCAGTCGCCGGTGCCCACTCCCCGGGTACGCTCCGCGCCCGCCAACGCCACCGACCGCGCCTCGGCCGCGGTCACCGCGAAACCGGTGTTCGGATCGTCCGCGGCCGCCGCGAAGATCACCCCGAGCACCAACCCGTTCGACGAGACCAGCGGTCCGCCGGAGTTGCCACTGCGCACCAGCGCCCGGATGGTGTAGATCTCCCGGGTCACGTCACCGGCGGAGTAGATGTCCGGCCCGGTGATCCGGTCGACGTCGCGGACCCGGGCCGGGCGGGCGTCGTACGGGCCGTCGAGCGGGAAGCCGAGCACGATCGCGTCCGCCCCGCTGCCCGCCTCGCCGGCGGCGAAGCGCAGCGACGGCCCGGGCAGGCCGGGCACGTAGAGGACGGCCAGGTCGCGGTTCGGGTCGTAGACGACCACCTCGCCGTCGTACCGCTCGCCGCGCAGCTCCACCGCCACCGAGCGGGTGCCGGCCACCACGTGCGCGTTGGTCATCACCCGGTCGTCGGCGTAGACGAAGCCGGAGCCCTCGATCCGGCGCGAGCAGCTCGGCGCGGAGCCGAGCACCTTGACCACGGCCCGCTTGCTGTTCTGCACCACCTGCGAGTTGGCCAGCGCCGGGTCGGGTGGGGACACCTGCCGGGCGGTGGTGCGGTCCAGCCCGTTGAACACGTCGGGGAAGCCGTTGGTGTCGACCGTGTCGCGCAGCGCCGTGGACAGTTCCTGCGCCTGGTCGGGCAGCACCCGGTCGACGACGGTGAGCAGCGCGCTGTTCTTGACCGAGGCGGCCAGCCAGGGCACCGAGGAGGAGCCCAGCGGCACCGCGACGAGCCAGGCCACCAGCATGACCGCGATGACGGAGATGAACGCGCCGCCGACGTCGTCGATCTTCTTCCCGGCCGGCCCGGTGATGGCCGCGCGCAGGTTGGAGCCGAGCCAGCCGGCCAGCGCCTGCCCCAGCACGGCGAGCCCGAAGATCGCCACCAGGGAGATCAGCACCCGGGTGCCGCTCGCCGCGAACTGCTGGGCGATCAGCGGGCCGATCTGGAGGCCGAGCAGCGCGCCCAGGAAGAACCCGGAGAACGACAGGGCCCCGATGACGAAGCCCTGGCGGTATCCGCTGATCGCGAACACGAGCATGAGCAGGAGCAGGACGAGATCCACGGCGGACACGCCCCAAGGGTACGGGCACCGGGCCCACGGGAGGCTCAGCGCTCGCTGAACGTGACCTGAGGGTGCGCCCGGGTGATCAGCGCACCCGCGTCTCGTCCGCCGCGTCGGTGCCGGCCGACGGGGCGGGGGTGGCGCCCACCGGCGGCAACTCCACCACCCGGCTGCGCGGCCACGGCCGGGCCCAACCGCCCATCTGCAACAACGTGTCGATCACACCGGCGGTGAAGCCCCAGACCAGCATGCCGCGCACCGAGAAGGCGGGGCCGATCCAGCCGCTGGGATGGCGTACCCGCATGCGGTTGTCGGGGTCGACCAGCTCGGCGACCGGGAGCCGGGCGACGTGCGCGACCTCGGCCGGCTCGCGCGGGTGCACCGGGTGCGGCTCGTGCCACCAGGCGAGCACCGGGGTGACCACGAAGTCGCTGACCGGGATCCAGAGCCGGGGCAGCTCGGCCAGCACGGTGACGCTCCCCGGGTCGAGGCCGACCTCCTCGTTCGCCTCGCGCAGCGCGGTGGCGCGGGCGTCGGCGTCCTCCGGGTCGGCGGCGCCGCCGGGGAAGGCGGGCTGCCCGGCGTGGTTGCGCAGCGTCGCGGCGCGCTGGAGGACCAGCACGTCCGGCCCGGCGTCGGGTTCCTCGCCGAGCAGCACCAGCACGGCGCTCTCCCGACCCCCGCTGTCCGGGGTGACGATCCGGGTGAAGTCCTCCGCCCGGGCGGTGCCCAGCCGGCCCAGCAGCGGGTCGATCCACGCGGGCGGCCTGCGGGTCACACCGTCACCCCGAGATGGGTGCGGACCAGCTTCGCGAGCCGGTCGTCGTCCAACGCGCCGGTCGCGTCGACGTGCCGGATCCGGCCGTCGGCGTCGACCAGGACGGTCAGCGGGAAGGCGTTGCGTTCGAGCGCGCGCTGGAACGCGTCGCCCTGGTCGACGAGCATGGGGAAGCCGACGCCGAAGTCCTCGCCGATGGACTGCGCGCCACCGCGGCTGTCCCGGCTGTTCACGCCGATGACCTGGAACCGCCCGTCGGCCCGCTCGCTGAGCCGTTGGAAGGCGGGCAGCTCCTTGCGGCACGGGGCACACCAGGACGCCCACACGTTGATCACCGCCGGGCCCTTGACGTCCCGCACCCGCACCGGCGCGCCGCCGGTGAAGCAGTTGAGGGTCAGGTCGGGCAGCGCGACGCCGGCGGCGCCGGTCGGTGCCGGGGCGGCCGACGCGGGCGCGACGGTCAGCGGGGCGCAGTCGGCGAACGGCGACGGACGCTCGGCCCGGGTGGCCGGCGCCGGGCCGGCCGGCTCCTCGGCCGTGGCGGTGCAGCCCGCCGCCGCGAGCAGCAGCGGGACGAGCAGGTAGGCGAGCCGGCGCGTCACGGCACGTCCGCCGCGGCCGCCTGCTGCGGCACCAGGTCGGGGTCGAGGCCGACGGCGACCGCCAGGTCCCGCGCGCGGGGGCCCTTCAACAGCTTGGCCGCGGCCGCCGGCTCGGTCGGCCCGGTGCCGTACGCGGGGCAGAGCTTCGCCAGCGTGCACGCGCCGCAGGCGGGCTTGCGGGCGTGGCAGACCCGGCGGCCGTGGAAGATGATCCGGTGCGACAGCATCGTCCAGTCGCGCTTCGGGTAGAGCGCGCCGATCGCATGCTCGATCTTGACCGGGTCGGTCTCGGTGGTCAGCTGCCACCGCTGCACCAGCCGCTGGAAGTGGGTGTCGACGGTGATGCCGGGGACGTCGAAGGCGTTGCCGAGGATCACGTTCGCGGTCTTGCGCCCGATCCCGGGCAGCGTCACCAGGTCGACCAGCTTGCCCGGCACCTCGCCGTCGTAGCGCTCGCAGAGCGCGCGGCCCAGGTTGATCAGGGAGCTGGTCTTGTTGCGGTAGAACCCGGTGGGCCGGATCAGCTCCTCCAGCTCGCCCCGGTCCGCCCCGGCGTAGTCGGCGGCCGTGCGGTAGCGGGCGAACAGCTTCGGCGTGACCTCGTTGACCTTCTTGTCGGTGCACTGGGCGGAGAGGATCGTGGCGACGGCCAGCTCCAGCGCGTTGGAGTGGTCGAGTTCACAGTGCGCGTCGGGGTGGGTCTCGGTCAGCACCCGACCGATCCGGCGGGCGCGACGCGTACGACCGAGGTCGGTCTCGGGAGAGCGCGTGGTCACGCCGGCCAGCCTACGTCGCGGGGCCGACGCTCCGGCGGGTCCACGCGGGCGGCGTGCGCTCAGCCACCCGCCGGCGCGCTGATCTTGCCGCTCGGGTCGAGCTTCGCGCCGGTGTCCGGGAAGTCGGCCGCGGTCACCTCGCGGACCAGGCCGAGGCCACGGTCCTGCCGGTCGACCGACGGCTTGCCGACGCCGTTCATCGCGGTCGAGGTGAAGGTGCCGCCGACGAAGCGGCCCTCGGCGGTGAGCGACACCTTGAGCACGCCGCCCCAGCCGAGCCGACCGGCGCTGTTCAGCGACTTCCCGCCGCCGGCGAAGTTGCCCAGGCTGTAGGCGATCAGCCGGCCCTTGTAGAACTCCATGCCCCGCAGCACGTGCGGCCCGTGCCCGATCACCAGGTCGGCGCCGGCGTCGATGACCGCGCGGGAGAAGCGCATCGGGTCGCCGCGGTTCTCGCCGACGTACATCTCGGTGCCCGGCTTCACCCGGGTGCGGTCGGCGCCCTCGGCGCCCATGTGCACCTGGACCACCACGAGCTGGGCCTGCTCCTTGGCCAACTCGATCACCTGCTTGGCGGCGTCGATGTCGATCAGGCTGTTCGACCAGGGGTACGACGAGAAGCCCACCACGGCCACCTTGACGCCCTTGACGTCGACCACGGTGATCTCGCCCGGTGCCCCGGTGTGCTTGAGCCCGTGCGCCTCCAGCGCCGACTGGGTGTTCTCGTAGCCCTGCTGGCCGTAGTCGTTGCCGTGGTTGTTGGCCTGGTTGAGCAGCTGGAAACCGGCCGAGCGCAGGTGCGCCGCATAGCCGGGGGGTGCCCGGAACTGATAGCAGTTCTTCGGGTTCGGGCCGCACTTGCCGGCGCCCGTGTCGTCGGTGAGCGGCTCCTCCAGGTTGCCCATCACCAGGTCGCCCTTGAGCGCCGACTTCACGTCGTCGAAGAAGCCCTTGCCGCCGTTGGGGGGCAGCCGGTTCGGCGCGTTACCCATGATCACGTCGCCGGTGGCGGTCAGCGAGATCGCCCGGTCGGCCGCGCCGCCCGCGGCGGGCTGCTCGGCCGTCGCGGGAGCGGCCGAGCCGGGGGTCCCCCCGCCCTGCCCGGTCTGCCAGCGCGGGTCGTCCCCGCCGGAGGTCGAGCAGCCGGCGACCAGGAGGACGGCGACGAGCGTGGCGAGCCCGGCGAGGCGTCGACCGGGGACGGCGGGAGGCGGGCCGGGAGCGGCGGCGCGGCGGGACCAGGGCGCAGAGCGGGCGGAAGCGTACATCGTCGGCGACGCTACCGTCCCGGGATCGCTCCGACGAGGGCCGATCGGTCGGATTACCCGTCGTGGCACGTCAGACCGCCCGCCGGTCGGACCAGGGCACCACGGTGCCGGCGCCGCCCGCCCGGACGGCGGCGTGCACGGCCCGGGCCAGCGGGGCGCCCCAGGTCGAGCGGGGCCCGCCGTACGGGGCCGGGTCGCCGTCGGCGGGGCAGAGAACGGTGACCGCGTCGGTGGGGGTGCCGGTGGCCGGCAGGCCCAGCTCCCAGATCGCCTGCGCCTTCGCCTCGGTGGCCGTGGCCACCGCGTTGACCAGGGCGGCCTCGCCGAGCCGGGCCGGCACGTGCACGACGATGTTGACCGTGCCGACGCGCTGGACGGGCGGCGCGGGCGCGGGCGCGGCGGCCCACACCGGGGTGCCCAGGCCGACGGTGGCCCAGACCCGGACGCCGCCGTCCGCGCGGTGCACCACCTCGGTCACGTCCACCCCGGTGAGCAGCCCGACGCCGGGCCCGTCCAGGTCGAGGTCGCGGGCCATCTCGGCCAGGTGGGCGGCGGGGTCGTCCCGGTCGTACGACATCGGCACGGTCGCGTTCACCACCCACCGGCGGACGCCGATCCCCCCGCCCAGCGGGGCGGAGCCGACCGCCAGCAGCGGCGCCTCGGACCGCCAGACCAGGAGCGGGATGTCCCAGCCGGTTTCGGACCGGGTGGTCAGGATCGGCGCACAGAGCACGCCGGTCACCCTACGATCGCAGGTGGGAACGGGTGGCGCCGGCCCGGGCCGGAGGCGGGATCTTAGCCGCTCACCAGGTCGGGCAGGTTACGCCCAACGATCAAGATTCCAGGGGTGCACCTCTGATTCCTGCTCATGTGCGCCTAGACTGGCGGCGCGCGAGGGATCAGCGGACGGCGGACCCGGCCGACGGACGGCACGCGCAGGCGGAGGTGCGCGATGGACGAGGTACTGGCCCGCAGCGGGATCTTCCAGGGTGTGGACCCGGAGGCTGCCGAGGCGCTCGCCAAGGAGATGGAGACGATCGAGGTCCGCAAGGGCGAGGTCGTCTTCAACGAGGGCGAGCCCGGCGACAGTCTCTACATCCTTCTGTCCGGCAAGATCAAGGTGGGCCGCCGCGCCGCGGACGGCCGGCAGAACCTGATCGCCGTGATGGGCCCGTCGGACATGGTGGGCGAGCTGTCGCTCTTCGACCCGGGCCCGCGTACGGCGACGGCCACGGCGGTCACCGACACCCGGCTGGTGCGGCTGCGTAAGCAGGCCCTGCGCCCCTGGCTCAACAACCGGCCCGAGATCGCCGAGCAGTTGCTGCGCGTGCTGGCCCGCCGGCTGCGCCGGACCAACGACTCGCTGGCCGACCTGATCTTCACCGACGTGCCCGGCCGGGTCGCCAAGAACCTGCTCCAGATGGCCGGCCGTTTCGGCACCCGCGACGGCGGCGTGCTGCGGGTGACACACGACCTCACCCAGGAGGAGATCGCCCAGCTCGTCGGCGCCTCCCGGGAGACCGTCAACAAGGCGCTCGCCGACTTCGCCTCGCGCGGCTGGCTGCGCCTGGACGGCAAGAGCATCATCATCCTCGACCCGGAGCGCCTGGCCCGCCGCGCGCGCGTCTGACCTCCGCACCGGCTTTCCCGGCCCGGCCCGCCTCGCGCGGTCCGGGCCGGCGCCGTCTCTGCCCGGCGCAGAATTCCTGGACGGCCCGACGGGCGGCGGCCAGGCTGGGGCGATGCGTGAACGTGTCGCCGTCCTCTCCGACATCCACGGCGTGCTGCCGGCGCTGGAGGCCGTCCTGGCCGAGCCGGACGTGGCCACCGCCGACCTGATCGTGCTCACCGGCGACATCGCCGACGGCCCGCAGCCGGTCGAGGTGCTGGATCGGCTCGCCGCGCTCGGTGACCGGGCGTGCTGGGTGGGCGGCAACGGTGAACGCGACCTGGTGGCGGCCCATGCCGGCCGTCCAGCCCCGTACGACGTCTCCAACTGGGCCGCCGCCCAGCTCCGCGACGACCAGGTGGCCCGGCTGGCCGCGCTGCCGCCGCACGTCACGCTGCCCGTCGCCGGCCTGGGTGAGGTGCTGTTCTGCCACGCCACGCCCCGGGACGACGAGGAGATGGTGCTGGTCGACTCCCGCCTCGACCGCTGGGCCGAGGTCTTCGCCGGCCTCCCCGCCGAGGTCACCACCGTGGTCTGCGGGCACACCCACATGCCGTTCGCGCGGCTGGTCGACCGCCGCCTGGTGGTCAACCCGGGCAGCGTCGGGATGCCGTACGGGGGCGCGGGCGCCTGGTGGGCCCTGCTCGGCCCCGGCGTGCAGCTGCGCCGGACGTCCTTCGACGTGGACGCCGCATGCGCCCGGATCGCCGCCGGATCCACCTTCCCCGACGCGGTGGCGTGGGCCGACGAGTACGTCCGCTCCCGCCACTCCGACGCCGACGCCCTCGCCGTCTTCGGGCCGCGCGACGGCCGCTGACCGTTAACAAGGGGCCCTTCCTCTACCGGAGGCGTTAACAGGGGGCCCTTCCTTTCAAAAAAGTCAGGCTTGACTGTTTGTTTTGAGGGCGGCAGGCTGTCCCCGTGCCCGCCGCATCGACCCGCGTCCCTCAGCAGGACCGCAGCCGCGCCACCCAGGCCCGACTGCTGGAGGCGACCGTCGAGTGCCTGGTGGAGCACGGCTGGTCCGGCACCACCACGACGGTGGTGGCGGCCCGCGCCGGCGTCTCCCGGGGCGCCCAGCTGCACCACTACCCGACCAAGGCGGCGCTGGTCACCGCCGCCGTCGCCCACCTGACCGAGCGTCGGGCGGTCGAGCTGCGCACCGAGGCGGAGGCCCTGCCGGCCGGCCCGCGCCGGCTCGACGGGGTGGTCGACCTGCTCGCCGCCGCCTTCACCGGCCCGCTCTTCGTCGCCGCGCTGGAGCTGTGGGTGGCCGCCCGCACCGACGCCGAGCTGCGCGACGCGCTGGTCCCGCTGGAGGCCCGGATCGGCCGCGAGATGCACCGGCTCACCGTCGAGCTGCTCGGCGTGGACGAGCGCCGCCCCGGCGTCCGCGAATCGGTCCAGACCACGCTCGACCTGCTCCGCGGCCTCGGCGTGGCCAACCTGCTCAGCGACGACTCGACCCGCCGCACCACCCTGCTGCACGCCTGGAAGCGCCAGCTCGCCGCGCTGCTCACCGCGGAGGGCGAGCGGCACTGATCCCCTGACGGCCCGTCCCGCCCGGAGGCACCATGGTCGACCTGAATGCACTGCTCGCGGATCTGGCCGCCGAGTCCGAGCAGCTCGACGCGCTCGTCGCGGACCTGCCGCCGGCGGGGTGGGAACGGCCGACACCGGCCCCCGGCTGGACCGTCGCCCATCAGGTCGCGCACCTCGCCTGGACCGACCACGTGGCTCACCTGGCCGCCACCGACGAGTCGGCGTTCTTCGCCTCGGTCACCTCCGCGCCGGACCCGTCCCGCCTGGTCGAGGACGGCGCCGAGTCCTTCCTCGCCCCGCCACCGGCGCTGCTGGCCCGCTGGCGTGCCGGCCGCTCGGCGCTCGCCGGCACGCTCGCCGCCGTCCCGCCCGGGCAGAAGATGCCCTGGTACGGCACGAGCATGTCACCCGCCTCGATGGCCACCGCCCGGCTCATGGAGACGTGGGCGCACGGCGAGGACGTGGCCGACGCGCTGGGCGTCCGGCGTACCCCGACCGCGCGGCTGCGACACGTCGCGCACCTCGGCTTCCGTACTCTCGGGCACGGCTTCGCGGCCCACGGCCGCGCGGTGCCCACGGCGCCGGTGCGGGTCGAGCTGACCCCGCCCGCGGGCGGTGAGCCGTGGGTCTTCGGGCCGGCGGACGCGGCCGACCGGGTGACCGGGCCGGCGCTCGACTTCTGCCTGCTGGTCACCCAGCGCCGGCACCGCGCCGACCTGGCCCTGATGGCGACCGGGCCGGTGGCCGACGAGTGGCTGGACGTGGCCCAGGCCTTCGCCGGCCCGCCCGGCGACAAGCGGGAGCCCGCCGACGGAGTGCCCTCATGAGCGTGCTGCGGGTCGGGAACGCGTCCGGGTTCTACGGCGACCGGTTCGACGCCTGGCGCGAGATGCTCGACGGCGGCGAGCTGGACGTGCTGACCGGCGACTACCTGGCCGAGCTGACCATGTTGATCCTCGGCCGGGACCGGATGCGCGACCCGTCGCTCGGCTACGCCAAGACGTTCCTGCGCCAGGCGGAGGGCGTGCTCGGCGCCGCGCTGGAGCGCGGCGTCACGCTGGTCACCAACGCGGGCGGCCTCAACCCGGCGGGGCTGGCCGACGCGATCCGGTCGCTCGGCGACCGGCTCGGCCTCCAGGTGCGGGTCGGCTACGTCGAGGGCGACGCGATCCAGCGGCCGGACGCGCTGACCGCGAACGCGTACCTGGGCGCGTTCGGGATCGCGGCCTGCCTCGACGCGGGCGCGGACGTGGTGGTGACCGGGCGGGTCACCGACGCCTCGCTGGCGGTCGGGCCGGCCATCGCCCGCTTCGGGTGGGGCCGGGACGACCTCGACGCGCTGGCCGGGGCGACCGTGGCCGGGCACCTGATCGAGTGCGGGGCGCAGGTCACCGGCGGCAACTTCAGTTTCTTCACCGAGCTGCTGGACGGCGGGCGCCGCCCCGGCTTCCCCATCGCCGAGCTGCACCCAGACGGCTCGTCGGTGCTCACCAAGCACCCGGGCACCGGTGGCGCGGTGACCGTCGAGACGGTCACCGCGCAGCTGCTCTACGAGGTGGGCGGGCCGGACTACCTCGGGCCGGATGTGGTGACCCGGTTGGACACGGTGCGGCTGGACCAGGAGGGCCCGGACCGGGTACGCGTCACCGGGGTGCGCGGCACGCCGCCGCCGGACACGCTGAAGGTGGGCGTCAACAACCTCGGCGGTTTCCGCAACTCGATGACGTTCGTCCTGTGCGGGCTGGACGTGCCGGCCAAGGCGGCCCTGGTCCGCAGCCAGATCGAGGAGTCGGTCGGCACCGAGGGGCTGGAGTTCACGCTGGCCCGCACCGACCACCCGGACGTCGGCGACACCGAGGCGGCGAGCGCGCTGCTGCACGTCCACCTGCGCGACGGCGACAGGTCGCGGGCCGGGCGGGCGTTCTCGGCGGCGGCGGTGGAACTGGCGCTGGCCTCCTATCCGGGCTGCACGCTGACCACGCTGCCCGGCGACGCCACCCCGTACGGGGTGTTCACCGCCGACAGCATCGCGCAGGACGCGGTGGAGCACGTCGCGGTGCTTCCCTCCGGCGCGCGCGTGCCGGTCCCGCCGCCGACCGTGACGAACGGTTTGCAGGGGGCCCCTGTACAACACGAGGCGTTAACAAGGGGCCCTTCCTTGCACGCCAGCCGGCGGGGGCCGCTGGGTGAGCTGGTGGGGGCGCGGTCGGGGGACAAGGGTGGCGACGCCAACCTCGGCGTCTGGGCCCGCACGGACACGACCTGGGCCTGGCTGCGCGACTGGCTCACCGTGGAGCGGCTGGCCGAGCTGTTGCCGGAGACCGCGCCGCTGACCGTCGAGCGGTACGAGCTACCGAACCTGCGCGCGGTCAACTTCGTGATCCGAGGGCTGCTCGGCCAGGGCGTGGCCGCCTCCACCCGGTTCGACCCGCAGGCCAAGGCGCTCGGCGAGCTGCTGCGCTCCCGGGTGGTCGACCTGCCGGCGGAGGTGTCGGCATGACCATCGTGGACACCCCCGAGCGCCGCCAGCTGCGCGAGCTGACCCGCTCCTTCGTCACCCGCGAGGTGCTGCCTCACCTGGCCGGGTGGGAGCGGGCCGGCGAGGTGCCCCGGTCGCTGCACGAGACCGCCGCGAAGATCGGGCTGCTGGGCATCGGCTTCCCCGAGTCGGTCGGCGGCAGCGGCGGCGACCTGCTCGACTCGATCGTGGTCACCGAGGAGATCATCCGCTCGGGCGGTTCGTCCGGGCTGATCGCCGCGCTGTTCACCCACGGCATCGCGCTCCCGCACATCGTCGCCGCCTGCGGCGACACAGCCGGCTCAGGCGCCGGCGGTCCGCAGCATCTCATCGAGAGGTACGTGCGGCCCACCCTGGCCGGGACCATGATCGGCGCGCTGGCGATCACCGAGCCGGACGGCGGGTCGGACGTCGCCGGCATCCGCACCTGCGCGGTCCGGGACGGCGACCACTACGTGGTGAACGGCGCGAAGACCTACATCACCAGCGGGATCAGGGCGGACTTCGTGACCACCGCGGTCTGCACCGACTTCCCCGGGTCGGGCTCACTGAGCCTGCTCGTGATCGACAGGGACTCCCCCGGGTTCACCGTGGGTCGGCGGCTGGAGAAGCTCGGCTGGCACTGCTCGGACACCGCCGAACTGTCCTTCGTCGACGTGCGGGTGCCGGTGGCGAACCGGATCGGCCCGGAGGACACCGGCTTCCTCGCCATCATGCAGCAGTTCGCCACCGAGCGGCTCTCGCTGGCCACCCAGGCGTACGCGACCGCGCAACGCTGCGTCGACCTGGCCGTGCGGTGGTGCCGGGACCGCTCCACGTTCGGCCGCCCGCTCGCCGGTCGGCAGCTCGTCCGGCACCGGCTGGCCGAGATGCACACCCGCGCCGAGGCGGCCCGCGCGTACGTGCACGAGGTGGCCGAGCGGGTGGCCGCGGGACAACCGGTGGTGACCGAGGTGGCGATGGCGAAGAACGTGGCGGTGGCCGCCTGCGACCACGTGGTCGACGCCGCGCTGCAACTGCACGGCGGCTTCGGCTACCTGCGCGACGCCGAGGTGGAGCGGCACTACCGGGACGCCCGCATCCTCGGCATCGGCGGCGGCACCACCGAGATCATGAACGAGATCATCGCGAAGGGCATGGGCCTGTGACTGTCCTGCAGAGCACGATCGACACATCCGCGCCGGCCTTCACCGCCAACCGCGAGGCGCTGCGGGAACGCCTCGCCGAGCTGGAGACCGCGCTCGACCAGGCCCGGGCCGGTGGCGGCGAGAAGTACGTGACCCGCCACCACGGGCGCGGCAAGCTGCTCCCCCGGGAGCGGATCGAGCTGCTGCTCGACCCGGACAGCCCGTTCCTGGAGCTGTCGCCGGTGGCCGCGTACGGCACCGACTTCCCGGTGGGCGCCAGCACCGTGACCGGCATCGGCGTGGTCGAGGGCGTGGAGTGCCTGATCGTGGCGAACGACCCGACCGTACGCGGCGGCGCGATCAACCCGTGGTCGCTGGCGAAGACGCGGCGGGCAGGCGAGATCGCGCTGGCCAACCGGCTGCCGATGGTGAACCTGGTCGAGTCCGCCGGCGCCGACCTGCCCACCCAGGCGGAGATCTTCATTCCCGGCGGGCGGGTGTTCCGCGACCTGACCCGGCTCTCCGCGGCGAAGATCCCCACGGTCAGCGTGGTGTTCGGCAACGCGACCGCCGGCGGGGCGTACGTGCCGGGCATGTCGGACTTCACCATCATGATCCGGGACCGGTCGCAGGTCTACCTGGCCGGGCCGCCGCTGGTGAAGATGGCCACCGGCGAGGTCACCGACGACGAGTCGCTCGGTGGCGCGACGATGCACGCCACCACCTCCGGCCTGGCCGACTTCCTCGCCGAGGACGAGCGGGACGGCATCCGCCTGGCCCGGCAGTGCGTCCGCCGGCTCAACTGGCGCAAGCATGGCCCGCCGCCGCGCAACCCCCACCCGCTGCCACCCCGGTACGACCCGGAGGAGCTGCTCGGCATCGCCAGCGCCGACCTGAAGGTGCCGTTCGACCCGCGCGAGGTGCTGGCCCGGGTGCTCGATGACAGCGCGTTCGACGAGTTCAAGCCCGGCTACGGCACCGCGCTGGTCACCGGCTGGGGTGAGCTGCACGGCTGGCCGGTCGGCGTGCTGGCGAACGCCCGGGGCGTGCTGTTCAGCGCCGAGGCGCAGAAGGCGGCCCAGTTCATCCAGCTCGCCAACGCGGCCGACACTCCGCTGGTCTTCCTTCAGAACACCACCGGCTACATGGTCGGCACCGAGTACGAGCAGCGCGGCATCATCAAGCACGGTGCCCTGATGATCAACGCGGTGTCGAACTCCACGGTGCCGCACCTGACGGTCAACCTGGGCGCCTCCTACGGCGCCGGCAACTACGGCATGTGCGGCCGGGCGTACGAGCCGAGGTTCCTGTTCACCTGGCCGAACGCGAAGTCGGCGGTGATGGGACCGGCGCAGCTCGCCGGCGTGCTGTCGATCGTGGCCCGGCAGGCCGCCGCCGCCCGGGGCCGCGAGTACGACGAGGACACCGACACCGCCATGCGGATGATGGTCGAGCAGCAGATCGAGTCGCAGTCCGGGGCGCTGTTCCTCTCCGGCCGGCTCTACGACGACGGGGTGATCGACCCCCGGGACACCCGTACCGTCCTCGGGCTCTGCCTGTCGGCGATCCACAACGGACCGGTGAAGGGCGCCGACGGTTTCGGCGTCTTCCGGATGTGAGGGGGAGAGAGCCTTGATCACCACCCTTCTCGTGGCGAACCGGGGGGAGATCGCCCGCCGGGTCCTCGCCACCTGCCGGGCGCTCGGCGTGGCGACGGTCGCCGTGCACTCCGACGCGGACGCCGACGCGCCGTTCGTCGCCGAGGCCGACCAGGCGGTGCGGCTGCCGGGGAACACGCCGGCCGAGACGTACCTGCGCATCGACCTGATCCTGGACGCGGCCCGGCGGGCCGGCGCGGACGCCGTGCACCCCGGCTACGGCTTCCTCGCCGAGAACGCGGAGTTCGCCGCGGCCGTCACCGACGCCGGCCTGACCTGGGTCGGACCGCCGGCCAAGGCGATCGCCGCGATGGGCGACAAGATGGCCGCCAAGGCGCTGCTCGCCGACGCCGGCGTGCCGATGCTGCCCACCTGGACCGACCCCGGGCAGGTCACCGACTTCCCGGTGCTGGTCAAGGCCAGCGCGGGCGGCGGCGGCCGGGGCATGCGGATCGTCCGCGACGCGGCCGGGCTCGCCGAGGCCGTCGCGGGCGCGCGCCGCGAGGCGGCGGCGGCGTTCGGCGACGGCACGGTCTTCATCGAGCGGTACGTCGAGCGGGGTCGCCACGTCGAGGTGCAGATCTTCGGTGACAGCCACGGCACGGTGGTGGCGCTCGGGGTGCGCGACTGCTCGATCCAGCGCCGCCACCAGAAGATCGTCGAGGAGGCGCCCGGCGTGCTTCCGGACGAGGTGCGCGAACGGCTGCACGAGGCGGCGGTGGCGGCCGGCCGGGCGGTCGACTACGTGGGCGCCGGCACGGTGGAGTTCCTGCTGGCGCCGGACGGCCAGGTCCACTTCCTGGAGATGAACACCCGCCTCCAGGTGGAGCATCCGGTCACCGAGCTGACCACCGGCCTGGACCTGGTCCGCCTGCAACTGCTGGTCGCCGAGGGCGAGCCGCTGCCGATCACCACCACGCCGGCCCCGGACGGCCACGCCATCGAGGTACGGCTCTGCGCGGAGGACCCGGCCCAGGGCTTCCGCCCGGCCACCGGCACCCTGCACCGGTTCGCGGTCCCCGGGGTCGGGGCCGAGTTCGGGCCGACCCGCGGGCTGCGCCTGGACTCCGGCGTGGTGGACGGCTCGACGGTGAGCGTGCACTACGACTCGATGCTGGCCAAGCTGGTCGCCTGGGGGCCCACCCGCGCCGAGGCGGCCCGCGCCCTGGCCGGCGCGCTGGCCCGGGCCGAGGTGCACGGCGTCGCCACCAACCGGGACCTGCTGGTCCGCGTGCTGCGCAGCGAAGAGTTCGCCGCCGCCGACGTGGACACCGGCTTCCTGGAGCGGCATCCCGAGGTCTTCGCGCCGCTGCTGCCGGCCGCGCAGCTCCCGCTGGCCGCGCTGGCCGCCGCGCTGGCCGGCGCCGCCGCGCGCCGGGCCGCCGCGCCGGTGCTGGCCGGCCTGCCGTCGGGGTGGCGCAACGTGCCGGCCGTACCGCAGGTCACCCGGTTCCACGACATCGAGATCACCTACCGCCTCACCCGCACCGGCACGCTCGCCGAGTGGGGCGTTAGGAGGGGCCCCCTCCTAACGCCTGGGGTAGAGCAAGGGCCCCCTGTTAACACCGAGCGCGAGCCGGAGCCGGCGCAGGTGGAGCTGGTGAGCGCCGCGCCGGATCGGGTGGTGCTCGACGTCGACGGGGTGCGGCGCGCGTTCCGCGTACACCGGGTGGGGTCGTCGGTCTTCGTGGACGGCCCGGACGGGGCGGCGAGCCTCACCGAGCTGCCCCGGCTGCCCCGGCCCGCCGCGGAGCTGGCGGCCGGGTCGCTGCTCGCGCCGCTGCCCGGCGCGGTGACCCGGGTGCACGTCGAGGTCGGCCAGCGGGTCGCCGCCGGTGACCTGCTGCTGACGCTGGAAGCGATGAAGCTCGAACATCCCGTGCTCGCCCCCGCCGACGGCGTGGTGGCGGAGCTGCCGGTGCCGGCCGGCGGCCAGGTCGAGACGGGTGCCGTACTGGCCGTGGTGGACCCCGAGGAGGACCCGCAGTGAACTTCGACCTCACCCCCGAGCAGGACCAGCTCCGCGACGCCGTACGGGAGCTGGGCCGCAAGTACGGCCACTCCTACTTCGTCGGAAAGGCGAAGGCGGGAGAGCACACCACCGAGCTGTGGCACGAGGCCGGCCGGTTGGGCTACCTGGGCGTGAACATCCCCACCGAGTACGGCGGCGGGGGCGGCGGCATCACCGACCTGACGCTCGTGTGCGAGGAACTGGCCGCGGCGGGCTGCCCGCTGCTGCTGCTCGTGGTCTCCCCCGCCATCGCCGCCACGGTGATCAACAAGCACGGTACGGAGGAGCAGCGCAAGAAGCACCTCCCCGGCCTCGCGGACGGCTCCCAGAAGATCGTCTTCGCGATCACCGAGCCGGACGCGGGCTCGAACTTCCACCGGCTCGGCACCGTCGCCCGGCGCGACGGCGACGACTGGCTGATCTCCGGCCGCAAGGTCTACATCTCCGGCGTCGACGAGGCCGGGCACGTGCTCGTGGTGGCCCGCACCGAGGACGCCGCGAGCGGCAGGTTGAAGCCGGCGTTGTTCATCGTGCCCACCGATGCTCCGGGCCTGGAGAAGTCCAAGCTGGACATGGAGATCCTGTCCCCGGAGAACCAGTTCCTGCTCTACCTGGACGACGTCCGACTGCCCGCCGACGCGCTGGTCGGCGAGTCGCTCGACGCCGGGCTGCCGGCGCTGTTCGCCGGGCTCAACCCGGAGCGGATCACGGTCGCCGCGATGGGCGCCGGCACCGGCCGGTACGCGATCGAGAAGGCGTCCGACTACACCACCACCCGCAAGGTGTGGGGCGGCCGGTCGATCGGCTCGCACCAGGGCGTCGCGCACCCGCTCGCCCACGCGGCCGTGCAGGTCGAGCTGGCCCGGCTGATGATCTACAAGGCGGCCACGCTCTACGACGCCGGTCGCGACCTGGAGGCGGGCGTCTCCGGCAACATGGCCAAGTACGCGGCCGGCGAGGCCGCCGCGCTCGCCGTCGACACCGCCGTCCAGGCGCTCGGCGGCGCCGGCATGACCACCGAGTACGGCGTGGCGACGCTGCTCGGCGCGGTACGGGCCGGCCGGATCGCCCCGGTCAGCCGCGAGATGATCCTCAACTTCGTCGCCCAGCACGTCCTCGGCCAGGACAAGTCCTACTGACCGGTCAGTCGACCGTGCGGCAGGCGGCGTCGATGCGGTGCACCGGGCGGACCCGGCGGCCCAGCCCCTCCAGCAGCGAGTCCTCCACGTGGAAGTCGCGCACCCGCAACTGCCGCCGGGGCAGCTCGTCCTCGCTCGGGCAGAGCACCTGGGCGCGTACCTGGTCGACCGGCAGGTAGCGCACGCCGCCGCGCTCCTGGAGCAGCACCACGTCGACGTCGTCCACGGTGACGACGTGGCCGCGCACGTCCTCGGTGACGCCCGGCGCGGACTCGACGGTGGTCACGGTCAGCGGCAGCACCGGCGTGCTGATCACCGGCAGCGCGGCCCAGACCAGCATGGCCAGCACCGCCGCCTCGGTGATCGACGCGAGCGGCCGGATCACCGCCGCCGGCAGCGGGCCGGTCACGAACAGGGCCAGGACCGGGGGTACGACCAGCAGCACCACCGCGAGCGCCTCCCCCTGCCGGCCGGCGTCGAGCAGGGTGGGCCCGAGCAGCCAGAGGTAGCCGACGAAGCCGGCGCCGAGCAGCAGCAGCCGGGGCACCCGCTGCTCGTGCAGCCGCTCCGGGCTGAGCTGGAACGCGGCCACGAACGCCGGCAGCAGCAACGGCAGGTAGAGCAGCGGCCAGGTGACCAGCGCGAGCAGGAAGCTGGCCACCGCGAACCAGGCCGGGGTGCTGTCCACCCAGCGCGCGAAGAGCGGGCGGCGCATCCCCGACGACATCCGGTCCACGCTGACCCGCAGCACCGCGCCGAGCGCGAACACCGCGACCAGCGCGGTGGAGAGCAGGGCGGCGGCCGTGGTGAGGAAGCCGGCCAGCAGGTTCACCGTGCCGACGTTGGCCACCAGCAGCAACGTGGTCTGCAACTCGCCGCCGGCCTCGACGCCGAGCCGCAGCACCGAGAAGACGGCGGGCACGCCGACGACAGCGGTCCAGAACGACTGGCTGGCCCGGGCGCGGCGCTCGGCGGGGTCGGCCGGCCGCGGTGCGGGACGGGTCGACTCGACGGTGTCCGGCAGGGTCGCCGGCGCGGTCATCGCCGGGGCGCCTTGTCGTCGAAGTCGACGAGCTTCGGCACGTCGAGCGGCTGCGGCTGGGACTTGTCCGCCTTCAGCCACGGCCCGAGCGTGCGGTTGTACGCGGTCAGCCAGGGGCTGCTGATCCCGTCCCGGCCCTCCAGGTAGCTCTTCTGCAGGAAGAACGCGACGAGGTCGCGCAGCGCCGGATCGCCGATCGGCACCCCGATGCCGAGCAGTTCGCTGGTGCCGAACGGCATGTCGACGATCTCGAACTCGGTCGGGTACTGGGAGAGGAAGCCGGCCAGGATGGTCTCGTCCGAGCTGACCGCGTCGTAGCGCCCCTCCCGGATGCCCCGGACACAGTCGCCGACCTCCTTCACCACGTACGCCCGGACCTGGTGCTTCTCCAGCTCCGCCTCGGTGGTCGAGCCGCCGCTGGTGCAGATCTTCAGCTCGGGTCGGCGCAGGTCCTCGATGGTGCGGACGCGGTCGCGCAGCCGCTTCGGCACCATCACCTCCTGGGTCGTGACGAAGTATGGCCCGGCGAAGCTGACCAGCTTCTGCCGCTCCTCGGTGATGGAGAAGCTGGACACGACCAGGTCGACGGTGCCGCCCTGGAGCGCGGGGATGCGGTCCTCGGTGGCCAGCGACACCCACTCGATCCGCTGGTCACCCTCGAAGCCGAGTGACGAGGCGACGTAGCGGGCGATCTCCACGTCGAAGCCGGTGTGGGTGCCGTTGCGCAGCTCGCCCATCAACGGCTCGGTGGTGGCCACCCCGATCTTGATCTTCGCCTGCCCGTCGATGTGCGACTCGCGCAGCTTGTCGAGGACCGAGGGCAGCGGCGGCTCGCGGCGGTTGTCGCAGCCGGCCACGGCGGCCAGCGTCAACGTCAGCGCCACCGCCAGCGTGGTGGCGAGGGAACGGAACCGGTGGCGGGAAGAGACCTCGGGCATCGGGCGACCTCGATCGGGAACACGACGACGGGCACTCAGGGTAGCGGTCGGCGCACACCGCGCCGCGCATCGCCGGGCCCGGGGTACGGCGGGTGCCCGATCACCCGCCGTACCCCGGGGGTTCCTCAGCGCACGGTCAGCGTGCCGACCGCGGGCCGCGGCGTCGCCACCGGCGGCAGCCGCTTCGGCTCGCCCCGGCCGGGCTCGCCGGCCTTGGCCAGCGCGCTCTTGGACGCGTCCGCGCGGTCGGCCGCCGGCTCGTCCTGGAACGGCTGCGCGTCACCGACGCAGACCGCGCCCTTGGCCGGCAGCTTGCCGGTGAGCAGGTACGTGTCGATCCGGCCGGTCACGCACGCCGACGTGCCGTACGCGGTGTGCCCCCAGCTGTCGCTGCTCAGCAGCCGGCTGTTCGGCAGCAGCTTGGCCGAGCCGACCGCGCCCTGGTAGTTGGTCGCCGGGTCCCAGTAGTTGCCGACCACCAGCACCGGGGCGGCGGTGACGCGGTTGAACGGCCCGGTCCAGGCGTCCTCGTCGCGCACGGTCCAGGTGTTGCGGGCGCAGGGCGCGGTGCCCCAGGCCCAGGCGCGCCCGAAGTACGGCGCCCGCTGGTCCTCCTTGGCCGACAGCGCCGGCCACGCGTCCGCGCTCTTCGGGTGGTACGCGTCGGTGCAGTCGACGGTCAGGAACGTCTCCAGCCCGTTGTCGTACGGGAAGTCGTACCCCCGCTGTTGGCGGGCCTGCGCCGCGCGGGCGGCGAGCGCCTGGCGGGCCGAGGCGGCGGCGGCCTTGCCGGCGGCCGGGTCGGTCAGGGCCAGCAGCTGGCTGGTCAGGTCCACCACGGACGTCCAGCCGTACGGGTCGTAGAGTGCGCCGAGCGTGGCGCCGACGAAGTCGGCGTAGGTGACGGTGAACGAGCCGAAGTCCGGGTCGTCGATCACCGCCGGCTTCTTGCGCAGCCGCTTCGCCACGGTCTCGTACGCGGCGACCGGGTCGCCGGTGGCCGCCAGCGCGCACTGCTCCGGGCCGGCCTTGTCGCACCGGACGAGGATCTCGTGCAGCGCCTTGTACGCCCCGTCGGCGCTGCGCAGCCGGGTCTCCTGGAGCTGGTCGCGGGCCTTGCCCTGGCCGACCCAGGCGTTCGGGTTGAGCACCCCGTCGACGACGAGCGCGCGGAAGCGGTCCGGGAACATGTTGGCGTAGTACTGCCCCAGCGCGGTGCCGTAGCTGAAGCCCAGGTAGCTGAGCTTCCTGTCGCCGACCGCCCGGCGCAGCACGTCCATGTCGCGGGCCACCTCGGCGGTGGACGCGGCGCCGGTCAGCGGTCTGCCGGTGGTCGAGCACGCCTTGCCGACCGCCTTCGACGCGGCGACGTACGCCTTCTCCTCCGCCTTCGTCCACGGGAACGCGACGTTCAGCCCGGCGTACGCCCGGGTCTGGTCCTTCACCGACCGGAAGCACCTGATGTTCGAGCTGGCCTCGACGCCACGCGGGTCGACACCGACGATGTCGAAGCGGTCGAGCAGGTCGTCGCCGAGGAAGTAGGGCGCGGCGAGCGCGATGCTGGTGCCGGAGCCGCCCGGGCCACCCGGGTTGAGGAAGAGGCTGCCGACCTTGTGCTGCTGGTCGCGGGCCTTGACCCGGAGCAACGCGACCTCGGTGGTGGCGCCCTTCGGGTTGTCGTAGTCCAGCGGGAGCCGGACCGTGGCGCACTCGGCGTAGTCGTAGCAGGCGTACCAGTCGAGCTTCGGCGTCGGCACGCGGTCCACCCGGCGCGCCTCGGCCGCGCTGGTGCGGTCGTACGCGGGCGGTTGCGGTGTCGCCGCCGCGGCGGGCGCGACGGCCGGTCCGGCGAGGAGGACGCCGGCGATCCCTGTTGCGGCGAGGGACCGGATTGCACGGGGCATGAGGCTGCCTTCCGTCGGGGAACAGTTCCGTCGAGGAGACCTCGACCCCCGTCACTTTAGGGAGAGACGGCCACCGGAGCTGCCCCCCAAACGCGGACCGACGCCGCAAACAGCCAAGTAATGTAACGATTTTTTCTCGATCGACGCTTTTGGCCGCTCCGAAGTGGAGCGTGGGTGACGGGAAGCCGTCCCGGGCCGGCGGTTGACAGGTCGACGCGCTGGGCCATGCTTGTCGGGTGAGTTCGTTCCCGAAGCCCGATGCGCGGGCGAAGGCCGTCGTCGCGTCCGTGGCGACGGTCGTCGCGGTGGTGACGCTGGCGGTCTGGCGACCGCCCGGCATCCTCTCGGTCGTGTTGGCCCTGGTCTGTGTCCTGCTCGGCATGGTCGCCGGGGTGACGGTCACCGCGGCCCGGCAGGCCGGCCCTCCGCCGGCCCCGGCGGAGAGCACCTGGCCGACCCAGGACCCGGGGTACGGAGTGGACGCCGACACGCTGGAGGCGATCGACCCGCGCGCGGTGCGAAACCTGCGCACCCCCGCCGGTCATCCGGTGGACGCGGACACGTTGGAGGCGCTCGACCCCCGGGCCGTCCGGCAGCAGCGGACCGTGAACGGGCTCAGCGACCGGTGAGGGTGGGGCTGGCGAGCGCGTCCACGCCCCGCCCGGCCAGGCAGCGGTAGGTGCGGCCCGGCTCGGTCGAGGAGGGCGGCAGCACCTCCAGGTTCCACCCGGCCGCCGGCCCGATGCCGCTGACCAGCTGGAACGTGCCGACGTTGCAGACCTTGCGGACGGCCGGGTCGGCGACGACCGTGTCGTGGCCCGCCCCGGTGAGCGCGACGGGCAGGTCACCGGCCGCGTAGGTCTCCCAGGTGTGCCGACCGTCGCACGGCACCCGGCTCGCCTCGGCGCGGTCGCGCCGCAACCGCACCGGGCCGTAGCACTCCAGCTCGGCTGCGCAGTGCGCGCCGTCGGGGAGCCGGACGTCGGCGGAGGCACAACCCGGCACCGGTGTCGACCCGACCACGCCGGTGGCCACCGGGGTCGGCGACACCACCGACGGCGCTCCGCCGGCCATCCAGGCGCCCCCGGCGGCCGACGCGGCCAGCGCGAGCACCCCGGCCCCGCCGAGGAACCAGCGCCGGGGCCAGCGTCGGCTCCGGGTCGGCACGGTCGGGTGGTCGTGCTCGGCCGGCGGTCGCGGGCTCGGCCCGCCGGCGCGGCCGTGCGGGCCACCCGCGGCGCCACCGCCGGGAGTCAGGAACGGCACGCCGCTCACCGGGGTGTTCGGGTCGAGCGGGAGCGAGGCGAGCAGGCCGCGGAGTTCCACCGCGGAGGGGCGTTCGCCCGGGTCGTTGGACATCCCGAGGCGGAGCACGTCGATCAGCTCGTCGGGGACGCCGGGCAGGCCCGGGATCGGCTGCTGGAACATCTCCAGCACGGTGACCAGGCTCGGGTTGCGTTCGGACTGCCAACGCGGCGGGCGGCCGTGCATCACCGCGTAGAGCGTGGCGCAGAGCGCGTAGACGTCGACGGCGGGGCTGGGCGGGCTGTGGCTGAACATCTCCGGCGGCGCGTACGCCGGGGTGAGCACCTCCAGCGTGACCGAGGCGTCGCGCACCTCGGCCAGCACCGCCAGGCCGAAGTCGGCCAGCACCGCCGAGTTGAACTCCGAGTGCAGGATGTTGGCCGGCTTGACGTCGCGGTGCAGCACACCGGCCGCGTGCGAGTGGGCCAGCGCGTCGGCGATCTTCACCCCGAGGTCGCGGGTCTCCAGCGGGCCCAGCGGCGAGGTCTTCATGCGCTCCGCGTACGAGCCGTCGCAGAGCTCCATGATGAGGTAGGGATGCTGGTCGACGGTGACGCCGACGTCGAAGAGGTCCACCACGTGCGGGTGGGACGACATCCGCCCGGCCGCGCGCGCCTCGCGCAGGAAGCGTGCCTGGTCGCGCTCGTGGTCCAGCGTCCGGTTCTCCACCTTGACCGCCACCTCGCGCCCGACGGAGATCTGGGTGGCCCGGTAGACGGTGGCGTAACCGCCCCGGGCAAAGACCTTCAGATCGGTCAGACCGGGCACGATGGGCAGCCGCAGGGCGCCGGGCGGGGTCTCGGTCACGGCTCGAAAATACCCAACGGTCCCGGTCGCTCAGCGCGCCGCGTCGGGGGCCGGCGCCGCCGCGGAGTCGTCGGGCCGGGTCGACCCGGCCGCGCCGGCGGCCGCCCGACGGGCGTCCCACCACAGGCCGACGGCGGTCGCGACCGCGCCCAGCCCCTCCCACGCCGCCACCCCGAAGAACCGGTCCGGCGCCACGTCGGAGAGCACCGCGATGGTGAACACGGTGAACGTGACCAGCCGGAACCAGACGGTGAACCGGTAGAACGGGCGCCACTCGGTGGCGACCGCGAGCAGGTAGTAGACCCCCATGTTGAACGAGGCCATCGAGGACGCGGTGAGGAACGTGCCGGTGTAGTCACCGGGGGCGCGCTCCGTCGGCACCTCGAAGCCGAGCAGGCGCAGCTGCGTCTCCGGCCAGATCAGGCCCAGCGCGCCGAGCAGCAGCGCCAGCAGCCCGAAGACCGCGATCGTCCAGCCGGCGCCGGAGCGCGGCAGCCTCATCGTTCCTCCCCAGCAACGGTCCGCCGGTGGCCGCTCGGGCACACCGGTGGTGGCCGTCGATCCCGACGGCAGCGCCCCACGCTAACCGGCCCCACCGACGAGCACATCCCCGGAACCGGCAGAACAGGGGTGGGTGGTCAGCCGCCGGCGAGACGGGCCCGCAGCGCGTCGGCGGCGGCCCGCTCGCTGCGCTGCTCGGTGGCGTACGCCAGACGCACCGCCTCCTCGGCGCCGGCCAACGCCTCCGCCGGACGTCCGCAGGCGTCGAGCGCCTCGGCCAGGACCAGCTGCGCCACCACCTGGCTGCGGACGTCCTCGGCCGGGGCGGAGACCGCCCGCCGCGCCCAGTCCAGCGCCTGCTCGCGCTGGCCGTGGGCGAGGAGCGCGGCGGCGTACCGGGCCATCGTCTGCCGGCGGGAGAACAGCAGCGACGGCGCGTTCGCCGCGCCGGTGGCGACCGGGGCGAGAAGTCCCACCGCGGTGCCCGGGTCGCCGGCCGCGACGCGGGCCATGGCGAGCAGCACCCGCGGCGCGACCTGGGCCGGAGCCTGCGGGTTGTGCGGCTCCACAGTGGTCAGCACCGACCGCGCCTCCCGCTCCGCGGTCTCGTGGTCGCCCATGTCCAGAGCCACGAAGCCGCGCAGCGTGCCGGCCATCCCGGTGAGCAGCGGGTGGGTGGTGCGGTCGGCGTAGGCCAGCGCGTCGGTGAACAGGTCGGCGGCGTGCTCCGGCTCGCCCAGCCCGCGGGCCACCACGCCGCGCACCACCAGCGCGAAGCCCTGCCCCCAGTCGTCACCCACCTCGGCGAAGTCCCGGTAGGCGCGGCGGGCCGCCCGGTCCGCCTCGGCCAGGTCGCCCAGTTCGGCGGTGGCGTACGCCTCGACCGCCCGCAACGTGCCCACCGCCCACGCCTCGCCGACCCGCTCCCCGAACGGCAGGAAGACCCGCGCCAGCCGGCACGCCTCCCGCAACCGACCGGCCAGCAGCCGGGCGAACGCGGTGGTGCCGCGCAGCCAGGCCCGCCCGTACGGGTCCTTCAGTTCGGCGAACAACCGGGCGGCGCGGCCGAGCACCGCGTCGGTGCCGGCAAAGTCGCCGCGGGTGGTGGTCACCCAGGCCAGGTTCTGCAACGACCAGGCCTGCCCGCGCGGATCCCTCGCGGCGAGACTGACCTGGTAGGAGGCGGCCAGGCGGCTGCTCGCCTGCCCCAGCCGGCCGGCGATGAAGTCGGCCATGCCGAGCCGGCGCATCGCCGAGGCCCGCACCGTGGGCAGCTCGGCGTCGGTGGCCACCTGCAACGCCTCCTGCCAGCTGCGCTCGGCCCGCTCGGCGTCGCCCAGCGTCTGCTGGGCCTGCCCGGCGAGCAGCAGCGCGGCGGCCCGGATGGTGGGTTCGCCGGTGTTCGCGGCGATCTTCTCGGCCGAGGCCAGCGCGTCGGCCGGGCGGCCGATCTGCAGCAGCGCCCGGGCGTGCACCACCCGGTCGGCCGGCGGCACCCCGTCGCGGGCCAGCTCGGCCGCGCGCTCGGCGTACTCGACCGCCATCGCCGGCTCCCCGGAGCGCAGCGACCGGCGGGCCGCCCGGCTCAGCGCGGCCACGCCCAGCGGGGCGACCGCCCGGGCCGGCGCGTCCGGGCGGAGCTTGACCGCGTCGGCGAGCCGGGTCGCCCGCTCGACGTGCTCGGCGACGAAGTCGTCCCGGGCCGCCTCGGTGAACCCACCGGCCGGCGGGCCGGTCCCGTCCACGCTCTCCGGCGCGGCCCAGCGGGCCAGCGCGGCGTGCCGCTCGGCCAGCTCGGCCTTGCTCACCCCGGCGTACGCGGCCTCCCGCATCAGCGGCGTGGCGAACGCGAACCCGGTGCGGGTGCGGTGCAGCATCCGGCGTTGCAGCAGCTCCTCGACCGCCCGGTCCAGCTCGACCGCGGCCACCGCGGCGGGTCGGCCGTCCCGCCCGACCCGCTGTTCGCGCAGCGCCTCCAGCGTGCCGCCCGGCACGGTGTCACCGACCACCGCCGCGTCCCGCAGCACCGAGCGGGCGTCCGGCGGCAGCGCGTCGATCCGGGCCGCGAGCACGGCGGCGAGGTCCCGGGAGAGCAGCCGGCTGCCCAGCGAACCGGGGGCGAGGCGCCAGCCCACGTCCGCGCCGCGACCCGGCCCGGCGGTCAGCGCGCCGCGCTCCATCAGCAGCGTGACCAGCTCGGCCAGGTAGAACGCGTTGCCCTGGGCGGTGGCCAGCAGCCGGTCCGTGTCGGCCTGGGGCAGGCGGCCACCGGCCAGGTAGCTGGTGAGCAGCCGGGACGCGTCCGCGCCGCGCAGCGGCGGCAGCGCGTGCACCTCGGCGTCCGCGAGCCGGGTCAGCGCGCCGGCCGTCCGCACCAGCTCGGGCCGGCCGAGCAGGAGCACCAGCACCGGGCCGGAGAGCCGGTTGAGGGTCAGCGCCAACGCCTTGACCGTCTCGGCGGTGGCGTCGTGCAGATCGTCCACCACGATCACCAGGGGCGCCTCCCCGGCGAGCGCGCTGAGCAGGTCCGCGACCGCGTTCGGCACCGCTTCGGCGTCCGGTGGCGGGGCCGCCGCGCTCCACTCGCCGGTCTCCGTCCCGGCGGGCAGTTCGGCGTACCCGAGCAGGGCCAGGAGCTGGTCGACGGCGATCGGCGGCAGGTCGCCGGGAAGTCGGGCGAGGCGCTGCCCGAGCCGGCGCAGCCGTTCCTCGACGGCGGCCCGGGTGATCGCGGTCGCCGCGTCGTTGGGCAGGCCGACCGCCGCGCGGACCAGGTCGGCCAGGGGCGCGAGCCGGCGGCGCTCGCCGAACGCGGCGCAGCGGACCGAGAGCACCCGGGCGCCGGTGTGCGCCGCGTACCTCCCGGCGCCGACGTCGTAGCCGGCGGCGAGGCGTTCCACCTCGGCCGCGAACCGGGACTTGCCGATGCCCGCCTCGGCGGTCACCAGCAGCACCCGGGGCTCACCCCGGTCGATCACCTCGGCGAGCCGGCCGGCGACCCGGCCGATCTCGGTCTCCCGGCCCACGAAGGGGGCCTCGTCACCGAGTCCGGAGCGGGTGCCCGGCGCGTCCAGCAGGCCCAGCAGCTCGTACGCCTCGACCGGCTCGCGCTTGCCCTTGAGCCGCAACGGGCGCAGCGCCCGCCAGGACGCCACGTGCCGGGTGGCGGCGGAGGTCCGCCCGCCGGCGTAGACCGCGCCGACCGCGGCGGCGTCGGCCAGCCGGGCCGCCGTGTTCACGGTGTCGCCGATGACCGTGTACTCGATGGCCGCCTGGATCCCGGCGATCACGTCGCCGGTGTTGAGCCCGACCCGCAGGCCCAGCGGCGCGCCGCCGCCCCGTTCGTCGTCGAGCACCCGGCGGACCGCCCGCTGCATGGACAGCGCGGCCCGCACCGCCCGCTCGGCGTCGTCCTCGTGCGCCACCGGCGCGCCGAAGACCGCCATGATCCCGTCGCCGGTGAGCTTGTCGACGTGCCCGCCGAACGTCTTGACCGCGCCGGCCAGCGCGGCCAGCACCCGGTCGGTGACCGCGCCGACCCGCTCCGGGTCCAGGTCCTCCGACCAGGAGGTGAAGTCGGAGAGGTCGCCGAAGAGCACGGTGACCACCCGGCGCTCGGCGGCCGGCAGCGTGGCGGCGGCCGGCAACGCGGCCCCGCAGTTGTGGCAGAACCGCGCGCCGGGCACGGCGACGGTCCCGCACACCGGGCAGGTCACGGCTGTTCCACCCCGAGGTATTCGAGCTGGGCGCGGACCGACCACTCGGCGGCCCACCACAGCGACCGGTCGACGTCGGCGTAGACCACCGCGACCACCTCAGGCGCGGTGGCGGCGCCGGCGGCCACCGCGGCACGCACCTGGTCGAGCCGGGCCCGCCGGTGGGCCAGGTAGAACTCGGCCGCCGCGCCGCAGTCGGCCAGCGCCGGGCCGTGGCCCGGCAGCGCCCGGACCCCGCGGTACGTGGAGAGCAGCTCCAGGCTGGACAGGTAGTCACCGAGGTTGCCGTCGGGGTGGGCGACCACGGTGGTGCCCCGGCCCAGGATGGTGTCGCCGGTCAGCACGACCCGCTCGTCGCCGTGCGCGGCCAGCAGGCAGACCGAGTCGGCGGTGTGCCCGGGCGTGCTCAGCAGCCGGACGTCGAGGCCCGTGTCGAACGTGCTGTCGGCGGTCAGCGGCGCCCCGCCGGCGGTGTGCGCCGGGTCGGCGGCGAGCACCGGCACGCCGCCGAGCAGCTCGCGCAGCCGGGGCGCCCCCTCGGTGTGGTCCGCGTGCCCGTGCGTGATCAACACCAGCCCGACCGGCCCGTGGGCCGCGATCGCGGCCAGGTGCGCCTCGTCGGCCGGCCCCGGGTCGACCACCACGGCCGGCGCGTCCGGGCCGGCCCGCAGCACCCAGGTGTTCGTCCCGTCGAGCGTCATCGGCCCCGGGTTCGGCGCCCGCAGCAGCGAGACCCACCCGGGCAGCTCATCCGCGAGCGCCCCTGCGGCCCCGCTCACACGCCCACCCATGGCAGCGATCGTACGACTCCGCCCGCCACTCCCCGCGATCTTGCAGGTCCGGCCCCGGGTTTGTCCCCGTCTGGGGCTTGTGCCGGGGCGGGAACTGCAAGATCACGGGGACGGGGCGTTACGCCACCTCGACGATGACCTCGACCTCGACCGGGGCGTCGAGGGGGAGTTCGGCCACGCCCACCGCGCTGCGGGCGTGTCGGCCGGCCTCGCCGAAGACCGACCCGAACAGGTCGGAGGCGCCGTTGATCACGCCGGGCTGACCGGTGAAGCCGGACGCGCTGGCCACGAAGCCGGTCAGCTTCACCACCTTGACCACGTTCTCGAGGCCGACCAGCGCGTCGATCGCGGCGAGCGCGTTCAGCGCGCACCGTTGCGCCAGGTCCTTCGCCTGCTCGGCGGAGACGCCGTTGCCGACCTTGCCGGTGGCGAGCAGCTTGCCGTCGGCCATCGGGAGCTGACCGGAGACGTACACGTGCTGCCCGGACTGGACGGCCGGCACGTAGCTGGCCACCGGCGGCACCACCTCGGGCAGGTCGAGACCGAGCTCGGCGAGCTTCGCGTGGGGTCCGTTGCTCATGCGTCGATGTCCTTCGTTCGCGACTGCGGGGCTCGCAACCCCGGCTCACTCCTCGCGCTCACACTCAGCCCTTCGGGCGCTTCAGGTACGCGACGAGCTGCTCCGGGTTCGGGCCGGGCACCACGGAGACCAGCTCCCAGCCGTCCTCGCCCCAGTTGTCGAGGATCTGCTTGGTCGCGTGGACCAGCAGCGGGACCGTGGCGTATTCCCACTTCTGCATCGGAGGAAGGCTCCCTTGCCTGACTTGGACTTCGGTCAGGCACAGCCTACGGTCCGCCGCCCTCAGCGGGACGCGGGACGCTGCTCCGGCGCGGGCGGCTCGCCGCACGGGCCCTCGTGCTCGTAGCGCTGCGGGCAGCGACTGCGGTCGGGCAGCAGCAGGTCGCAGAAGACGCGGTGCCGGTTGTTCTGGTCGTCGGCGGTGGAGACGGTGGTCTCGCCGGCGTCCAGCTCGACCAGGAAGCCCAGCGAGGTGGCCACCGTCCCGGCCAGCGCGGTGGCCGCCGCCAGGTCGGGCACCCGCACCGGCAGGTGGATGACGTAGCCGGGCTCCTCCTCGTCGCGACCCCGCCCGGCCGGCCGGACCAGCGTGCGGACCACCTCGACCGGGGGCCGGTACGACCGCTCGTTGAACGGCGTGCCCGCGCCGGGAACCTCGGCGTCGCCGGGCCGCCCGGCCCGGTCGCCGGGGAACTGGGCTCGGGGAATGTTCTCCGCGTCGCGCATCCGCTGCCTCCGGGCGTCGTACCTGTTCACCACCACCACCGTCCGGCTCGGGACCTCCCCGGTCCGGCCCCCCGCGTCGCGACGAACGTAGGACCTGGAGCCAGTCCCGGCAACGGGACGCGCACGCCTGATCACGTCAAGTCACATATGCGACACAAGGCTGGTCCGGAACGCGACGACGACGCGGCGCCCGGCACGGGCGTACGCGGGGCTGGCAAGCGGCCCGGCGACCGCTACCCTTCCGGACTGGGCGCGCGCCGTCGCTCGCCCGCACCTCGACCCCGTGCCCGTCGCCTGGGGCGGCGACGGGCGCGCCGCAACCCGGGGGAGACACATGACCCAACCGCCCGTCGGGGGCGCCACCGGCACGCCCGGCGACCCGATCCCGCAGCCGGCGCCCGCCGGCCTCACGCCGCCCGGGCCCGGCGTTCCGGCCCCCGGCGCCACACCGCCGCCCGGGTCCGGTCCCGGCCACCCGGCGTACCCGGCGGGGCCGCCGCCGCGCAAGCGTCCGACCCTGTTGATCGCCTCCCTCGTGCTGGCCGCGGCGGTGCTGCTCTGCGGCGGCGGGGGGACGGCCGCGTTCCTCGCCCTGCGCGACGGCGAGGACGGCCGGGGCGCGAAGGAGCCGCAGGTGGCGGTGGAGGGCTTCCTCAAGGCGGTCTACCAGGAGCGGGACGCCGAGAAGGCGGCCACGTTCGTCTGCTCCGCGGCCCGCGACGACCGGAAGATCGCGGCCAAGGTCGCCGAGGTGCAGAAGTACGCCGGGCAGTACCAGAACCCCCGGTTCCGCTGGACCAACCCGGTGGTCGACAACCAGACCGGTGACCGGGCCACGGTCTCCACCCGGGTCACCATGACCACGGCCGACGAGAAGGTCGCCGACCAGGAACTGCGCTTCACCGTGGTGCAGAAGACGGGTTGGTGGGTCTGCGAGGTCGCCTGATCCGCCGGGCTGGTTAGGCTCGACGGGTGGCAGCGAGTGAGCAGCCGGCCGAGACCGCCGGCGGATGGCCGGCCCGCCTGCACGTGGTGACCGGCAAGGGCGGCACGGGGAAGACCAGCGTGGCCGCAGCGCTGGCCCTCGGGCTGGCCGCCGGGGGCCGGCGCACCCTCCTGGTCGAGGTGGAGGGGCGGCAGGGCATCGCCCAGCTCTTCGGCACCGAACCGCTGCCGTACGAGGAGCGGCACCTCACCGACGCGCCGGGCGGCGGTGAGGTGCGGGCCCTGGCGGTCGACGCCGAGGCGGCGCTCCTCGAGTACCTGGACATGTTCTACAAGCTGGGCGCCGCCGGCCGGGCGCTGCGCAAGCTCGGCGCGATCGACTTCGCCACCACCATCGCCCCGGGCCTGCGGGACGTGCTGCTCACCGGCAAGGTCAAGGAGGCGACCACCCGCACCAGCGGGTCCCGTCGGGCATACGACGCGGTGGTGCTGGACGCTCCACCGACCGGACGGATCGGCCGCTTCCTCAACGTCACGGCGGAGACCGCGCGGCTGGCCAAGGTCGGCCCGATCAAGACCCAGAGCGAGGGTGTGTCCGCGCTGCTGCGCTCGCCGATGACCGCGGTGCACGTGGTGACGCTGCTGGAGGAGATGCCGGTCCAGGAGACGCTCGACGCGGTCGCCGAGCTGACCCAGCTCGGCTTCCCGGTCGGCCGGGTGATCGTCAACGGCGCCCGCCCGCCGGTGCCCGCCGGCCGCGCGGTGACCGCGGCGGAGCTGAAGCGGGGGTTGTCCGCCGCCGGTCTGCCGACCGACGCCCGGACCGTGGCCGGTCTCGCCGCCGAGGCGCGCGACCAGCGGGTACGCCGTGAGCTGGAGGACTCGCTCCGCGGTGACCTGGTGGAGCTGGGGCTGCCCCTGACCGAGCTGCCGCTGCTGCCCGACGGGGTCGACCGGGCCGGGCTGGAGACGCTGGCCGAGGTCCTCGTCCGGGCGGATTGACTCACACCTGCGGCCGGCACGGAGCAGAGACGCCCTCGGGACCGATACGCTCGATTGGTGCCTTCCGAAGACGCGGCGCCTCCGCTGGACGTCGACCAGATCCTCGCCGACCCCGGCGTGCGGATCGTGGTCTGCTGCGGGGCGGGCGGCGTGGGCAAGACGACCACCGCGGCGGCGCTGGCGCTGCGCGCGGCCGAGCAGCACGGCCGACGGACGGTGGTGCTCACCATCGACCCGGCCCGCCGGCTGGCCCAGTCGCTCGGCCTGACCGAGCTGGACAACACGCCCCGGCAGGTCAAGGGCATCGACGTCGAGTCCAGCGGCGGCGAGCTGCACGCCATGATGCTCGACATGAAGCGCACGTTCGACGACGTGGTGCTCCAGCACACCGACCCGGCCAAGGCCGTGGAGATCTTCTCGAACCCCTTCTACCAGGCCATGAGCTCCACCTTCGCCGGCACGCAGGAATACATGGCGATGGAGAAGCTGGGTCAGCTGCACGCCCGGGGCGAGTGGGACCTGATCGTGGTGGACACGCCGCCGTCCCGCTCCGCGCTCGACTTCCTCGACGCACCGGCCCGGCTGTCCCGGTTCCTCGACGGCCGGATGCTGCGGCTGCTGCTGGCCCCGGCGCGCACCGGCGGGCGGAGCATGTTCAGCCTGGTGACGGCGAGCTTCGGGATGTTCTCGAAGGTGGTGCAGAAGGTGCTCGGCGCGCAGCTGCTCACCGATTTGTCCGGCTTCGTCGCCGCGCTCGACTCGATGTTCGGCGGGTTCCGGCAGCGGGCCGAGCAGACGTACCGGATCCTGCAGGCCGGGGAGACGGCGTTCCTGCTGGTCGCGGCGCCGGAGCCGGACGCGGTCCGGGAGGCGGCCTACTTCGCGGGCCGGTTGCGTGAGGAGCGGATGCCGCTGGCCGGGCTGGTGCTCAACCGGGTGCACGAGCCCGCGGTGCCGGAGCTGACCGCGGCGGAGAGCCTGGCCGCGGCGGAGCGGCTGGCGGCCGAGGGCGGGCACGAGGGCACCGTCGAGGTGTTGCGCGCGCACGCCGCGCTGGCCCAGCAGGCGGTACGCGAGCAGCAGGTGGCGGCCCGCTTCACCGAGGCGTTCCCGGCGGTGCCGGCGGTGTCGGTGACGGCGCAGCCCGCCGACGTGCACGACGTCGACGGGCTGCGGACGATCGGTGAGGCGATCAGCCGGAGCTGACCGGTCCGGTCAGTTGGCCGTGGTGACCAGGACCTTGTCCTTGCCGGCCTTCTCCTTGGCGTTCTTCTTCATGGCCGCCTCGAACATCTTGCGCCAGCTGGTCACCTGCGGGTGCCGCCGCAGCAGCGCGCGTCGCTCGCGTTCGGTCATGCCACCCCACACACCGAACTCGATCCGGTTGTCGAGCGCGTCGGCCAGGCACTCGTACCGAACTGGGCAGCTCCGGCAGATCCTCTTCGCCACGTTCTGTTCGGCGCCCTGTACGAACAACGCGTCCGGGTCCCCGTTCTGACACGCCGCCAGTGACGGCCAGTCAGTGATCATGCCCATCTGTACACGTCCCCCCTTGCAGTACCTACCGACTTCGCGCGAGCAGCCAGCCCTTCGGACCCCCCGGTCGTCCGCCCGGCCTCCCCAGGGCGGCGCGGACGACGTGTGGCTGCGGTCGCCGCCACCATCATGCTGTGTAGTCGCCCGATTACGCAACGTTGTCGGCTAAATCCATCATTCCGGACACTCCCGGCTTCCCGGGCCTTCGCCCGCCGTCTACCCGGCTCGGGTACGGGAAAACGCTGCGCCGCACGTGGAGTCCGGAGGACACTTCTGCGGATCTCACGCAACCCCGCACCAGGGCTCGTGCGTTTAGCACAACGAGGCCGGCGCGTGCAGGAAATGGGGAAAGTTCCCCGCGCGCCCGCCGATCCCTGCTCGCGTACCCTGTCGAGGTGACCTGGATGCGGAAACGTGACCACAACGTGTTTACCAACGCCGCATCGCTACTGATCTGTGGCCTGCTGGCCGGCGTGGTGGTCGCCGCGGCGGCCTTCCCCGCAGTGGCGATGTCCGGACTTGCCGCCAAGGCGGGTGCCGAGACATTCGGCGCGCTGCCCAAGGAACTGACGGTGGCCCGGGCCCCGCAGATCACCTACCTGCTGGCCTCCGACGGCAAGACGCCGCTGGCCACCATGTACGACGAGAACCGCAAGGACGTCAAGCTCAAGGACATCTCGCCGTACATGCAGAAGGCCATCGTCGCGGCCGAGGACCACGACTTCTACAAGCACAACGGCGTCGACCTCAACGGCGTGGCCCGGGCGTTCGTCAACAACCAGTCCGCCGGCTCGTCCCGGCAGGGCGCGTCGACGCTCACCATGCAGTACGTCCGGCTGGCCATCTCCTACTCGGCCACCCACCCGGCCGACGTGGTCGCCGCCACCGAGGACACCAGCACCCGCAAGCTGCGCGAGATGAGCCTGGCGCTCCAGGTCGACAAGGAGCTCTCCAAGGACGAGATCCTGGAGCGCTACCTGAACATCGCCGCGTTCGGCAACGGCGCCTACGGCATCTACGCCGCCAGCCAGGTCTACTTCGGCAAGCCGCCGAGCAAGCTCGACATCCAGGAGTCGGCCATGCTCGCCGGCCTGGTGAAGGCGCCGACCGACTTCAACCCCACCACCAAGGCCGGCTACCCGGACGCGGTGGGCCGGCGTGACTACGTCATCCAGAACATGGTGCAGATCGGCGCGATCACCCAGGCCGAGGCGGACGCCGCCAAGAAGGTCAAGCTCAAGGTGAAGGACAAGCGCACGCCGAACGGCTGCGTCCAGACCAACACCCGCTCCTGGGGCTTCTTCTGCGACTACTTCTACCGCTGGTGGCTCCAGCAGGAGACGTTCGGCGGCACCTCGTACGACCGCGAGCGGCGGCTGAAGAGCGGCGGCTACACCATCGTCACCAGCCTCGACGTGCAGGCCCAGAAGGCCGCCGACAAGGCGGTGCGCAACCACCTGAGCGAGAGCAGCAAGGCGGCCCGGATGGTGGCCGTGATCGAGCCCGGCACCGGCCGGGTGCGGGCCGTGGCGGTGAACCGGAACTTCAAGATCGACGACCCGAACAACCCGCAGAACAAGCTCTCCAGCGACCCGCGCAAGGCCAAGAAGAAGATCCGGGGCAACTACCCGAACACGGTGAACCCGCTGATCACCGGCGGCCCGGGCATCGCCGGCTACCAGGCCGGCTCGACCTTCAAGATCTTCACGCTGGTGGCCGCGCTGGAGAAGGGCTACCCGCTCAGCTACACCATCAACGCGCCGCAGCAGTTCAAGTCCGACTACCCGGTCGAGTTCAACTCGCCGGCCGCCTGCAAGGGCACCAGCAAGTACTGTCCGACCAACGCCAACAAGTCGATGGCCGGCCCGCACACCATGTGGAGCGGCTTCGGCTTCTCGGTGAACACGTTCTTCATCGACCTGCAGCAGCGGGTCGGCGCGGAGAACGCGGTCAAGGCGGCGCAGAAGATGGGCATCTCGTTCCGCTCGTCCAGCGACGCTCAGCTCGCGGCCAACGCCCACCAGTGGGGCGCGTTCAGCCTCGGCGTCTCGCAGACCACCCCGCTGGAGCTGGCCAACGCCTACGCCACGCTGGCCGCCGACGGGAAATACTGCGAGCCGATCCCGGTGCAGGAGATCCGCGGGCCGGACGGCGAGAAGCTCGACATCGCCAAGCCGCACTGCGAACAGCGGATCAGCACCGAGGTGGCCCGCGCCGCAGTGGACGCCGCCCGCTGCCCGGTCGGCGACCGCTCCTCCACCTCCAAGTGCGGCACCGCCACCGCCGGCAACGTCCGCGGCATCGTGAAGGCGCCGGTGGCCGGCAAGTCCGGCACCACCGACGGCGAGAAGACCTCCTCGCTGGTCGCCATGACCAAGCAGTACGCCGTGGCCGGCATCATGGCCGACCCGGACTGGGCCCAGACCACCCAGGAGATGGGCCACGACGTGCCGAACGGCATCAACCCGGCGGTCTACGAGACGCTGCGCGACGCCATGAAGGGCAAGGAGCGGAAGGACTTCACCCCGCCGAACGGCAAGATCGTCCTGGGCGACCAGCGCTCGATCCCCGGCGTGAAGTGCGAGTCCGTCGAGACCGCGAAGTCCCGGCTGAAGGGTGCCGGCTTCGAGCCGGTGGTCTCCAGCAACAAGGTGCCGTCGGAGTGCCCGGCCGGCACCGCGGCCGGCACCAGCCCGGACGGGCGCACCATCAAGGGCGGCGTGGTCCTGATCGAGGTCAGCTCCGGCCAGGGCGCGCCCACCCCCGGCAACACCGCCAACCCGGGTGGTCCCCCCGCTCCCCCGGGCAACGGCAACGGCCGGCCGGGACGCCCACGCGGCTGACCGGCGAGCGACGACGACGGGCGGGCACCCCCACGTGAGGGTGCCCGCCCGTTCCGTTGGTCAGCGGCGGTCAGAGGCCGAGCTGGCGGCGTACCTCGGCGGCGACCCGGCCGCCCTCGGCCCGGCCGGCCACCGCGCCCTGGGCCGCCTTCATGGCCGGGCCCATCTGCGCCTTGCCGGTGAAGCCGCCCGCGGCGAGCGCCCCCGAGACCAGCCCGGCCAGCTCCTCGTCGGAGAGCTGCTTCGGCAGGTAGCGCTCCAGCACCTCACCCTCGGCGGTCTCCTTGCCGGCCTGCTCGGCGCGCCCGGCGTCGGCGAAGGCGGTCGCCGCCTCGCGCCGCTTCTTCGCTTCCTTGGTCAGCACCGCGAGCACCTCGTCGTCGCTGAGCTCGCGCTTTTCCCGGCCGGCGACCTCGGCGGTGCCGACGGCCGCGAGGGCCATCCGCAGCGTGGAGGTGGTCAGCTCGTCGCGCGCCTTCAGGGCGGCGCGCATGTCGGCGGTGAGACGGTCCTTCAGCGTGCTCATGGACGGTGAAACTACCCTGAACGCCATGCGAAAGCGCACACTATTCCGGCTCGCGGCCGGGACCGCCGCCGTCGGCGCGGCCACCCTGGCATACGCGTCGCTCGTCGAGCGCAACCTGTTCACCCTCCGCCGGTACGACGTGCCGGTGCTCCCGACCGACGCCGAACCGCTGCGCGTGCTCCACCTGTCGGACCTGCACATGATGCCCGGCCAGCGCCGCAAGCAGGACTGGGTGGCCTCGCTGGCCGCGCTCGACCCGGACCTGGTGGTGGTCACCGGCGACAACATGGCCGACCCGAAGGCGGTGCCCGGCGTGCTGCGCGCCCTGCAACCCCTGCTCGACCTGCCCGGCGCCTTCGTCTTCGGCTCCAACGACTACACCGGGCCGGTGCTGAAGAACCCGTTCACCTACTTCCTGCCCAACCGGGAGTACACCGAGGGCGTGGCACTGCCGTACCAGGAACTGCGCGACATCCTCACCGGCGCCGGCTGGGCCGACCTGAACAACGCCCGCACCACGCTCAAGGCCGGCGGCCGGGAGATCGAACTGGTCGGGGTGGACGACCCGCACATCGAGCGGGACGACTACGACGCCGTGGCCGGTCCGGTCGGCGACTCCGCCGCGCTGTCGATCGCCCTGGCGCACTCGCCGGAACCGGCGGTACTGGACCGGATGGCCGCCGACGGCTTCGGACTGCTGCTCGCCGGGCACACCCACGGCGGGCAGGTCTGCGTGCCCGGGTACGGCGCGCTGGTGACCAACTGCGGGCTGCCCCGGTCGATGGCGCGCGGGCTGCACCGCTGGCCCGCCTCGGACTCCTGGCTGCACGTCTCTGCCGGCCTGGGCACCCACCCCACCGCCCCGGTCCGCTTCGCCTGCCCGCCCGAGGCGAGCATCCTGACCCTGATCTCCCGCTGACGGATCGCTCGGCAGATCTTGGTACGCGCCGGCCCGTGGGAGGGCGGCCGCGTACCAAGATCGGACGCCGGCGACGAGGCGGGGGTACCGAGTTTGACCACGGAGGCGGGTGGGCTACTATTTGTCGGCACGCCTCGGGGTGTGGCGCAGCTTGGTAGCGCGCTTCGTTCGGGACGAAGAGGTCGTCGGTTCGAATCCGGCCACCCCGACCAGGTGAGAGGGCACATCCGATCCATGGATGTGCCCTCTCGTGCATCCTGGGTGACCAACTGAGTGACTACGCCTCAGCAGTCGGCGCAAAGATGCGATCCATGACCGCCGCGCCCTGGAGCATCACCGGCCGGAGCTGGTGACGGTAGACCTTCTCCGTGACAGTGGTGCCCGAGTGGCCGCACAGGTCGGCGATGGCTTCCAGGCTGACCCCACTGTCGGAAAGCAGCGACACGAAGCTGTGCCGCAACTCACGAGGAGTCCAGGCGGCCGGATCCATGCCGGCCAGGGTGACCACGCGGCGGAAGGCCCGGCGGACGTTGGCCGCATCAAGGGCAGTGCCGACCGTGGTGGCGAAGACCAGTCCGAGCGCATGCCAGTCCTTGCCGGCAGTCTTGCGCTCCTGGTCCTGACGCTGACAGTGCAAGGCCAGCGCGGAGACACACCGGGCAGGCAATGCCAGGGTGCGTCGGGATTTCTTGGTCTTGGTGTCGCCGCCAGCCCGGACGGAGTGCCACACCTGCACGGAGGGCGGCAGCGGCGGATCGATGTCGGCTCGGCCATCCAGGTCCACGCGATCCCACGTCAGGGCGCGCAACTCCTCGGTACGCGCGCCGGTCAGCAGCGAGAGCACGACGTAGGCGTGCAGCCGGGTCCCCTCCGCAGCATCGAGGACCGCCTTGGCCTGATCGAGAGTCAGGGACTTGGAGGGCCGGCCCTCCTGGCCGCGCGGGACGGAGCACAGCGCGACGACGTTGCGCTTCACCTTGTCCCGGGCCATGGCTCGGTTGACCGAGCGGTTGAGGCACCCGTGCAGATCGCGGAGAGTCCGGGTGCTAAGGGTGGCGGCCTTGTCGGTCAGCCACCGGTCGACGTCCTGGGCGCGAAGCTCGCGCAGCTTCCGAGCGCCCAACGCCGGGAGGATGTGGGTTCGGCACAGGATCTCGCACTTGGTCTTGGTGCGATCTGATCGGCCGTTGAGTCCGTAGGTGAGCCAGTCAGTGACGGCTTCGGTGACGGTGTAGTGGTGCTCGGCGATGGCGAGCCCGTCTTCGTAGTCGCGGATCTTCTCCCGCAGTTTGGTGCGGGCTTCGGTCTTGGTCTTGCCGCTGCCTTTGCGCACGATGCGCTTGCCGGCCGGGGTGTAGCCGACGGTGACGGTGGCGATCCAGCGTTGCCGGGATTCGTCCCAGTGCAGGCCGCCTTCTCCTCGGGCGCGGCGGGTGGTCATCGGGTGCCTCCTTTCGTGGCTTCCAGTTCGAGCAGGTCGACGTAGGCGGTGATCGCGGCGGCCGGCACCAAGCGGGTTCGGCCTTGTCGAACGGTGCGCAGGCGGCCGGAGCGGATCTGTTCGTAGATGACCGAGCGGGACAGGCTGAGCAGGGTCATGGCTTCGGGGATGCGGTAGAGCGCCTTTCTCTCGGGTGCGGTCAGGGTGGTGGGCAATGGGCGTCCTCTCTCCGGTTATGCGGTCGACCGTCAAGCAAGTCTTGACGGTGAATCGGTGGGCGGGTCAGGCGACAGCGGCGAACTCCTCTCGTGCGGTCTCGCGGCGCTCGCGGGCCATGGCGGCGGCGGTGTTAGCCAGGAGGGCGTCTCCGGTGGTGCGCCAGCCGGAGCCGGCGTAGGACAGGAGGCCGATGATCAAGGTCGTTTCCTCGGGTTGCTCGGCGTATTCGTGGCCGAGTTCGGTGCGTCGCCAGATGATGCGGGCGTCGCGGAGGATGCGGAAGGTGACGGAGTAGCGGCGGCTCTTGGTGAGGAAGTGGCCGCCGAAGCCGAGCATGTGCGCCCAGCGTCGAAGCATCTGCCAGTCGCGGTGCTGGCCGATGGTCCAGCAGGCGTCGATGAGGCGTTCGGGGTGGGTGCCGTGCTCGTTGGCGTAGAGGTCGATTACGTCGCTGTCGAGGCGGCGGGAGACGTGCCCGGTGGCCTCGGTGCTCTTGGTGGCGTACTTGGCGAGGTAGCCGGCGACTTTTCCGTCGGTGACCTCGCCGTCGGCGGTGATGGTGCGCACGTCGATGCCCTTGTCTGGGTCGCCCCAGGTGATGTGCCACCCGGCCGGGTTGGTGGGGTGTGGGCGGGTGGTGAACGCGACAGTCGCGGCGGCGTGCTTCACGGCGGCGGCCAGGTCGTCGACGCCGAGGCCGACCGGCGGCACGATGGCGTCAGGATCGACGTCGACGCCGTCGAGGCGGATGATCGCGTGGTAGTGCACGACCGCCCGGCGTTGCATCTCCGCGACCTTCCCGAACGACGGTTTGACCGGTGCTACACGGCGGACCGTGCCGCTGTCGGTCACCTGGACGACCGGCGGTAGACCGAGCTGGCGGGCGCGGGCGTGCAGGCGTTTGCGGATGCCTTCGCTGGTGCGGCGCCACAACTCCGGCGCGGAGTGGTTCCACACCACCTGCCCGGCATAGTCGTGGCAGTCCAGACACAACGGCTGGCCGAGCCGGGGATCGTCGTCCTCGTGCCGGGCCCAACACACCGTGGGTTGCCCGTGCTCGCACGGGCGGGCGGTGGGGTCTGTGGCGCGGCGGGGGTGGCAGGGTTCGGCCCGGCAGTCGCAGCGGCGGCGGCCGGCGCAGGTGTGGCGCTTCACGGCCCGGGTGTGCACGGTGCCGAACGACGGTGCGGTCAGGGTGACGAACACCGCCGGGTGGCCGGCGACGGTGTCAGGGATACCCTTACCGCCGGCGAGGCCGGCGCGCAGGAGTTGGTAGGCGTCGCGTTGGTAGGTGCGGGCGCAGGACGGGCAGACGGCGTGACGGCGGTTGCCGCACGGCTTGTAGATCTCCCCGTCCGGCAGGTCGGCCGTGGCAGTCGTGGTCAGGAGTTGCCCGGTGGCGCGGTCGACGGTGGCGATTTCCCCGGACAGGCGGATCGGGTGGGAGCAGCCCGCGGCGGCTTGGACGTGCTCCAACCACCCGAAGTAGTCCGGTCCGGCAGCCCGCAGCAACGCCGACTCATCCCGGCCCAGGAACGACCCGGACGAGCTGATGCGGTGGGGCCGAAGCCCCGGACCAGTAGTGGTGCGCTGGTCCGGGACAACGGCGATCAGGTCAGCGGCCACGGGTGCGGGCCGCCTTCATCGGTAGGTGGGTGATGGGGCCAGTGGCGAACGGGTTGGGTCCGTCGAAGATCCGGCCGAGCAGGGACGCCACGGGTGCGGGCAGGTCGGCCCGGTGGTGTTCCCACAGGTAGATGTCGCGGATGAGCTGGTAGGTCTTCGGCAGCTCGATCCCCTCACGGGCGGCGAGGATCTTCATACGGCCGATGAGCTGGACCGGTTCCCAACCCCGAATCAGCCGGGGTTGACGCCAGCGGTAACCGGCAGGAGCGGGGATGGTGGTCATCAGGCCACCGCCCGCATGGTCGTGGTGACGGGGATGGCGGTTTCGGTGATGGTGTCGAGGCTGGTCAGGTACAGCCGGGACAGCGGCCCGTTCGGCAGGGCTCGCAGGTGGATGACCGGGGCGAAGGCGGCGGGGCAGCCGTCGATGCCGGTTCGCACGATCAGGTCGTCATCGACCCGCAAGATCGTGGTGGACAGGTGGCCGGGGTAGCGGGCGACCGTGACGCCCTGGTCGACCAGCGGCAGGTAGGTGGCCTCGGCCGCGATGGCGCGGGCCGTGTCGATGGGGTTGGTGGCGGTGTGCGGGTCGCTGACGATGACCCTCACTTGAACGCCCCGGGTGGCCTTGGCGACCAGGAGACGGGGCAGGTTGGGGATGAGGTCGGGTAGCCCGAAGTCGCCCATGATGACGACCTGCCGGGTGGCCTCAGCGAACAGGCGGGGCCACAGGTCGTGCGGGACCGTGGCCCGGCCGGGCCAGCAGGCGGTGAGTTCGTCGGTGCCAGCGATCTTGCTGGTGCGGTTGCCGTGGATGGTGGGCCACAGGTAGGTGACGTCAACATCGAGCAGTCGCGCGGCCTGGTAGGCGGTACGCGGGTGCGGGTGACGGTTGGCGTTAAGGATCCACCGTTCGACGGTCTTCGGATCCACGCCGAGCTTGGCGGCGAAGTCAGCCGGCGACTCGTTGAGCGAGAGCAGAGTCTCGCGGAGCCGTTCGTTGCAGGGACTGATAACGGTGCGCAGGGTGGTGGGCCGAAGATCAGCAAGGGACAGGTGCGAGTGAGCACCAGTCGGCGTGTCGAACGCCGTTCCAGGGTGGCGGATCGACGTGGCCGTCATCGGGCCACCACCAGCGTCTCCGCATCGACCTGGGTGAGGCCGCCCCAGCAGGAACAAGGGAGAGATGAGGCGGGGTCAGCCCCGTAGCCGTGGCACTGGTCGCAGACGCCCCAAGCGGTCTGGGTGAAGTCGGAGATGCACTCCGAGGACTGGCAGCCCTGGTGGCCGCACATGATGCAGTAGCCGGCGAAGTTGTGACGCGGCGGTCGGGCAGAGGTGTCCGGTGCGGGGACAGTGGTTGGGTTCGTGGTGAGCACGGACAGGCAGGCCAGCAGAGCAGTCCGATCGAGGACTGCGGGCAGGTTCAGCGCCTTTCCAGGGGCCAGCGTGTCGCGAAGCGTCGCCAGAGCAGAGAGCAGGCGAGCATCAGACAGCGCCGAGAAGTTGCCCGAGGCGCAATGAGCAGGGTGAACGGTAGGCTGGGCAGGCATCGTGTTTCCTTTCGCAGAGGGCCGATGCACCGGGCCTCGACGGGCCGCAATCCCGTCGGGGCCTTCTTTGCGCTCCCCATATCCCTTGTAAAGGGGGGTTGCGCATCGATGTGTGACCGAGAGTAGGCAAGGGCTCTTGCGTGAGTCAAGCCCCGTGGTGCGATAAACTTCGTTGTGTCGCTGGAGCGAGGCGGCGAGCAGGAGGAGACCCGTGGCGATCAGCCCGCATGACCTGGCCGGCATCCAAGATCCCGGCGAGAGAGCGCGTACGGCTAGCGACCTGATCGATGAGCACCAGGCGGCGGTCAACGAGCTGTCGCGGCTGCGACGCGAGGCGCTGGACGAGATGGTGTCGCAGGGGATGACGCACGCACAGATCGCCCAAGTCGTCGGCATGACCCGCGCCCGAGTGGGGCAACTCCTGTCGTCTGGACCTCGCCCGGAACGGGTGATGCTCGGAACCGGCCCTCTCACGGTTGCCGTAGGTGGGAAGTTCGAGGCGGGCAAGAAGGACCCGTACGCGGTCGTCTCTGCGGAAATGCTGGCCGCCTACGAGAAGCTGTCGAACCTCGCCCGGGGGCTCGGCTTGAAGACGGAGTACGAGGTGGTGCCACCACCGGGCATGGTCGACCTGAACCGAACTAACCTGGTGGTGGTCGGCAGTCCTCGGATCCTGCCGTTTGTCGGGCAGGTGCTCGCTTCCGATCCGAAGCTCGGCTTTGGCAAGGACGACGGCGGCGTCTACCTGGTGAACCATCAGACCGGCGAGGAGTTCCGTTCTCCCTCCGACAGTGGCGAGCCGGTTGACTACGGATACATCGGCCGGCTGCCCCGTCCCGATGGGCGGGGTACGTTCCTGTACCTCGCCGGTATCCACGCGATGGGCACTCTCGGCGTCGCGCAGTACCTGGAAGACCACCTGGACGAGCTGTACCGAGAGGTGAAAAACCGCCGGTTCTCCCTGCTGGTGAGCTGCACGTACGACCGGGCGAAGAGGGCCGTAACGAAGGTCGGCGCGCTGACGCCGATCTACCGCAGCGAGGGCGTGGCCTGATGCGCGTTGCCACCGCGTCTGAGGCCGGCAACCCGAAGTCGTCAAACGAGGATTGGGCCATGGCTAGCGAGGGCCTAATCGTCGTTCTCGACGGTGCCACCGCCCGCACAGGTACCGGCTGTGTCCACGGCATCGCCTGGTACGCCGCGAAGCTTGGCTCAGCCCTTGCCGGCCTCGCCGCCGATCGAGACTCCGCGCTGGCCAACGCACTGATGTACGGCATCCGGTTGACCGCCGATCAACACCGCGATACCTGCGACCTCAGCCATCCAGGCACACCCTCCGCAGGGACAGCCATGGTGAGGCTCAAGGACAACGCCTTGGAGTACCTGGTACTCGGTGATGTCACGGTCCTCATCGACACCGCCGACGGCGTCCAAGTCATCACCGACGACCGGGTGGACAAGACTGCCCGCGCCGAACGCGAGGAAGCCGACCGGCACCCGTTCGGATCCGCCGAGAAGCAAGCCGCGCTGCTGCGGATGAAGCATGCCGAACTAGCCGCCCGTAACCAGCCTGGCGGCTACTGGGTAGCAGCCGCCGACCCGTTCGCCGCTCAGCACGCCATCACCGGAGAAGTCCCACTCGACAGCGTCCGACGAGTCGCCGTGCTCACCGACGGAGCTGCTCGCCTGGTAGCCCTGTTCGGACTGCTCGACTGGCCCGACGTGCTCGACGTCCTACAGCGCCACGGACCGACCGAGCTGATTCGCCGGGTACGCGCCATTGAGGCCGCCGACCCGTCCTGCATGAAATGGGCACGCAACAAGCGCAGCGACGACGCCACCGCTGTCTACGCGGCCTGAGCAGCAGTTCCGTACCTTGACCGGCCGACTGCCGGCGACTGCCGGCGATGTCCGGTCTCGGGACCTGCGTGACACATCGGTGTCAGGACCTGGGTGACACTCCGCCGAGTGTTGGTGGAGATGAGCGTGATGGAACAGCGGTATCGAGCCGTCCAGGACGTGCTTGCCGGATCCACGGTCACGGACGTCGCCGAACGATTCGGGGTCTCCCGCCAGGCGGTGCACCGCTGGCTGGCCTGGTATCAGGACGAGGGCTTGGAAGGGCTGGCGGACCGGTCCAGCCGGCCGCGTTCCTCGCCTGGCCAGACTTCTCCTGAGGTGGAGGCGCTGATCTGTGAGCTGCGCCGGGATCACCCGCGATGGGGTGCCCGTCGCCTGCTCTATGAGCTTGGCCGTCGTGACTGCCCGGGTCCGATCCCGTCTCGGATCACCGTGCATCGGGTGCTGATCCGGCACGGCCTGGTCGATCCGACACCTCGCCGGCGTCGGCGTGAGGACTACCGGCGATGGGAACGTGGCCGGCCGATGGAACTGTGGCAGATGGACATCGTCGGCGGTATTCAGCTGGCCGATGGCGGTGAGGCGAAGGTCGTCACCGGCGTGGACGACCACTCCCGGTTCTGCGTCATCGCCGCCGTGGTCCGCCGGGCCACCGGTCGGGCGATCTGTCTCGCCTTCGCCGAAGCCCTGCACAGGTTCGGGATTCCCGAAGAGGTCCTCACGGACAATGGCAAGCAGTTCACTGCCCGGTTCGGCCGCGGCGGCGGTGAGGTGATGTTCGACCGGATCTGCCGAGAGAACGGCATCACTCACCGGCTGACCAAGCCCCGCTCACCGACCACCACCGGCAAGGTCGAACGGTTCCACCAGACCCTGCAACGCGAACTACTCGACGACGTCGAGGTCTGGGCCACCCCGGAAGAGGCCCAAGCAGCGATCGACGTGTTCCGGCACGAATACAACACCGAACGGCCGCACCAGTCCCTCGGGATGGCGTTCCCGGCCGACCGTTTCACCGCCCAGCCGGCTGAGGAACAGCTGCCGCTGCGGCTGCCGCCAGCGCTGGCCACCACCATCCCTGCACCCCGCCGGCCACTGCCAGCAACACCGGCACCGACGCCTCCAGCACCCGCCGGGCATGCCGTCGCCCCGCCAGTGCCGGTGGCCGCCAGCGGGGACGTTGGCCTGGCCGTAGAGGTCACCCGCCTCGTTCCCGCCTCGGGCAACCTCACCGTCTGCGGACAGCAGTTCTGGCTCAGCCCCACCCGCGCCGGACTTCCGGTGACCCTCTGGGCCGACACCACCGTCGTTCACCTGCTCGTCGACGGCGTCCGACTCAAGACCGTCCCGTCCCGACTTACCCCTGCGCACCTGCGCCAGATCCTCGCCGACGACGGCCAACCGGCCGGGCCACCACCGATCACCACCGGCACCATCCAGGCCGGCGCCCCGATCGAGGTCGAACGGCTCGTCAACGCCACCGGCCTGATCGGCCTCGCCGGCCGGCAACACCCCGTCGGCTACCACTTCGCCGGCAGGCGCGTCACCGTCCGCCTCGACCGCGGCCTCATGCAGATCACCGCCGACGGCGTCCTGCTGCGCAGCCTGCCCAACCCGCTGACACCGGCCGAAGTCGCCCGCATCCGCGACGCCCGCCCCGCCGGACCACCACCAACACCGGCACCCGAACCCCTGCGGGTCGAACGCCGCGTCAGCTGCCGAGGATCCCTGGTCATCGCTGGTCAACGCATCCACGTCGGCATCGCCCACGCCGGAACCACCCTCACCGTCGAAGCCGCCGACACCACCTTCCGCGTCCACGACGGCGACCAGCTCCTCAGCGAAGTGCCCCGCACCACCACCAAGCCCATCGCCCGGTTCAAGGTCCGCAAACCCGAACCACCCAGACAGAAGACGTCCACCCGGGAAGGGATGGCATGATCACCGGCGTGACCGAACCCCCCGAACTGGTCATCGGACTCCCCAACGACGACCATCTAACGGTCCGCGTCATGGGAAGAATGCACCCCGGCAGCACCGACTACTGGGACGGCAACTGGCTGATCAGCCCGATCTCGGCCCACGTGGGCGGCTTCTCAGCACAGCTCGCCGCCGGGCTACGTGTCGATGAACTACAGACCTTCCGACACGGGCTAGAGCTGATCAACCAACAACTACGCGGCGAAGCAGTGCTCACCTCACTTGAACAATGGATCTCACTGACCGTGACCTGCCGCCCGAACGGCTCGCTGTCCGTCACCGGAGAGCTTGCCGACAATCCCGGCATCGGGAACCGCCTGACGTTCGCCATCACCGGCCTCGACCAGACCAACATCCCAGCGATGCTCACAGCCCTGTCGGCACTCGAAAGTGCCTACCCACTCCTCGGGCAGCCCTGACCCCCCCGTCTGAAGAACCCGTCAGACGGCCAGTCGCAGGAAAACCTCCCTCAACTGATCGCCAGCTACCCTCACCAGAGTTAGCAGTCGTCTAGCCGGACGTGTCACCCACGTCCCGAGACTGACCTGTCACGCAGGTCCCGAGACTCGACAGGCGACTGCCGGCGAAGTGGTGAGAACTTTCTGTACGTCTTCAAGGCGGCCCGAGACGGGCCGCACGCGCCGCCGCCTGGGCGCGCGTCCGTCGCTCCGCTGGCGCTCCGACTCCGGCCACGCAACACGCCCGGCGGCTGGCGCGGAGAGCGGGAAGCCCGGAGCCGCCGCAGACGGGATAGCGGGGAGAGGGGTGAGATCTGTCGTCGGCAGCCGGCCGCTCCGCGCTTGAGCAGCGCGGCGCAGGTGAGGCGCCGCCGGGTTCGCGCGGCAAGCCCCAAGCATGGGGGCGGTGTCCGCCAAGGGCATGCCTGTCGTCCAGGAGCCGGCTCCGAGCCCGCTCACGGTCAGGTCAACTGCTCACCTGGGAGGGGGCGGGGTGGCGGTCGATGGCCAGCTCCGACCCCAGGAGCCGGGTCCATACCGGTCGAGGTCAGGTCAACTGCGCCACTGTGGCGGTGTCCGCCGGGGGCACGGTCCGTGACACGAAAGCCGACTCAGCCCGTCCCGGCAGCGTCCGTCTGTGCGTCAAGGTCCGCTTGACGTGGCGGGCTAGGCGGTGGCCCCCGCTCCCCAAGAGGGCGGGTCGACGGCAGACAGGATGGCTAGGGATCAGAGTTCATCAAGTGGGATATTGGGATTGATACTGTGTCTACGTTCCCTCACCTGCTTCTGGTAGTCCCGGGTGTTCTGTGCCAAGTCAAGCAACTCACGCGGGTAGTTCGGTGGCGGGCTGCCTGTCCCGGTGAATACGCGCGCCACGTTCCGTCCTGCGTCAGTTAGTACGAATACCGCCTTGTTTGGCTCTTTAGGGACTCGGACTTGTCGAATTAGGCCCTTATCGAAAAGCCGACTAGCCCTCGCTTCGTCTAGGACGCCAAGTCCCGGTCCAAGCGAAGATCCCGGCCGCCTACTATGAATCTCATCCTCGGCAAGTAGTAGGAGGGTGTGGGTCTCCTGAAGGGTCATGTCACTCAACGCTTCTCGCGCTGCTTCCATATCGTCCCCGGTTGGAAACCGCTGCATGAATTCGACGATCTCTTTGTTTTTCGCCTCGTCTTTCTCGGGAGGAAGATAGACCAGTCGGTTTCCACTAACGCCCGAAGTGTTGCGAGCCCCTACTCTGCCTGCCGGTCGTTGGCGCGGTGTCGAACGAGATTGCTCGATGGGGGGAGGGTCGCCTACACCCCCTGCAATGGCCTCCTTGGCCACGGATTCTGGCAAGCTCCCACTGAGAACGCGAGCCAGTAACTGTTCGCTCATAGTGTTAACCGTTCGCCGCGTGCCCTCCATCTTTTCCTCGATAAGGGTTAAGGCCTTCATGGTCTGAGCGTAGACGTCTTGCGCCTTGATTTGCTGATCATTTGCCGCAGCGGCCTGCACTATAAATACGATGATTTGAGCGACGAAGGCAATAACGGCCAGTGCAAGTGCTACCACCGACAGCGTGTCAACGTCTTTTACCGTCGCAACGACTGAAGTCACCGCCACCAAGGCAACGCAAAGGATGATTGACCAAATGGCAATGTCTCGCCAGGCCAGCCTCACCGAACCCTTATTCTCGTCCATTCTGCTCCTGGTGCCGTCGGCTCTTGGTCTGGCACGGGCGCTCTACTTGAGTCGATCCACTCAGGTACCTGGCCCGTCGGTCGAGTCGCACTTGATCGTCGCACGCTTAACGAGCTCCCACCAGCCTCGGAAGGTCTGAACTGACCCTCCGCGGTAGAGCCATCATCTATTGACCCGGCCCTAGCCCTCCCCTGCTGGTGGGGGCACACCCGGGGGGGCACAAGACACTGTTGAACGTCGGAAAGCAGTGGACAACGGTGGCTGTCCGAGACGCCCTGTGAGGAGACGTTCGGATCTGCTTCCGCCGGTCGCGGCGTAGCGGCTCTAAGTTCCGCTTCAACGTCTGCCACCCGAGCTGGGTGACCAACTGGGTGACGATAGGCGCGAGCAACGCCGGACGTCCGTGGACTGCGGTGGACCGTTCGGGCCGGTCAGCCCTGCCGCTGGCGCAGCTCATCGACGGCTGGTGGTTCCTTCGGGACGAAGAGGTCGTCGGTTCGAATCCGGCCACCCCGACCAGAGGTCAGAGGGCACATCCGATCCATGGATGTGCCCTCTGGTGCATCTTGGTGCCCAATCCCGGGCAGGGCCCGCAGCGACCCGAGCCAGCACCGCCGCGCACTTCCCGCCCGTTCACTTCCGGAAGATCTGCAGCTCGTCTCCCCAGCCTTCGAAGACGGGGGTCAGCACCGGCACGGAACGCTCGTCGTCGAACGTCGCGCAGAGGCTCTCGACCCGCGCGAAGGTGGTCCGGATGGCGGCGGGATCGCCGTCCAGGGTCGCCTCCAGCAGGGACAGGAGTTCACCCGCCTCCCACCCGGGCAGCGGGTGTTCACCCAGCTCCCAGGGCAGGTACTTGTGGTAGGGGCGCACCCGACCGGCCAACGTGAAGATGACGTCCAGCAACCAGGGCACCGACTCGGCGGCATCGAGCCGGCGTTCCAGTCCGCGCCCGTCCCGGTCGCTCTTGAGGGCGCGGTAGGCATAGTTCAGCCACCCGTCCAGGCGGTCGTGCTCGACCAGGATCGCCTCCGCCTCGTCGGGCGTGACCGTGGCCGCTCGATGAAGCGCTACCGGCAACCGACCCTCGGTGCGGTCGAGGAGGATCGGGACCCAGGCGAACGACCAGCGGAACCACCAGCCCCCGCTCCCGAACGGCGGCACCTCTTCCAGCTGGGACAGCGGGACCGGAATCTCGTCGACGTCAGGGGATCGGGTCGTCCTGCGGCCGCCCATGCCCCCGTCGGTGAGAACGACGTAGACGTCCAGGTCCGAGCGCTCGGTGGCGACACCCCGGCCCACCGAACCGGAGAGGACCAGGCCCAGCAGGTCCTCGCCGTGATCCGCGTCGTTCCGGGCCGCGAGCTCGGTCAGCAGGCGGCGACGCTGAGGGGAGAGACCTGACGGGATGGTCAGGCCGTGGGGAGAGTGCGTCACCCGCAGTACCCTTCCCTCCCCGAACCGTCTGCGGCAAGCACGTTCCGCGTCTCCGGAGCAGCGCCGGGGTGACGGCGGTCACCGTCTCAGTAGGATGCCCGCATGGCCCGGCCGGTGATCTTCGATCTGTTCCACACCCTGGTCCACGGGGCCGACGCCGAGCGCGACCGGGTGGTCGGCGAGATGGCGCTCGTCGTCGGGGTGCCGCCGGACGCGCTGGTCGCCGCGTACCACGCGACGTGGCGGGACCGGCTGGTCCGCTGGGACGTCGAGGAGACGATCCGGATCCTCGCCGGCCGGCTCGGCGGCACGCCGAGCGACGAGCAGGTGAGCCGGGCCGCCGAGCACCGTCGGGCGCTCGCGCGCCGGGTGCTGGGCCGCGTCTCGCCCGCCGTCCTGGACGTGCTCGACGCGCTGCGCGCGAGCCGGCGTCCGCTCGCCCTGATCAGCAACGCGACCGCCGAGACCGCCGAGGCGTGGCCCGGGACCCCCCTGGCCCACCGCTTCGACATCGCGGTCTTCTCCAGCGACGTCGGGCTGGCCAAGCCCGACCCGGCGATCTACCGCCACGCGGCCGAGCGGCTGGGCGTCGCCCCGGGCGACTGCGTCTACGTCGGCGACGGCGCGGACGGCGAGCTGGCCGGGGCCGCCGCGGTCGGGATGACCGTGCTGCGGACCACTGAGCACCAGGACACCGACCCGGGTTGGGACGGGCCCTCGTTCGCGAGCCTGACCGCACTGCCCGCCCTGCTCAGCGGATCGCTCCCAGGTCGAGCACGACCAGCTCCGCCTCCGTCGTACGCAGGGTGAGCACCTCGGGGTCGTAGTCGAACAGCTGGAGAAGGTGGGGACCCGCGTCGCCGTCGAAGCCCTCGGGAAGGGCCCGCACCGTCGCCGCCGCCCGGCCGGTGTCCCGGTCCCAGACGACGGTGGCCTCACCGGCCGGCACGTTCACGCCAGCCACCACCACCCGGCCGCCGGCGGTCGCCTGCAACGTGCCCCGGTACGGCAGCCGCACCAGGCCGCTGCCGTCGCGTTCCTGCAACCCCAGCCGGCCGTCGGCGTCCCGCCCGCTGCACCAGGCCGGATTGCACTGCACGTACCGGAGATCGGGGTTCGCCCGCCAGTCCAGCCGCTGCCCGGTCGCCAGGTTGCGCAGCACACCCGCGTCGCGGGCCGTCAGGCCGGTGCCGAGTCGCTGGTCGGTGGTCCAGGGACCCACGTACGTCAGGCTGAGCCCCTCACTGCCGGCGATCTGGGTCACCCGGCCGCCGGCCAGCGACACCGACCGCAGGTCGACCAGTGGGCCGCCCGGGCGCTCCGCGGTGCCCGGCGCCTCGTACTCCCAGACCACCCGGTCCCCGACCACCGTGAAGCGCGGCGCCTGCACGGTGGTCAGCAGCCGCGCGGCCCCGCCGTCGAGCGGCGCCGCCCACAGCTCCCGCCCCCAGCGGTTCTTCCGGGTGCCTTCGAGCAGCCAGATCACCTGTCCGCCCACCCTCCGGACCATCAGGACGCTCGGCCGCACCAGCCCGTCGGTCACCGCCGCGTCGCCGATCTCGGTGAGCGTGCCGCCGCGGACGTCGAAGATCGCGGGGGTGGCCACGTCGACGAAGCCGTCCCGGGCCACCAGGTAGCGGTCCTCGCCGAGCAGGGCGGCGACGCCGTAGCGGTGGCCGTCCGGCAGGGTCGCCGGCAGCGTGTGCACCGAGCCCGGCCACACCTGCCCGGGCTCGGGCAGCCGGGCGAAGTCGGGGATCCGGTCCGGCGCGAACGAGTGACCGGGAGCGGGGCGGGGGTCGGGCCCGGACGGATGCCGCACCGTCACACCGGCCGCTCCGGTCAGCATCAGGACCGCCGCCGCGACCGCGGCCACCCGCCGGCGTCGGTGGCGACGCCGGCGGACGTGGACCGCCCCGACCGGGTCGTACGCCGGCACCGGGGCGGCCTCCGCCGCCCGGTCCAGGGTCGCGGTCAGCCGTTGCTCAAGCTCGTCGGTCATCCTCGCCTCCCGGCTGTCGGCTGGTGGTGCGGGGCCGCGTTCGCGCGCAGCTTGTCGAGGGCACGGGCGGCCTGGCTGCGCACGGTGCCCCGGGAGATCCCGAGCAGCTCCGCGATCTCGTCGTCCGACCGGTGCTCGTAGTAGCGCAGCACCAGGACCGCGCGCTGCCGCGGCGGCAACGCCGCCACGGCCGGCCACAGCTCGTCCGACGCGTCGACCCGTTCGATCGCCGGATCGACCACCGGCCGGTCGGGCACGTCCGGCACCAGCCGCTCCCGACGGGTACGCCGCCACCGGCTGATGTGCAGCCGCGCCATCGTGGTCCGGACGTACGCCTCGGGGTTGTCCCGGCGCTGCACCCGGTCCCACGCCGCACCGAGCCGGGCGAGCGCCTCCTGTGTCAGGTCGGCCGCGTCGTGCGGGTTCGCGGTGAGCACGTACCCGTAGCGGACGAGCGCCGCCCACCGTGCCCGGACGAACTCCTCGAACGCCGGTTCGGCACCAGCCATCGGCCACCTCCTGCCACCGGGACGCCCGGGCGGTGTGGACTGTTGCACCGCCACGGCGGCCGGCGCTCGCGGCGTCGAACGGGGACGGGAAGAAAGCGGTGCGAAGGGGTCCGGCCACGGGCGGTTGATCGATTCACCTGGCATTGTTGACAGATGCCAGCGATGATCCGATCCCGCCTGACCGATTGGACCACGGTCGTACCCCTGGTCGCCGTGCTCCTGCTCGTGCTCACGTGGGGCCGGGAGCTGCCCGGTGTGCTCATCGGCGTGGTGGCCGCACTGCTCGCGGCCGCCGTGCTGGCGGCCGTGCACCACGCGGAGGTGGTGGCCCACAAGGTTGGTGAGCCGTACGGCTCACTCGTGCTGGCGGTCGCGGTCACCGTGATCGAGGTCGGTCTGATCGTCACCCTGATGATCAGCGGTGGGGACAAGACGCAGGCGCTGGCCCGGGACACCGTCTTCGCCGCCGTGATGATCACCTGCAACGGCATCCTCGGTCTGGCCCTGCTGCTCGGCGCGCTGCGCCGTCAGGTGGCGGTGTTCAACCCGGAGGGCACCGGCGGGGCCCTGGCGACGGTGGCCACCCTCGCCACGCTCAGCCTGGTGGTGCCGACGTTCACCACCAGCCGTCCCGGTCCGGAGTTCTCCCCCGCCCAGCTCGCCTTCGCGGCGGTCGCCTCGCTGGCTCTCTACCTGCTCTTCGTGATGGTGCAGACCGGCCGGCACCGCGACTACTTCCTCCCGGTCACCCAGGAGGGCAGCATCATGGCCGAGGACCGCGACGGCGACGGGCACGCCGAACCGCCGTCCACGCGTACCGCCCTGGCCAGCCTGGCGCTGCTGGTCGTGGCGCTGGTCGCGGTGGTCGGCGACGCGAAGACCATCTCCCCGGCGATCGAGTCCGCCGTCCAGGCGGCCAACCTGCCGCAGGCGTTCGTCGGCGTGGTCATCGCCCTGCTGGTGTTGGCGCCGGAGACGCTGGCCGCCGCCCGGGCGGCCCGACGGGACCGGGTGCAGATCAGCCTCAACCTCGCCCTCGGTTCGGCCATGGCCAGCATCGGCCTGACCATCCCGGCCATCGCGATCGCCTCGATCTGGCTGGACGGCCCGCTGCTGCTGGGCCTGGGCGGCACCCAGATGACGTTGCTCGCGCTGACCGCGGTGACCGGCGTGCTGACCGTGGTGCCCGGGCGCGCCACCGTGCTCCAGGGCGGGGTGCACCTGGTGCTGCTCGCCGCGTTCGTCTTCCTGGCCGCCAGCCCGTGACCGGGTCGGCCGGTCAGTCGTGCAGTTCGGTGCGGGCCACCTCGGCGAACGCCGCGTTCAGGTAGTCGGCGAACGGGCGTCCGGTGACCGTGAGCAGGTCGGCCACGAGCAGCGGGGCGTGCCGGGCGACGGCCGCCGGGTCGGGCGGGTTCTCGTCGTCGCCCGGGTCGTAGACGCCGAGCGCGCCGGCCAGCAGCACCAGCAGCACGTGCGGGTCGACCTCGGGCCACCACGTGGCGGCCGACCGGGCGCAGCGCTCCAGGACCTGACGCACGTCGTCGCCGTCCAACCCGTCCGGGTGCCCCTCCTCCAGCAGCAGGCGCACCGCGCCGCCGAGCACCAGCCCGGCCCGGTCGGCCACGGCGAGTCGTTCGACGGCCGGGCGGTACGCGGCCGCGTCCCGGTCCCGGGCGGCGGCGACCGCGTCCGTGGCGGTCTCGGCGATCTCGCGGGCCGGGGCGGGCAGGTGGCGCCAGGTCGTGCTCACCGGGCCAGCATGGCAGACCGGGTGTGCTTGCTCACCTTCCGGCTCCGCGACCGTGGTGGGCGCGGGGTAAACGGGTCGCGGCCGTCGTACCCGCCGCACAGAATCCAGCCATGCTGCGCCGCGCCCTGCCCGCCCGTCCCGAAGCCCGCCGGATCCTGGTCGGCACGCTGCTCTCCGCGGTCGGGCGCGGCCTCACCCTGCCGTTCCTGTTCATCTACCTGACCGACGTACGCGGGCTGACCGACGCCCGGGCGGGTCTGGTGATCGGCTGGTTCGGCGCGGTGACGTTGGCGCTCTCTCCGCTGGGCGGGACGCTGATCGACCGGTTCGGCGCCCGGCGGGTGGTGCTGCCGTGCCTGGTGGTCGAGGCGGTCGGCACCGGGTCGCTGGCGCTGGTCGACTCGACCGCCTCCGCGTTCGGGGTGATGACCCTGGTCGCGGTCGGCAGTTCGGCGATCTGGGCCGGGCAGAACACCATCCTGGCGTCGCTCACCGGTGACGGTGAGCGACAGCGTGTCTTCGGGTTGAACTTCGCCCTGCTCAACCTCGGCATCGGCGTCGGCGGCCTGATCTCCGGCGCGGTGGTCGACGTGGCCCGGCCGGCCACGTTCCAAGCGATCTACGTGCTGGACGCGGTGAGCTATCTGACCCCCGCCCTGATCCTGCTCACCCTGCCCCACGTCGGCCGTCGCCCGGCCACGACCGCGGTCCCGGAGGGCGGCGTCACCCCGGTCAGCGGTGGCTACCTGACGGTGTTGCGGGACCGGCCGTTCCGCCGGCTGGTCGTCTTCGGCCTGGTGCTCACCACCTGCGGGTACGCGCAGATCGAGGTGGGCTTCGCCGCGTACTCGGTGCGGGTGGTGGAGGTGACACCCCGCGTGGTGGCCTGGGCGCTGGCCGCAAACACCGTGATGATCGTGCTCTCCCAGCTGCTGGTGCTCCGCCGGCTGGAGGGGCACAGCCGCACCGCCGCGCTGGCGACGGTCGGCGCGGTCTTCGCGGGCGCCTGGCTGGTGCTCGGTGCGGCCGGTGTGGTCGGCGGTGGCAACGCGTTGCTCGCGGCGCTCGGCGTGGTGGCCTGCTCGGCGATCTTCGGGTTCGGCGAGACGATGCTGTCGCCGGTGATGCCGGCCCTGACCAACGCGCTGGCCACCGACGAGCTGCGCGGTCGCTACAACGCGATGAGCTCGATGATCTTCGGGATCAGCGGGGTCGTCGGCCCGGTCACCGCCGGACCGTTGATCGGCGCGGCCGACGGGCGGGTCTGGGTGGCCGTCGTGGTAGGCGGCTGCCTGGTCGCCTCACTGCTCGCGCTGTCGCTGCGCCCCCTGCTCACCCCCGCGCAGGACGGCCGCCCGGCGCGGGACCCCGAGCCAGTGCCGGCGGCCTGACCTCCCCAGGCTCATCGACCAAGGCGTTCGCGTCACGCTTCGGCACCCTCCCCGACGCGAACTCCTTGACCGGCACGGACGGCAACGGGCCCCGGAGCAGCGCTCCGGGGCCCGTTGGCGGTGCGGTGCCGTCAGGCGGCGGGAACCTCCGCGGTGGTCCGGATCCGGTCCAGCGCCGGCGCGGACACCGGCGACTTCTCGGTCAGGTACGCGGTGAAGGCGTCCAGGTCGATCTGACCGGTCACCGCGTTGGTGCCTCCGGTCAGGACGCTGAAGCCGTCGCCGCCACCGGCGAGGAAGTTGTTCACCGTGACCCGGTAGGTCGCGGTGTCGGTCACCGGGGTGCCGTTGATGGTGAGGCTGCCCCGGACCACCCGGGTGCCGGCGCACGGGGTGCCGGCCGGCGCGGTGGTGCCGTTGACGTCGACGACGTAGTTCACGGTCGAGGACGCGTAGAGCACCCGGGCCACGGTGAACTGCTGCTCCAGCATGCAGTAGAGCTGGGCGCCGGTCAGGTCCAGCGTCACCAGGTTGTTGGCGAACGGCTGGACGGTGAACGCCTCGGCGTAGGTGACCGGGCCGGCGTCGAGGTCGGCGCGGACACCACCGGGGTTCATGAACGCGGCGACCGCGTTCTGCTCGGTGTCGGTCGCGGCGAGCTGGGCGTCCGCGATCAGGTTGCCCAGCGGCGACTCACCGGTCTGGTACGTCGGCTTGCCGTTCGCGTCGACCCCGGTCTGGTACAGGTTCTCCTGGGTCTTGGTGATCGCGGTGGTGGTCTCGCCGACCACCCGGTCGGCCACCGGGCCGAGGGCGGTCTTGTACCGGTTGATCAGCTCGGTCGAGGCCGGGTCCTTCTCGACGGTCCGGGTGACCACGACGTTGTTGGCCGACGCGCTGATGACGTCCCGGGTACGCGGGTCGATCTTCAGGTTGATGTCGGTGACCAGGCGGCCGAACGAGCTGGCGCTGGTGACCAGCTTGCCGTTGATGTTGCAGTTGTACGCGGCGTGGGTGTGCCCGCTGACGATCACGTCGATGGACGGGTCCATCCGGTTGGCGATGTCGACGATCGGGCCGCTGAACCCGGTGCAGTCGTTGATGCCGCCACCGTTCTGCACACCGCCCTCGTGCAGCAGCACGACGATGCTCTTGACGCCGAGCAGCCGCAGGATCTTGGCGTACTTGTTGGCGGTGTCGGCCTCGTCGGTGAAGCGCAGGCCGGCGACGCCCTGCTGGCTGACGATGTTCGGGGTGCCCTCCAGGGTCATCCCGATGAAACCGATCGGCACACCCTTGACGATCTTGATGCCGAACGGCTGCATCAGCGGCAGGCCGGTCTTGGTCTTGAAGGCGTTCGCCGAGAGGTACTTGAACGTGGCGCCCTCGAACGGGGTGCCGTCGGCGCAGCCGTCCACCGGGTGGCAGCCACCGCGCTGCATCCGCAGCAGCTCGGCCGCGCCCTCGTCGAACTCGTGGTTGCCGACGCTGGCGAACTCGAGCCCGGCGAGGTTCATCTCTTCGATGGTGGGCTCGTCGTGGAACGCGGCGGAGAGCAGCGGCGAGGCGCCGATCAGGTCGCCGGCGGCGACCGTGACCGTGCCCTTGCCCTGCTGCTGGGCTGCCGCGCGCATGGCCTTCAGGTGGCTGGCCAGGTATTCCGCACCACCGGCGGGCTGACCGTCGATGACGCCGCTGGACCCGCTCGGCGGCTCCAGATTGCCGTGGAAGTCGTTGATCGCGAGCAGCTGGACGTCGACCGGCTTCGAGTGGGCCTCGGCCTGGTCGGGGGTGACGGCGACCGCGCTGAACGCGGTCACGGCGAGTGCGGCCAGGCCGACGGCGGCCCGGCGGCGCATCCCGGGGACGGACATGGAACTCCTCGTGAGATACCGGCGCGTGGTGTCCGGACGATGGTTCGCCCGGTGACCCTGATCCGTGCCGTGACAGGGGTCGATCGCGGAAGGCGGCACTCGGGGGAACGCCGCCCCGCCGGGGGTAGCTTCTCATCCACCGGCCCGCAGGTCGACCGGGGCGTCATCCGGAATCCTCGCCCCGCTGGGCGACCCGTACCGGTCTGCCCGACGAGTCCGACATGACGGTCAGGTGAATTCCCGCACGGGGCACGCTGTCGGTCGCAGCGACACCCAGGGCGCCGGCCCCCAGGGACCAGGGAGCCGGCGCCGTCGCTCATGTCACGCGGAAACCGTTGCGCTGGCAACCTTGCTTACCGGAAAAACTCCCGCCGGACCACCCGTCGCGAGCCGAACGGTCGTTCACACCGGACGGACCGGCACCCGAACCGAACTGTCCGAACTCGACTCACCGTCGGAGGGAGGTCCCCCGCCGGCCACCACGCGCAGCGCCGACCGGCTCCACCGACCGGCGACCCCGGGCCGGCCCGCCAGGTAGTCGACGGTCCGCGCGACGTCCCAGCCGTGCGCCTCCCGCAGCCCGCGCGCCAGCATGCCGAGGTAGACCGGCGCCGGCCGGGTCCACGGCACGTCCACCGCCCGGTGCGGGGCGGTGAACGTGAGCATCGGCAGGCCGTCGCGGGTGCCGACCCGCAGCAGCGTCTCGTAACGGCCCGACCCGAGCGTGGCCCGGCCGGTGGTGATCGCCGCGCGGATGCCGGCCAAGTCGGCGCCCGGCGGCCGGTACATCTCCTGCGCCGCGATGTCGGCGAACTGTTCGACCGTCACCAGGTAGCCGCGCGCCGCCGCCCGGCCGGGCAACCCCGGGTCGTAGAACGCCATCCCGCCGGTCCAGGCCCGGGACTCACCGGCGAAGTAGACGCCGCCGGGGATCAGCGCCGCGACCGTCCGCTCCGGTGGTCGGCAGTCCCGGCAGCCCGGGTACGTGCGCAGCCCGCCCGGCGGACGCCCGCCGCGCAGGTACCAGTCGAGCCGCGACGCGTGCAGGTTGGAGCCGTACGCGACATACCAGAGGAGCGGCACGGCGGTCAGAACCAGCAGGTCCGCCCCGCGGCGTGGCTCACCTGGACGGTGTGCGTGACGCAGCCACCGTCGGCCACCCGGTGCAGCAGGAACGCGGTCGGCTCGGCGACCAGGCCGATCTCCTCCTCGTCGGTCATGGTCAGGCTCGCCTGCACCCAGGTGCTCGGCGCGGTGGTCAGCACCGTGCCGGCGAACGCGCTGGTCACCGGGCGGTGCAGGTGACCCGCGGCGACGCGTACGACGTGGGGGTGCCGCGCGACCACGGCGGCGAGCGCGTCCCCGTCGGCGAGCCGGATCGCGTCGGCGGCCGGGATGCCCACCGCGATCGGCGGATGGTGCAGGCACACGACGGCGGGCGCCTCCGGACGGCCGGCGAGCACGCCGTCGAGCCAGTCGAGCTGCTCGTCGCCGAGCCGCCCGTCGGAGCTGCCCGCGGTGAGCGAGTCGAGCACCACGAGCGTGGCGTCCGGATGGTCGACGTGGTAGTGCGCGGAGAACCCGCCGGCCAGGTGGGGGGTGCCGCCGAACGTGTCGAGCAGCGACTCGCGGTCGTCGTGGTTGCCGGTGGCCAGGTGGACGGGCAACGGGAGCGCCCGACGATCTCGCGGAGGGCGAGGTACTCGTCCGGCCGACCGTTGTTGGTGAGGTCGCCGGTGATCACCACGCAGTCGGGCCGGGGACGCAGGGCGAGCACCGACCCGAGCGCCCGGTGCAGCCCGGAGGCCGGCTCGGCGGCGAGCGGACCGGTGGTCACGTGCGGGTCGCTGAGCTGGGCGATGAGCATCGGCGCCTCCTCGGAGCCCGGGGCCTCCACGCTATCGCCGGCGGGCCGCGCCGCGCAGGCCCGCCCGGTACCCACAGGCCGCGTCCACAGCCTGTGGATAGCACATGTGTACGAAGGTCGACGGCCGCCGCGCTGAGTACATTTGATCGCACCCGACCCCCTCCGAGCAGGAACGACGTGGATCACGAGCGAGTTCTCCGCGACGTCACGGCACGCCTTCCCACGGCGTCGACCGTGCCGGAGGCGTGCCAGTGGACGGCCGCCGCGCTCGCCCGGCACACCCCGGCGACCGCGACGATCCTGCTCCGGGTCCACGACCGGCTCCGGTGCGTCGCGGCGACCGGCGCCTGGCAGGTCTTCTCGCACGTCCCGGCGACGACCGACGGGACGCCGGCCCACCACCGGCCCGAGCCGTCCGTGGTGCGGCGGGTCTACGCCTCCGGGGAGACCGCCGCCGTGCCCGACGTGGCCGCCGACCCCGACTACCTCCCGGTCCGGCCGGACGTCACCGCGGAGCTCTGCGTGCCGGTACGCGACCCGGACGGCCACCCGATCGGCGTGCTCGACCTGCAGTGGAGCGAACCGGTCGGGCTCACGCCGTGGCGGGAGACCGCCGAGCGGCTGGCCGACCGGCTCGGCGCCCGGATCGCGGCGCTCGGCGGCCCGCCGGCCGAGAGCCGCAGCGAGAAGCTGCTCCGGCACGCTGCCGCGTTCACCGCCGCGCCGACGGACTGGGACCTGACGACCGCCGCGATCGCCGCCGCCCGGGACGTGTCCGCGCTCGCCGCGGCCGTGCTGGTGCTCACCGGGCGGCGCGGGCCCCGGTTGAACGCGCCCACCGACACCCCCGGTGAGCTGGAGGCGCGGATCCGGGCCGAGCTGGGTGAGGCCGGGCCGGTCGCGCTGGACCGGATGATCGACCGTGCCCACCGGTACGGCTCGGCGTACACGCTGGGCGAGGCGGGGCACCCGCCGACCGAGGAGTATCTGCCGCTGACCCGGGCCGGCGCGCGCACGCTGGTGGCGGTGCCGGTCGGCACGCCGACCGCCGGCGGGGTGCTGCTGGTCGCCGACGAGCGGCTGCTGCGCCCCGACCCGACCACCGTCAACCTGATCGAGTTGCTGGCCGGGCAGGCGTGGACCTGCCGGGACCGGCTGCGCACGCTGGCGCGGCTGCGCGAGCAGGCCAACTCCGATCCGCTCACCGGCCTCCGGCACACCGGCCCGTTCGGGCAGCGGATCGCCAGCGCCACGCCGGGGCGTACCGCCCTGCTGGCGATCGACGTGGACGGGTTCAAGGACGTCAACGACACGTACGGCCACCAGGCCGGCGACCGGCTGCTGGTGGGGCTGGCCCGGGCGCTGGAGGGCGCGCTGCGGCAGGGCGACGAGCTGTACCGGACCGGGGGCGACGAGTTCGTCGCGGTGATCGAGGTGAGCCGCCCGGAGGAGGCGGTCCGGATCGCCGAGCGGTTGACCGAGGCGGCCCGGCGTACCGGTCGGACGATCAGCGTCGGCGTCGCGCTGCCCCGCCCCGGCGAGACCCCCGAGCGCACCCTCCACCGCGCCGACCAGGCCCTCTACGCGGTCAAACGCCACGGCCGAGACGGCATCCACCTCTCCGCCGCCTGACCACCGCCCCCACCCCCACCCGCCGTCGATCTTGCGGTTCCGGCCCCTGATGCGCGGCATATGTCCACGATGCCCGGGCACGAAGTGCAAGATCGCGCAGGAAGCGGGGGCAGGTCAGGGGGTCAGGGGGTGAGGGCCTTGGCGAGGAGTTCGGCGATCTGGGCGGTGTTGAGGGCGGCGCCCTTGCGGAGGTTGTCGCCGGTCACGAAGAGGTCCAGGGCTCTGGGGTCGTCCACGGCGCGGCGGATGCGGCCCACCCAGGACGGGTCGGTGCCGACCGCGTCGATCGGCATCGGGAACTCCCCGGCCGCCGGGTCGTCGACCAGGATCACGCCCGGCGCGTTGCGCAGCACCTCGCGGGCGCCCTCGGCGTCCACCTCGGTGGCGAAGACCGCGTGCACGGCGACCGAGTGACCGGTCACCACGGGCACCCGGACGCAGGTGGCGGAGATCTTCAGGTCGGGCAGCCCGAGGATCTTGCGCGACTCGTTGCGGAGCTTCATCTCCTCGGAGGACCAGCCGCCGTCGGCCAGCGAGCCGGCCCACGGCACCACGTTCAGCGCCAACGGCGCCGGGAACGGGCCCAGCTCGTCGCCGACCGCCTGGCGCACGTCGCCGGCGCGGGACCCGAGCACCCGGTCCCCGGCGATCTTGCCGAGCTGGAGGTGCAGCGCGTCCACCCCGGCCTGCCCCGCCCCGGACACCGCCTGGTACGAGGCGAGGACCAGCTCGCGCAGGCCGTACTCGCGGTGCAGCGGGGCGATCGCCACGATCATCGCCAGGGTGGTGCAGTTGGCGTTGGCGATGATCCCCTTCGGCCGGTTGCGCACCTGCTCGGGGTTGATCTCGGGGACCACCAGCGGCACGTCCCGGTCCATCCGGAACGCGCCGGAGTTGTCCACCACCACCGCGCCGCGCGCCACCGCGACCGGCGCCCACTCGGCCGCCACGTCGTCCGGCACGTCGAACATCGCCACGTCGACACCGTCGAACGCGTCGGCGGTGAGCGCCTGGACGGTCAGCTCCTCACCCCGGCACAGGATGCGGCGACCGGCCGACCGTTCGGAGGCGAGCAACCGGATCTCGCCCCACACGTTGCGGCGGGAGGAGAGGATCTGGCACATCACCGTGCCGACGGCACCTGTCGCCCCGACCACGGCGAGGGTGGGTAACGACGCCATCCGCGCTACCGCCCGGTGCCGGCGTAGACGACGGCTTCGGTGTCACCACCCAGCTCGAAGGCGTCGTGGATGGCCCGGACCGCCTTGTCGAGGTCGGTGTCCCGGCAGACCACGGAGACCCGGATCTCCGAGGTGGAGATCATCTCGATGTTCACCCCGGCGGTGCCGAGCGCGGCGAAGAACCCGGCGGCGACACCCGGGTGCGAGCGCATGCCGGCGCCGATCAGCGAGACCTTGCCGACGTGGTCGTCGTAGAGCAGGCCCTTGAACTTGACCGACTCCTGGATCTTGCTGAGCGCGGCCATCGCGGTCGGGCCGTCCGCCTTGGGCAGCGTGAACGAGATGTCGGTGCGGCCGGTGCCCTCGGTGGACACGTTCTGCACGATCATGTCGATGTTGATCTCGGCGCCGGCCACGGTGTCGAAGATCCGCGCGGCGGCGCCCGGCTCGTCCGGCACGCCGACGATGGTGATCTTCGCCTCGCTGCGGTCGTGGGCGACCCCGGTGATCAGTGCCTGTTCCACAGGAAGGTCCTCCATCGATCCGGTGACCATCGTGCCGGTGTTGGTCGAGTATGACGAACGGACGTGGATCGGCAAGCCCGCGCGCCGGGCGTACTCGACGCTGCGCAGGTGCAGCACCTTCGCGCCGCAGGCGGCCAGCTCCAGCATCTCCTCGTAGGTGATCTGCTTGATGTGCCGGGCGTTCGGCACGATCCGCGGGTCGGCGGAGAAGATGCCGTCCACGTCGGTGTAGATCTCGCAGACGTCGGCGTGGAGCGCGGCGGCGAGCGCCACGGCGGTGGTGTCGGAGCCGCCCCGACCGAGCGTGGTGACGTCCTTGGTGTCCTGCGAGACGCCCTGGAAACCGGCGACGATGACCACCGCGCCCTCGTCCAGCGCGCCCTTGAGCCGCCCCGGGGTCACGTCGATGATCCGGGCCCGGCCGTGCACCGAGGTGGTGATCACGCCGGCCTGGGAACCGGTGAACGAGCGGGCCTCGTACCCCAGGTTGTGGATGGCCATGGCGAGCAGCGCCATGGAGATCCGCTCCCCGGCGGTGAGCAGCATGTCCAGCTCGCGGCCCGGCGGCAACGGGCTGACCTGGTTGGCCAGGTCGAGCAGCTCGTCGGTGGTGTCGCCCATGGCGGAGACCACCACGACCACGTCGTCGCCCGCCTTGCGGGCCGCCACGATGCGCTCGGCCACCCGCTTGATCCGCTCGGCGTTGGCGACGGAGGACCCGCCGTACTTCTGCACCACGAGTGCCACGACGGTGCACTCCCTCCCAGCGACGACCCTGAGCGTGCCGACGCCGCCGGGCGTTTCGTCCGGCGGCGTGTGTCAGACCTCCTCAGGGTATCGGGCGGGCCACGACGCCGGGTCGGGTGATCCCACCATCCGGCCCCGGCGTGGGGCGGCTCACCAGCCCCGCGGACCACGGACACGCCAAGCGGTACAGCCGTACGGTGGGCTGACCCGGGCCACCACCAGCCAGCAGAATGGGCCGGTGCACGCTCATCGACGCGCGGTTCCGAGGCGGACCGGCGTACTCGCGCTCCTCCTGCCGACGGTGCTGGCCGGATGCGGGGCCGACCCGCCGGCGGTGACCCCGACGGGCGACGCCGACCCGGTCCCGGTGCAGGTCGACGCCGCCCGCGACGAACTGGCCGGGGTGGCCGCCGCCGCGCAGGACCGACACTTCACCGCCACGTACGCCTTCACTCCCACCGGGGGCACTCCCCGCACCGTCGCGGTGACCAGCGCCGACGACGGCAGCTGGCGGGTCGACGTGCCCGGCTGGGCGCACGACGGCACGGTGGACGTCTCGCTCGCCGCCACCTCCGACGGGCTGTTCCAGTGCGTTCTCCCCTCCGCCGGCAGGGCGGAGCCGGCCTCCTGCGTACGTCTCGGCGACGCCGACGACGCGGTGCCCCGCCGGCTGGACCCCCGGGTGCAGCACCCGTTCACCGACTGGCTGGAGGTGCTCACCGACCGGCGGGCCCCGCTGGCGGTCTCCCCCGCCGCTGCGCCGACCGGCGTCACCGGCAGGTGCTATGCCGTCGACTCGACCTCGGCCTCGATGAACGCCCCGCTGGACGTCGGCATCTACTGCTACCGGGAGGACGGCACCCCGGTGGCGGTCCGCGCCGCGTTCGGCACGCTCACGCTGACCGGTGAGCCGGGCCCCGCGCCGGCGACGGTGGAGCTGGCCGGTGCGGTGGGCTACAGCGAACCGGTCGGCCGGGACGCGCCGGAGCCGACAACGTCGTAGCGCTTTGTCCGTTACGGGTGCCCTTGACCACATCTGGCGACCCCCGGGCGGCCCGATGACACACCCCTCGGGAAGTCTGTCCCCATGGCCGACCTGACCCCGCTGCTCGCCTTCCGGTGGAGCCCGCGCGCCTTCGACCCCGACGCGCGGCTGAGCACCGACGAGGAGGCCACCCTGCTGGAGGCCGCCCGGTGGGCCCCCTCCGCGGGCAACGCCCAGCCGTGGCGGTTCGCGCTCGGACACCGGCAGGACGAGACCTGGAAGCACATCCTGGTCGGCCTGCCCGACGCCGACCAGGGCTGGGCCCGGCACGCCGCCGCCCTGCTGCTCGCCGCGCACGCCGGTGACGACCCCGAGCGGAGCGCCTACGACCTGGGCCAGGCGGTCGCCCACCTCACCGTGCAGGCCACCGCGCTGGGCCTGCACGTACGCCAGCTCACCCGGCTCGACCGGCCCCGCCTCGCCACCGAGCTGGACCTGCCCGACGACGTCCGGCCGCTGGTGGTGGTCGCCGTCGGCCGCCTCGGCGACCCGGCCACACTCCCGCCCGACCTGTACGCCCGGGAGACCGCGCTGCGCCGCCGACGCCCCCTGCCCGCCCTGCTGCTGCGCTGAGCCTCGGACGATCGACCGTCGTGGCGCCGGCGACCGGCGATGCCGGGTCAGACGCCGCGGGGGGCTCGGAGCAGAGCCGCCCCGACGTCGGTGTTGCGATAGAGCACGTGCCGCCCGACCCGGCAGCGGGCGACCAGCCCGGCCGCGTGCAGCGCGGTGAGGTGCTGGGAGACGTTTCCCGCCGACATCCCGGTCAGCCGGGCCAGGTCGGTCGTGGTCACCGCCGAGTCGAGCAGGTGCAGCAGCGCGGCCCGGCCGGGGCCCAGCACCCTGGCCAGCGGGTCGCCGGGCGGCGGTGTGGCCGCCTCCCAGAGCGTCCCGACCGCCCGGACCGGATACGCCCCGGCCGGCAACGAGTCCTCCAGCAGGTTCCACAGCACCCGCCGGTCGGTGAACACCGTCGGGTTGAGCGCCAACCCGCGACCACGCAGGTCGAAGTCCCGCTCGAACGGATCGTCGCTGACCAACCGGTCGCCGAGCCAGCGCAGGCTCGGGTGGAGCTGCCCGAAGAACCGGCCGGCGCCGCTCTCGGCGAGCTGGGCCGCGCGGTACGTCACGTCGGCGTCGAGCAGCGCGCGCATCCGCGGCCAGTCCGGGGCGATCGCCTCGTCGTACCAGACCCGCACCGCGTCGACGAGCTGCGGCAGCAGCCCACGGGGGTCGGCGAGCAGCGCCAGCCCGAACGGACTCAGCGGCCGGCGCGGGGTGGTCGCCATCAGGTCCCGGACCACCACGGCCGGCGGCGTCGCCGCGATCTGGTCGAGCTGCTCGGCCATCTCCACGTTCGGGCGGGCCGCCGGGGTGAGGAAGTCGGGCAACGGGCAACCGCGCCAGGTCAGCTCCGTCAGCGGTCGGACCCGGGTGGCGACCTCGGGACGGCGCAGGGTCACCCGCGCGCGGTCGATCCAGGGCAGGTGCACCGGATAGCGGACCGGGTCGGCCAGCGCCCACATGCTCATGACCGTCTCGTTGACCGGCGACACGGCGAGCCGCACACCCGCCACGTCCGCCAGGCTGAAGCGCAACTCGGACACAGGCACCCCCGGAGCAGGATTCGGCCCAGCCTAAAAGGCTCGACCGGTCTCGTGGGGGGACGGTTCACTTCCGAGCCATGGGGGCCAGAGACACCATCCGTACCGCCGTCCGAAACGTCGTACCGCCGGCCGGGCTGACCCGCGCGCTGGCCGTGCAGGCCATGGTCGGAGCCGTCGGCAGCGGCCTGTTCCACGCCGGCAGCGCCGTCTTCTTCACCCGGGCCCTCGGGCTCAGCGCCGCCCAGGTCGGGCTGGGCCTGTCCATCGCGGCAGGCGTGTCGCTGCTCGGCACGGTGCCGCTCGGCGGGCTCACCGACCGGTACGGGCCGCAGCGGGTCTGGGTGGTCGGGCTGGTGCTGAACGCCGCACTCTTCGCGACGTACCCGTTCGTGGGCGGCTTCGCGGGCTTCCTCGCCGTGGTGGTGGCGCTGGCGGCGGTGGACGCGTCGACCGGGGTGGCCCGTCAGGTCTACTCGATCAACGCGCTCCCGCCGGCCGAACGGGTCACCGCGATGGCGTACCAGCGGTCGTCGTTGAACGTCGGCTTCGGGCTGGGCGCGGTGATCAGCGGCCTGGTGCTGGCGGTGGACACGATCGAGGCGTACCGGGGAATGGTCTGGTTCATCGCGACGGTCTTCCTGGTCACGGCCCTTTTCATTCGACGACTGCCCCGACTGCCGCAGGTGGCCCGGCCGGTGGAGCCGATGGGTCGGCTCGCCGTACTGCGGGACCGGCCGTTCATGGCGGTGTCCCTGCTGTCCGGGCTGCTCACCGCGCACGGGGTGCTCTACCTGACGGTCATGCCGCTCTGGATCCTCACCCACACCGACGCCCCGAAGACCGTGATCGCCGCCCTGGTGCTGCTCAACACGGTCCTGATCGTGCTGCTCCAGGTACGCGTCAGCCGAGGCTCCGACACCGCCGCGGGCGCGGCGCGGGCGTCCCGCCGCGGTGGCCTGCTGATCGCGCTCTTCTGTCTGGTCCTGCCAATCTCCGGGGTCACCCGGGGCACGCTCACCGTGGTGGTGCTGGTGGCCGCCGCGACGCTGCTGATCCTGGCCGAGCTGATCGAGTCGGCGGGCACCTGGGGGCTCACCGCCACCCTTCCGCCGGACGACCAGCGCGGCGCGTACGTGGGGGCGCTGCGGCTCGGCGAGCAGGTGCAATACCTGATCGCGCCGGCGGGGCTGACCGCGCTCGGTGTGACGACCGGCGGCTGGGGCTGGTATCCGACGGCGGCGATCTTCGTGCTGGTCGGGTCGGCGATCGTGCCGGCGGTGGCCTGGGCGGAGCGGACGCCCCGGCTGGGCGGAGTGCCGGGGTCCACCGAAGCGGTGACTCCGGTCCCATAGTCCGGACCAACCTTCCCACCACCCGTCCCACCACGTAGGGTGACCCTGTCATGTGGCAGGCGTACCTTCTCCTTGGCTGCCGCGACGAGGCCTGACCGGCCGGCACCTCGTCGCGGAGTTGAACCGCGCCGTCCAGCACATCCGATCTTCATCTCGGCACCGCCGCGCACCGTCGCCCGGCATCTCGCCGACACCGTCCGATCTGCTGACGCCACATGTTCCAGGGAGCACTCCGAGATGGCTCAACCTGTCACCGAGACCGATCCGTTCGCCCGCCAGCGGCCCAGCCGGATGCCGGTCCACCGTTACCTCCCGTACGACCGGCAGTTCCGGGTCGACCTGCCCGACCGCGCCTGGCCCACCCGCCGCGTCGAGACCGCGCCCCGCTGGTGCGCGGTGGACCTCCGCGACGGCAACCAGGCGCTGATCGACCCGATGTCGCCGGAGCGCAAGCGCCGGATGTTCCAGCTCCTGGTGCAGATGGGCTACAAGGAGATCGAGGTCGGCTTCCCGTCGGCCAGCCAGACCGACTACGACTTCGTGCGGCAGCTGATCGAGCAGGACCTGATTCCCGAGGACGTCACCATCCAGGTGCTGACCCAGTGCCGGGAGCACCTGATCGAGCGGACCTTCGAGTCGCTGCGCGGCGCCCGCCGGGCCATCGTGCACTTCTACAACTCGACCTCGACGCTGCAGCGCCGGGTGGTCTTCGGCCTGGACCGCGACGGCATCACCGACATCGCCACCCAGGGCGCGCGGCTCTGCCAGAAGTACGCGGAGATCCACACCCCGGACACCGACATCCACTACGAGTACTCGCCGGAGTCCTACACCGGCACCGAGCTGGAGTACGCGCTGGAGGTCTGCGCGGCGGTGATCGAGGTCGTCGACCCCACCCCGGACCGGAAGCTGATCGTCAACCTGCCGGCCACCGTCGAGATGGCGATGCCCAACGTCTACGCCGACTCGATCGAGTGGATGCACCGGCACCTGCCCCGACGGGACAGCCTGTCGCTGAGCCTGCACCCGCACAACGACCGGGGCACCGGCGTGGCCGCCGCCGAGCTGGGCCTGCTGGCCGGCGCCGACCGGATCGAGGGCTGCCTGTTCGGCAACGGCGAGCGCACCGGCAACGTCGACCTGGTGACGCTCGGCCTGAACATGTTCTCCCAGGGCATCGACCCGATGATCGACTTCTCGAACATCGACGAGGTCAAGCGCGCCGTCGAATACTGCAACCAGCTGCCGGTGCACGAGCGCCACCCGTACGCGGGCGACCTGGTCTACACCGCGTTCTCCGGCTCCCACCAGGACGCGATCAACAAGGGCTTCGCCGCGCTGCACGCCGACGCGGCGGCGGCCGGGGTGCCGGAGGACGAGTTCACCTGGGCCGTGCCCTACCTGCCGATCGACCCGAAGGACCTGGGCCGCACCTACGAGGCGGTCATCCGGGTCAACTCGCAGTCCGGCAAGGGCGGCGTCGCGTACATCATGAAGAGCGAGCACCAGCTCGACCTGCCGCGCCGCCTCCAGATCGAGTTCTCCGGCGTGGTCCAGGAGGTCACCGACCACGACGGCGGCGAGGTAGAGCCGGGCACCATGTGGGAGATCTTCGCCCGCAACTACCTGGTCGACCACCAGGTCGACCCGGCGGTCACGCTGGCCGGCTACACCATCGGCACCGTCGACGGCAAGGTCGAGATCGACGCCCGGGTCGGCGTCGACGGCGAGACCCGGCCGCTCACCGCCGTCGGCAACGGCCCGATCGACGCCTACGTCAACGCGTTGCAGTCGCTGGGCGTGGCCGTACGCGTGCTCGACTACCACGAGCACGCGCTGTCCTCCGGCGGTGACGCGCAGGCCGCCGCGTACGTGGAGTGCGAGGTGGACGGCCGCACGGTGTGGGGTGGCGGGGTGGACGCCAACATCGTCACCGCCTCGATCAAGGCGGTCACCAGCGCCGTCAACCGCACCCGCGCCTGAGGTGCAAGGAAGGGCCCCTTCTTAACGCTTCGTGCAGAGGAAGGGGCCCTTCTTAACACCCCCGCACCCTTCGGGCGTCGGTGTTAACAAGGGGCCCCTCCTCTACCGGAGGCGTTAAGAGGGGGCCCTTCCTTTCACCGGGCGGTGGATGAGCACCACGGCGAGCAGGGCGCCGCCCAGCAGCAGCCCCGCGCACCACGCCATCGCCCCCCGGTACGCGTCGGCCAACGCGCCCTTCTGCTCGTACCCGGTGCCGGAGAGTCCGACCAGCAGCGGCAACGCGGCCACCGCGAGCAGGCCGCCGGCGCGGGAGGCGGCGTTGTTGAAGCCGCTGGCCACCCCGGCGAACCGGTCCGCCACGGCGCCCAGCACCGACGTGGTCAGCGGGGCGACCACCAGGGTGAGCCCGGCCCCGAACAGCGCCACGCCGGGCAGCACGTCCACCCAGTACGAGGCGCCCGGCCCGACCCGGCGCAGCAGCAGCAGGCCCGCCGCGGCGACCACCGGACCGACGGTGAGCGGCAGCCGGGGCCCGATCCGCGCGGACAGCGCGCCGGCCCGGGGCGAGCCGACCAGCAGCAGCAGCGTCATCGGCACCGTGGCCAGGCCGGTGAGCAGCGCCGACCAGCCGACCACGTTCTGCAGGTAGACGGCGAGGAAGAAGGTGAACCCGCCGAGCGCCGCGTACACCACCACGGTGAAGACGTTGAGCACCGAGAAGAGCCGGCTGGAGAACAGCCCGGTGGGCAGCATCGCGGTGTCCCCGCGCCGCCGCTCGACGAGCACGAACACCACCACCGCGACCACCCCGACCACCGCGGCGGCCAGCACCGCCGGGGAGGCGCCCTGCGCCGGGGCGTCGATCAGCGCGTACGTGACGCCGCCGAGCGCCAGCGCGCCGAGCAGCGCGCCGGCCACGTCGAACCCCCGCCCTCCCCCGGTACGCGAGACCGCCTCGTCCCGGCTCTCCGGCACCCAGCGCATCGCGGCGAGCACCACGCCCACGGCCAGTGGCAGGTTGACGAAGAAGATCCACCGCCAGGAGAGCGTGTCGATCAGCCAGCCGCCGAGCAGCGGCCCGAGTGCGGTGGACACACCGGACAGGCCGGACCAGGTGCCGATCGCCTTGCCCCGGTCGTCGGGATGGAAGCTGGCCTGGAGCACGGAGAGCGAGCCGGGGGTGAGCAGCGCCCCGCCCGCGCCCTGGAGGAACCGGGCGGCGACGAGCCAGCCGGTGCCCTGGGCCAGCCCGCAGAGCACCGACGCGACGGCGAACCAGGCCACCCCGATCAGGAAGACCCGTCGCCGGCCGAACCGGTCGCCCAACGCGCCGCCGAGCAGCACGAACGCGGCCAGCATCAGCAGGTAGCCGTTGACGGTCCACTGCAGACCGGCCACCGTGGCGTCCAGCTCCGCGCCGAGGCGCGGCAGCGCGACGTTGACCACGGTGCTGTCCAGGAACACCATGCCGGAGGCGAGGATCGCGGCGAGCAGGGTGCCACGCCCGGCAGCCGAGCCGGTACGCAGTGCGGGAGCGGGTGCGGTCACGGCTATCCACTCTGCCCCGCACTCCACCCTCGACGCCACGAATCACGGAAACCGCCGCCGGGTACTGTGCGGACTCGCCCGGAGCCCGCAAGCTGGAGAGGTGTCGTCTGTGCGTACGAGATCAGGATTCCGAGCCGGGCTGACCGCCGCGCTCGCCGCGGTGCTCGCCCTCGGCGCGGCCGGTTGTGACCCCTCCGTCACCGAACCGGACGCGCCACCGAGCGCCGCCGGGAACGTGAACCAGCAGCTCGGCGAGCTGACCGTGGCCGCCGCGGGGTCGATGAAGGGTTACAGCCGCTCCCGCTTCCCGCACTGGCGGGACACCGGCAAGAACTGCGACGTCCGGGACACCGTGTTGCAGCGCGACGGCGAGGGCATCAAGCTCTCCGGCTGCAACGTGGTCGGCGGGCGGTGGGAGAGCGTCTACGACGGGGTGGTGCTGACCGACCCCTCGGACGTGGACATCGACCACATCGTGCCGCTGGCCAACGCGTGGCGTTCCGGCGCGGACGAGTGGGAGGACTCGAAGCGCGGTGACTTCGCCAACGACCAGACCCGGCCGCAGCTCATCGCGGTTTCTCTGCGCTCCAACCGGGCAAAGGGTGACCAGGACCCGTCCCAGTGGAAGCCGGCGAACCGGTCGTACTGGTGCCAGTACGCGGCGGACTGGGTGACGGTCAAGCACTACTGGCGGCTGACGGTGACCAGTGCCGAGAAGGCCGCCCTCACCGACATGCTGGAGGGCTGCACATGGGCGAGCAAGCCGTGACCGGGGCGGGTGGCACACCGGCGCCGGAGAGGACACCGGACGCCACCGGCGAGGACGCCGCGGCGGCCGGTGACACCATCGCGACCGGCCCGGCCTCGGCCGGGATGACGGCTGACGGTCGGCAGCCGGAGCCCGCCGACGTCTCCGGTGCGGGCATGTCCGCCGACGCCGTGCCGGGCGCGCCGGCCGGGGGCGCCCCGGCCGGACCGGCCGCCCGGACGGCCGACATCACCGCCGGTCCGGGCGGGGTGATGACCGACGAGGTCGGCGTGGTGACCGGCGAGCTGACCCTGCGCACCGAGCACGCCGACGGCCGGGTGACGCTGCGGGTGCAGTACAAGGACGCCGACGAGTGGTACGCGGTGACCGGCGGCAGCGCCCCGCTGGCCGACCCGGCCGCGGTGGACGCGGTGCACACGATCGCGGTGGGCCTGCTCAACCGCCCCGAGGGCTGAGCCGGCGGCGCGTCCCCGTCCGGATCCGGGTGGGGACGCGCCGCCGCGCGCTCAGACGTACGAGCCGGGCTCGCTGGGCGCGGAGACCACGCCCGGCTCCTCGCCCTCGTCCTCGGGCCGGGTGATCGTCGCGGTCACCTCGTGCGGGCGCAGCTCGCCGGCGGCGATCTGCTCGGCCCAGTGGCAGGCCACCCGGCTCCCGCCGATCGGCCGCAGTTCGGGTCGTTCGTCGGCGCACCGGGTCGGCTGCGCCCAGGGGCAGCGGGTGTGGAACCGGCAGCCCGACGGCGGGTTGGCCGGCGACGGCAGGTCCCCGGCGAGCAGGATCCGCTCCCGCCGGTCCTCGACGTCCGGATCCGGGACCGGCACGGCCGACATCAGCGCCCGGGTGTACGGGTGCAGCGGCTCGGTGTAGAGCCGCTCGCTCGGTGCCTCCTCGACCAGCGCGCCCAGGTACATCACCCCGACCATGTCGGAGATGTGCCGCACCACGGCCAGGTCGTGCGCGATCACCAGGTAGGTCAGGCCGAGGTTCTCCTGGAGTTCGTCCAGCAGGTTGACCACCTGGGCCTGGATCGACACGTCCAGCGCGGAGACCGGTTCGTCGGCGACGATCAGCTCCGGCCCGAGGACCAGCGCCCGGGCGATGCCGATGCGCTGCCGCTGGCCGCCGGAGAACTCGTGCGGGTAGCGGGAGAGCGCCCACTTCGGCAGGCCCACCGCGTCCAGCGTCTCGCCGATGATCCGGCGCCGCTCGTCGCGGTCGGCGCCGATGCCGTGCGTCTGCAGGCCCTCGGTGAGGATCGACTCGACGTTCTGCCGGGGGTCCAGGCTGGACATCGGGTCCTGGAAGATCATCTGCATCCGGCGCCGCATCGACCGCAGCTTGCCGGCGGGCAGCGTGGTCAGCTCGACGCCGTCGAACGTCACCTCGCCGCCGGTCGGCGGGGTGAGCTGGAGCAGCGCCCGACCGAGCGTGGACTTGCCGCAGCCCGACTCGCCGACCAGGCCGTACGTCTTCCCGCGCGGAATGCTCAGGTCGACGCCGTCGACCGCCTTGACGTGCCCGACGGTCCGGTCGAACAGCAGCCCCCGGCGGATCGGGAAGTGCACCTTCAGGTCGCGGACCTCGACGAGGATCTCGTTGTCACTCATGGGGTGTCTCCTCCTCGCGCGCGGCCGGTCCGAAGCCCGGCACGGCCGGCGGGTCGGCGGGTTCGGCCTGGGCCGGCACCGCGCCGGGCGCGGCCTCGGTCGGCACGGTGGCCGCGACGTCCGCACCGGGGGTCAGGCCGGGCACCGGCACCGGGTTGACGCACCGGTAGCCACGCCCGTCGTGGGCGATCACCAGCTCCGGCGGCTCGCCCACGCAGTCGTCGACCCGGCGCGGGCAGCGCGGGGCGAACGCGCAGCCGTCCGGCCAGGGCAGCAGGTCGCGTACCGAGCCGGGGATGGGGTTCAGCCGTTCGCCCCGGCCGGCGTCCAGGCGGGGCACGGAAGCGAGCAGACCCTCGGTGTACGGGTGCCGGGGCTGGCGGAACAGCGGACGGCGGGTGGCCGTCTCCACCACCCGGCCGGCGTAGAGCACGTTGACGGTGTCGCACATGCCGGCCACCACGCCGAGGTCGTGTGTGATCATCACGAGCGCGGTGCCCGAGTCGCGGACCAGGTCCTTGAGCAGTTCCAGGATCTGCGCCTGGATGGTGACGTCCAGCGCGGTGGTCGGCTCGTCGGCGATCAGCAGCCGGGGCTGGCAGGCGACCGCCATGGCGATCAACGCGCGCTGCCGCATGCCGCCGGAGAGCTGGTGCGGATACTCCTTGAGCCGGCGGCGCGGGTCCGGGATGCCGACCCGGTCGAGCAGGTCGGCGGCCTCCCTGGTGGCGGCCTCGCCCTTCATCCCCCGGTGCCGGGTGAGCACCTCGGTCACCTGGAGCCCGATCGGGATGACCGGGTTCAGCGAGGAGAGCGGGTCCTGGAAGATCATCGCGACGTCCCGGCCGCGGATGTCGCGGCGGGACCGGTCGTCGAGCTGGATCAGGTCGGTGCCGTCGAAGACCGCCTTGCCGCCGACCCGCAGGCCCGGCTGCTTGGGCAGCAGGCCCATGATGGCCAGCGACGTGACGCTCTTGCCGCAGCCGGACTCACCGACCAGGCCGACCACCTCACCGGCGTCGACCGAGAAGGACACCCCGTCCACCGCGTGCACGGTGCGCTGCCCGCGCCGGGCGAACGTGACGGAGAGGTCGTCCACTTCGAGCAGTGCCATGACTGACTGACCTACTTCCGCAGCTTCGGGTCGAGGGCCTCGCGCATCGCCTCACCGAGCAGGGTGAATCCGAGCGCGGTGATGATGATGCCGAGCGCCGGATAGACCGCCAGCCCGGGGCGGATGCCCAGGTAGGGCTGCGCGTCGGCGAGCATGACGCCCCACTCCGGAATGGCCGAGTCGGGGTTGCCGAGGCCGAGGAAGGACAGCGCGGCCGCCTCGATGATCGCGGTGGCCAACGTCAGGGTGGCCTGCACGATGACCGGGGCGATCGAGTTCGGCACCACGTGGGTGAGGGCGATCTTCGACCGCTTCACCCCCAGCGACGTCGCGGCCAGCACGTAGTCGCTGTTGGCCTGGGCGATCATCGAGCCGCGCAGCAGCCGGGCGAAGATCGGCACCGACACCACGCCGACCGCGATCATCACGGTGGTCAGGCTGGCGCCGAGCAGCGCCGCGATGCTCACCGCGAGGAGCAGGCTCGGCATGGCCAGCAGCATGTCGATGAAGCGCATCAGGGTGGTGTCGATCCAGCGTCCCCAACGCCCGCCGAGGCCGGCCGCGGCGCCGGCGACGCCACCGATGAACGCGCCGACCGCGAGGCCGATCAGGGTGGAGACCACGCCGACCAGCAGCGTCTGCCGGGCGCCGACGATCAGCCGGCTGAACTCGTCCCGACCCTGGTGGTCGAAGCCGAGCCAGTGGTCGGCGGAGGCACCCGGGATGATGCCCTGGCCGGACTTGACCAGCCCCTCGCGGATGCCGATGGAGTCCGTCGGGCTGTACGGGACGAGGAACGGACCGACGACGGCGACCAGCACGAAGAGCGCCAGGATCACCACGCCGATGACGGCGGCCGGGTTGCGCCGGAGCCGGCGGAACGCCTCCTTCCAGAGGCTCACCCCCTGCTCGTCGTCGCGGGCGGCCAGTTCGGCGAGCCGGTCGATCTTCTCGCGCTTCTTGCCTGTGGTGATGGTCATCGCACCCTCACCCTCGGGTCGATCACGCTGTAGGAGAGGTCGACCAGGAGATTCACCAGCACGTACACCACCGCAATGATCATGATGAAGCCCATCAGCACCGGATAGTCCCGCTGGCTGATCGACTCCGCGACGAACGCGCCGATGCCGCTGAACGCGAACACGGTCTCGGTGAGCACCGCGCCGGAGAGCAGGAGACCGGTCTGCAGACCGATCGAGGTGGCCACCGGCAGCATGGCGTTGCGCAGCACGTGCCGGCGGCGGACGGTCCGCTCGGTCAGACCCTTGGCCTCGGCGGTCCGCACGAAGTCCTCGTTGAGCACCTCCAGCACGCTGGCCCGGGTGATCCGGACGATGATCGCGAGCGGGATGCTGGCGAGCGCGATGCCCGGCAGCACGAGGTGCCAGAGCGCGTCGGCGGCGGCGTCCCACTCGCGGGTCATCAGCCCGTCGAGGACGAAGAAGTTGGTGACCCGGGTCGCCCCGATGGTCGGGTCCTGCCGGCCGCTGGACGGGAACCAGCCCAGGTTCTCCGCGAAGATCGCCTTGAGCACGTACGCCAGGAAGAAGACCGGGATGCAGATGCCGATCAGCGATCCGCCGACGGAGGCGTGGTCGAGGAACCGGCCGCGCCGGCGGGCGGCCAGGTAGCCGAGCGGGATGCCGATGCCGACCGCGAGGATCATGGCCATGATCGTCAGCTCGACGGTGCCGGGGAACCGCTCCACGAACTCCGTGGTGACCGCTCGCTTCGTACCGGTCGAGGTGCCCAGGTCGAGCCGGATCATCCGCCGCAGGAAGCGGGCGTACTGGACCAGGATCGGCTCGTCGAGGCCGAGGTTGCGCCGGATGGCGGCGCGCGTCTCGGGCGTGCCCCGTTCACCGAGGATCGCGGTCTCGGGCCCGCCGGGAAGTCGGTGGAGCCAGATGAACAGCAGGACGGAGAGCCCGAACAGCGTGGGTATCAGCTGTAGCAGGCGTCTGACGATGAACCGGAACACGGGCGCCTCGGAGGGGGTGCGGAGGGGTGCGGGCGGGCGCTGTGGTCACAGCGCCCGCCCGCGTCAGTGCCTTCAGATCACTTGAACTCTGCGGTCGCGTACCGCTCGTCGGTGAGCGGGCTCGCCTTGATCCCGGTCACGTCCTTGCCGAACACGATCGCCGGCGGGGAGTGCGAGATCGGCACACCCGGCAGGAAGTCCATGATCGCCTTGTTGAGGGCCTTGTACTTCTCCGTCCGAGCAGTCGCGTCGGCGGTGGTGTCGGCGTCCTTGAACTGGGCGAAGAGCGCGGGGTTGTTGAAGCCCCACTCGTCCTTCGGCCGGTCGAAGAAGGTGCCGATGAAGTTGTACGCGTCGCCGTAGTCACCGGTCCAGCCGAGGAAGTGCAGGTCGTGCTTGCTGCCGGAGGTGGTGGCGTTGAGGTAGTCCGGGCTCCACTTGAGCGGGATGGCCTGGACGTTGATGCCGACCGCCTTGAGGTCCGCCGAGAGCAGCTCGAAGATGTCCTTCGGGTTCGGCATGTACGGCCGGGTGACCTCGGTCGGGTAGTGGAACTTCAGCGTCAGGTTCGTCGCGCCGGCCTCGGCCAGCAGCTGCTTGGCCTTCTCCGGGTTGTAGTCGTACTTGGTGACGTCGCCGTTCCAGCCCTCGACGGTGTCCGGGAAGAAGTTCATCGCGACCTTGGCGCCCGGGGGCAGCTTCGAGTCGACGAGCGCCTGCCGGTTCAACGCGTACGCGATGGCCTGCCGGACCTTGATGTCGGCCAGCTTCGGGTTCCCCTTCTGGTTGATCGCCAGGTAGAGGATGTTGAAGGCCGGGCGGGTGAGGACGTTGAAGCCCTCCTTCTTCAGCGGCTCCACGTCCGCCGGACCAACCAGGTCGTAGCCCTGGATGTCACCCGAGCGGAGCGCCTGCTTGCGGGCGTTCTCGTCGGAGATGGTCTTGAAGATGATGGTCTTCAGCTTGGCCTTGTCGCCGTAGTAGTCGTCGTTGCGCTCGATGGTGAGCGTCTTGTTGGCGACGTCCCACGCCTTGAACTTGAACGGCCCGGTGCCGGTCGGGTGCTCCATCGCGTACGACGGGTACTTGATGTCCTCGGCCGTGCCGGTGACGTTGCTGGCGTCGTACTGCTCCAGCGCCTTCGGGCTCTGCATCGAGAACGACGGCAGCATCAACGCGGCCGGGATCTTGCTGGAGACCCGGGTGAACGCCAGGTCCACGGTGGTGGCGTCCTTGGCGGTGCAGGACTTGAAGAGGCTCGGCGGCAGGTCCGGGTTCTCGTTCTTGGCGAACCCGCCCATGACGTCCTGCCAGTACGCGGTCACGTCCGGGCTCTGCATGAGGCCCTTGGCGTTGTACCAGCGGTTGAAGTTGTAGCAGACGGCTTCCGCGTTGAAGTCGGAGCCGTCGTGGAACTTGACGCCCGAGCGGAGCTTGAAGGTCCAGGTCGTGCCCGCCGCGTCCGGGGTCCAGGACTCGGCGAGGCCCGGCGTCACCTTGGTGCCACCCTCCTCGGGGCGGACCAGGGTCTCGAAGACCTGGCGGGCCACGCGCAGCGACTCACCGTCGCTGGCGAAGCTGGGGTCGAGCACCTTCGGGTCTCCGGCGACGCCGAAGACGAGGGTGTCCTTCTTGCTACCTCCGGAGCCACTGTCGCGGTCGCTCTCGGCGCAGCCTGCTACCGCGAGGGCCGCGACCGCGACGGCCGCGATCGCGACCTTCGGCCTGGGTGCACGCATGGTGCTTCACCTCGTCCTTGGGGGTACGGACAACGTGGTGACAGGGGTCACCGATGTGCGGTGACCTTAGCCCCAGGGCGGAGCATGCGGAAACGCCAGGGGGGCGGGTTGGTATCGGATCGTGTCTTTTCCGCAGCGAGGCATTCGATTCGAAGGGGATCGCTGCCGTTCACCTAATGTTCGTCGGCCGAAGAGCCGAATTTGTTACGTCGATCCGGTCCCGGAGGCTCGTACCTGTCAGATCGACGAACGTCGGAGATCCGGTCCGGAGACACCGCCGGCGGGCACCCCGCAGGGCACCCGCCGGAGGCGACACGACGGTTTTCAGACCGCCCGGCGGCCCTCGAAGGCACGACCCAGCGTGATCTCGTCGGCGTACTCCAGGTCGCCGCCGACCGGCAGGCCACTGGCCAGCCGGGTGACCGCGATCCCCATCGGCTTGACCATCAGCGCCAGGTAGGTCGCCGTCGCCTCGCCCTCGGTGTTCGGGTCCGTGGCGAGGATCAGCTCGCGGACCGCGCCGCTGCCGAGACGGGTCATCAGCTCACGGATCCGCAGGTTGTCCGGGCCGATGCCCTCCAGCGGATTGATCGCGCCGCCGAGCACGTGGTAGCGGCCGCGGAACTCGCCGGTCCGCTCGATCGCCACCACGTCCTTCGGCTCCTCGACCACGCAGAGCACCTCGTCGGTGCGCCGGGGGTCGCGGCAGATCCGGCACTGCTCGGACTCGGCCACGTTGTAGCAGGTCGTGCAGAACCGGACGAGGTCCTTGACCTTGCGCAGCGCGCCGGCCAGCCGGTTGACGTCGGCCGGATCCGCCGACAGCACGTGGAACGCGATCCGCTGGGCGCTCTTCGGGCCCACGCCCGGCAACCGGCCCAACTCGTCGATCAGGTCCTGGATGGCACCCTCGTACATCTGCCGGCTCAGAACCCGGGCAGGCCGAGGCCGCCCATCCCACCCGCGACCGGGCCCATCTTCTTCTCGGTCAGCTCGCGGGCCGCCTCGGCGGCGTTGTGCACGGCCGCGACGACCAGGTCCTCCAGGGTCTCCACGTCCTCCGGGTCGACCGCCTTCGGGTCGATCTTGATCGCCTTCAGCTCACCGGTGCCGGCGACGGTGGCGGTGACCAGGCCACCGCCCGCGGTGCCCTCCAGCTCCGCCTCGGCCAACTCGGCCTGGGCCTTGGCGATCTGCTGCTGCATCTTCTGCGCCTGCTTCAGCATCTGCTGCATGTTCGGCTGTCCACCTGGGCGCACGGACCGCTCCTTCTCGCACTCGTCTGCTCGGCCGCGCCCAGCCTAGTCGGGCTACGGCACCGCTCCTCCGGGTCGACCCGCGCTCAGCGCGCGTCCACCTCGTTGATCTTCTCGGCCCCGAACGTCTCGCGCAGCAGCTGCACCGCCTGCTCCTCGCTGGACTGCCGGGCGGTCCGCTCGTCGATCACCTCGTCCAGCGGCTCGTCGCCCGGGTCGAAGCCCTCGTACGCCGGTGCCGCGGCCGCCGGCGCCCGACCACCCCGGACCGGCCCGTCGAAGTCCGGGTCGTAGGGCGGCTCACCGGCCCACTCCGCGTCCGCGGTCTTCCGCGCCGGCTGCGCGGCCCGCGTCCCCTTGCCGGGCCCACCGCCGGCCGCCGCGGCCGCCGCGGCCGCGCGGGCCGCCGCGATGGCGCTGTTCTTCGGCCCACCGCCGCCCGCCGGCGCCGCCGGGGGCGCGGCCGGCTTCGGTACGGCCGGAGCGGCGGTCGCGGTCGCCGTCACCCCGCCCGGACGGGCCGCCGCCGGCCAGTCCTCCCCGTCGGCGGCGGGCGTCGCGGCGGGGGTACGCACCGGACCGGTGGCGCCACCGGGGCGCACCGGCTCCGGCCAGTCCTCCTCGTCGTCCTGTTTCCCAGCGGCCGGCGCACCCGCCGACGCCCGGGTCGACCCGCCGGCCGGCGCGGCGCCGGCGCCGGCGCGGCCGCCGCCCGGACCCGCCGGTCCACCGGGGCGGTTGCCGTGGTCGTCGGCGCGGTTGCCGTGCGCGGACCGGGTGCCCGAGTCACCGGTCGAGCCGGCCGGTGCGGCCCCGCCCGGCCCGGACGCCGAACGCGCGGCCCCGCCGTTTCCGGAGTCCGGACGGCCGCCGGCACCGTCGGGCCCACCGGAGTCGGGGCGCCCACCGGCACCGTGCGGTCCATCGGATTCGGGGCGCCCACCGGCACCGTGCGGTCCATCGGATTCGGGACGTCCACCGGCACCGTGCGGGCCACCGGAGCCCGGACGCCCGTCGGCGGCATCCGGCGTCCCGGAGTCGGGGCGCCGGCGGGCGGCGTCATCCGGACCGGAGGTGGCGGGGGCCGGGACGGCCTCGGCGGGGTTGCGGCTCGCGCCGGACGGGCGGGACGGGCCGCCCAGCGAGGACGCGCCCCGCTCGCCGGCCACCTCGCACCGGATCTGCCAGCGACCGCCCAACTCCTCGTAGAGCGCGTCGGTGAGCACGGCGGCGTGGTCGGCCATCATCTTCGCCAGCACCGTCGACTTCACGGTCAGCACCAGCGTGTCGCCGTCCAGGTCACGCACCACCGCGTCACGCATCAGCGCGGCGATCCGCTTGTTGCTCCGGTTGACCTTGCCGACCACCTCCGGCCAGACCCGGCGCACCGCGACCGCGTCCAGCGCGCCGGGGTTCGCCGCGCCCGGGCGGGGCGGCTCGGGGGTGGCCGGGTCGGGCATCACCGCCGAGGGCGGCACGGGGCGGCGGGCCGGGGCGGCCGGGGCACCGGCCGTCGGGCCACCGGATGCGGCATCGGCAGCCGGGGCACCCGCTGCGGCACTGGAGTCGCCGGGCGCGGCACCGGAGGCGCCGGGGAGGCCATCGCCCGCGGCGGCACCACGGGTGGAGCCGGCGGCCAGGGCGGCAGCGCGGGCGGCGGCCGCGCCGGTCGGGGCGTCGGCAGCCGCCGGCGTGCCGGCGGTCTCCGGGTGGACCGCGGCGGCAGCCGCGCCCGGGGCGGGCGTCGCCGGGCGTACCTCAGGGGTTCCGGTGGCGTGCGCGGCGGCCGGCTCGGCGCCGCCCAGGGTGAGCCGGCGCTCCATCCGCTCCAGGCGCTGGAGCAGGCCGCCGGACGAGTCGTCGACGCCGGGCAGGAGCATCCGGGCGCAGATCAGCTCCAGCAGCAGCCGGGGCGCGGTGGTGCCGCGCATCTCGACCAGACCGTTGTGCACGATGTCGGCGCAGCGGGACAGCGTGGCCGGACCGAGCCGTTGGGCCTGCGCGGCCATCCGCTCGATCTGGTCGGCCGGGCCGTCGATGAGGCCCTTGGCGGCGGCGTCCGGCACCTGCTGGAGCACGATCAGGTCGCGCAGCCGCTCCAGCAGGTCGGTGGCGAACCGGCGCGAGTCGTGGCCGGCCTCGGCGACCCGGTCGACGGTGGCGTACGCGGCCGCGCCGTCCCCGGCGGCGAGCGCGTCGCACATCTCGTCGATCAGCGCGGAGTCGGTGACGCCGAGCAGGGCGGCGGCCCGGGCGTAGCCGACCCCCTCCGGACCGGCACCGGCGATGAGCTGGTCGAGCACGGAGAGGCTGTCCCGCATGCTGCCGCCACCGGCGCGCACCACCAGGGGGAAGACCGCCGGCTCGACGGTCACCCCCTCCGCCTCGCAGAGCTGCTCCAGGTAGGGCCGGACCACCTTCGGCGGGTAGAGCCGGAACGGGTAGTGGTGCGTCCGCGACCTGATCGTGCCGAGGACCTTCTCCGGCTCGGTGGTGGCGAAGATGAACTTGACGTATTCCGGCGGCTCCTCGACCAGCTTGAGCAGGGCGTTGAAGCCGGCCGACGAGACCATGTGCGCCTCGTCGATGATGTAGATCTTGAAGCGGCTGCGGGCCGGCGCGAAGAACGCCTTCTCGCGCAGCTCGCGGGCGTCGTCGACACCGCCGTGGCTGGCCGCGTCGATCTCGATGACGTCGATCGACCCGCCGCCGTCGGGGGCCAGCCCGCGGCACGAGTCGCACTGCCCGCACGGCTCGGGGGTGGGGCCCTGCTCACAGTTGAGCGAGCGGGCCAGGATCCGGGCGCTGGAGGTCTTGCCGCAGCCGCGGGGGCCGGAGAAGAGATACGCGTGGTTGAGCCGGCCGCTGCGCAACGCCTGGGACAGCGGCTCGGTGACCTGCTCCTGGCCGATCATCTCGGCGAAGGTGCGCGGCCGGTACTTGCGGTAAAGGGCCAGTGCCACCCGTCCCGCCTCCTCTCGACCGAGCCATTCTGCGCCGGTCGGCCCCGGGTGACCACCCACCACCCCGTGACTCGACCCGAGGCGACGTTACCGGGACCCGGAGACAGAAAGGCCTCCCGTGCACCCGGCAGAGCTCGCTTATCCTTGCTGCCTTCCGGCCCTGGGGAGGTTCACGAGATACCGCCGCACGGGAGGTGGGACCAGCCTACCCGACGCCGTGTGGATCTTCCGGGAGGGTGGGGTGGCCCGCCGTCGGGGGACCTGTATCCTGGCTCGCGGAGGATTCGCCTAGAGGCCTAGGGCGCACGCTTGGAAAGCGTGTTGGGTTCACACCCTCACGAGTTCGAATCTCGTATCCTCCGCCGTCGACGAAGGGCCGGCACCTCGGGTGCCGGCCCTTCGTCGTTCCCGCCGCCATGATGCCGCCCGGCCCGCCGACCAGCGACCCTTGACCGGTTCACAAGGCTTCCCGTTCGACAAGTGTTCGACTGGGCATTGACAAAGTTAACCGGTTAAGAAGACCATCGTTGATATCTTCGCCGGGTCGACCGCCGGAAGGGCAACCGACGGTCCGGCCCGTCCGGGCGGCGAGGACTCCCCGCACCCACCACCCGTACGGGAGTTCCTCATGATCCAGCGCACCCGCACGCGGGCGTGCCTGGCCGGGGCGGCGGCAGCCGTCACCGCGCTGGCCACCGCCCTCGTCACCACGCCACCCGCCCGGGCCGCCGCCGGGGCCTGCTCGGTGACCTGGCAGGTCACCAACGTCTGGGGCGGCGGCGCGACCACGAACGTCTCGATCACCAACACCAGCGGCGCCGCCGTCAACGGCTGGACGCTGGGCTGGGCGTTCCCCGGCAACCAGGTGATCGGCGACATGTGGAACGCGACCAAGACGCAGTCCGGCGCGAACGCCACCGCCACGAATGTCTCCTACAACGCGAGCGTCCCGGCCGGCGGCACGGTCAGCTTCGGCTTCAACGTCACCTACACCGGCGCGAACCCGGCCCCGACCGCGTTCACGCTCAACGGCGCGGCCTGCGGCGACACCGCGCCGCCGAGCCCGAGCCCGACGGGAAGCCCGAGCCCCACCGACACCCCGGGACCGGACCCGACCACCGTCCCCACCGGCAACCTCGCCCTGAACCGGCCGGTCACCGCCTCGTCGACGGAGAGCCCGAACGCCGCCGGGCAGGCGGTCGACGGCAACGGCGGCACCCGCTGGTCCAGCCTCTACGCCGACCCGCAGTGGATCCAGGTCGACCTGGGCGCCACGTACCCGATCACCACGGTGCGGCTGCGCTGGGAGGCGGCGTACGGCAGGGCGTACCAGATCCAGACCTCGACGGACGGCGCCACCTGGACCCCGGTGTTCAGCACCACGACGGGCGACGGCGGCACCGACGACGTCACGCCCGCCGGGGCCAGCGGCCGGTACGTCCGGATGGCCGGCACCGCACGCGGCACCGCCTGGGGCTACTCGCTCTACGAGTTCGAGGTCTACGCGGTGAAGCCGCCCGCCCCGCCCGGCCCGGACTGCGGCCAGGCGCCCGCCGACCCGCAGGCGAACTCCAAGGCCCGCAACCTGATCTGCTACCTGCGGACGCACACCTACGTCAGCGGCCAGACCGACCTGCCGGACGCGGACCGGGTGCAGCAGCTGACCGGCCGCTACCCGGCGATGGTGGCGTTCGACTTCATGGAGTACACCCGAGGCAGCATCCAGACCCAGCAGGTCATCGACTGGGCGAAGGCGCGCAACGGCATCGTCGCGTTCCAGTGGCACTGGTACTGCCCGCGCGGCGGCAACTACTCCGCGCCCTGCGACTTCCAGCCCGACCTGAACAACCCGTCGTCCAAGCTCTACCAGGACATCGACCTGGTGGTCCGCGAGCTGAAGAAGATGGGTGACGCCGGGGTGCCGGTGCTGTTCCGCCCACTGCACGAGGCGAACAACAACTACATGTGGTGGGCGAAGAAGGGTCAGGACGCCTACAAGCAGCTCTGGCGGCTGATCTACCAGCGGGCCCAGCTCGCCGGCGCGCACAACATCGTCTGGGTGTTCAACGGCATGGCCAGCGGCCAGGGCACCTCGCTGGCGTCCTGGTACCCGGGCGACGGCTACGCCGACCTGGTCACCTCCGACTACTTCCAGAGCGCCTCCGACTTCGCCACCACCAAGGCGGTCAGCGGCGCCAAGACCACCGGTGTGGCGGAGACGTTCAGCCCGCTCAACCCGAACTCCGACCCGGCGTGGCCGTACTTCGTGGTCTGGGCCTCGCGTGACTGGAACGGCAGCGGCAAGGACGTGGCCGGGCTGTGGCGCACGGCGATGGCCAACCCGAGGACCATCTCCATCGACCAGCTCCCCGACATGTCCGCGTGGTGACGACCTGATCGTCAGGGGGCCGGCCCGTCGAGGGTCCGGCCCCCTGCTCGGGTACGTGGCGTGACGTCAGCCGCCGATGTGGCGGAGGACGGCCAGGACCCGGCGGTTGTCGCCTTCCGAGGACGGCAGCCCGAGCTTGGCGAAGATGTTCGCCACGTGCTTCTCCACCACGCCGGGGGTGATGACGAGCGCCGCCGCGATCCCGGCGTTGGAGCGCCCCTCGGCCATCAGCGAGAGCACCTCCCGTTCGCGCGGGGTCAGCGACGCCAGCCCGGCGGTGTCCCGCCCGGCCCGCATCAGGTGGCCGACCACCTCCGGGTCCAGCGCGGTGCCGCCGGACGCCACCCGGGTCAACGCGTCCACGAAGTCGGCGACGTCGGCGACGCGGTCCTTGAGCAGGTATCCGACGCCGGTCGGCCGGTCGGCGAGCAGGCGGGTCGCATAGCGCGTCTCCACGTACTGCGAGAACACCAGCACGCCGACCCGGGGATGGTCGCGCCGCACGTCGATCGCGGCACGCAGCCCCTCGTCGGTGTGCGTCGGCGGCATCCGGATGTCGACCACCGCCACGTCCGGTTCGAAGGTGGCGACCGCGGACCGCAGCGTGTCCGCGTCGGCCACCGCCGCGCACACCTCGAAACCGCGGTCGGCGAGCAGCTGGACCAGTCCCTCGCGCATCATCGCGGCGTCCTCCGCGATCACCACCCGCATGCCGTCGCCTCCGTTCACGCGTGGGTGGGCAGGTCGATCTCGACCCGGGTGGGTCCGCCGGCCGGGCTGTGCACGCGCATCCGGCCGTCCACGACCCCGATGCGACGGGTCAGGCCGGTCAGGCCGGGGCCGTCCGGGTCCGCCCCGCCCACGCCGTCGTCGACCACGGTCAGGCTCAGGCGCTCGCCGGAGCCGGCGACGGCGAGCCCGACCCGGGCCGCCCGGCTGTGCTTGGCCGCGTTCGCGAGCAGTTCGGCGGCACAGAAGTAGGCGATGGTCTCGATCGCGGGCGCGGGGCGCTCGGGCAGGTCGACGCTCATCTCGACCGGGACGGCGCTGCCCGTGGCGAGCGTCGCCAGCGCGTCGCCGAGACCGTTGTCGAGCACCGGCGGGTGGATCCCGCGTACCAGGTCGCGCAGGTCGGTGAGCGCGTCCTTCGCGCCGCGGTGGGCCAGCGCGACCAGCTCCCGGGCCTGCGCCAGGTCGGGGGGTGGGCCGTCGGCGCCGAGCTTCTCGGTCGCCATGCCGAGGTTCATCGCCAGCGTGGCCAGCCGGACCTGCGCGCCGTCGTGCAGGTCGCGTTCCAGCCGGCGCATCATCGTGGCCGCGTCGTCGATCGCGCGGGCCCGGCTGGCCTGGAGTTCGCGTACCCGCTCGGCGAGCCGGCGCGGGCCGAGCAGCCACCGCATCGCGGCCACGTCCACCGCCGTGCCGGCCCGCATCAGCCAGGGCGCGACGAGCAGCATGGCGAGGCCTGCGGCGGCGATGAGGAACGAGCCGGCGAACGTGCGCGCACCCAGGGGACCGAACGGGGTCAGCGCCCACACCGGCCCGAGCCGGGTGCCGGGCGGGTGGTTGCGGAACAGCGGCCACCACAGCGGGTAGCTGAGGTTGACCGGGCCGACCAGATAGCAGAACGCCCCGTACCCCTGGGGGATGGCCAGGGGCACCTTGAGCAGGCCGTATCCGACGGCGCGCCAGCCGGGCCCGTCGGCGATCAGAGCGCCGATCCGGTTCGAGGGGCGGGGCGGTGGGGCGTCCACCCGCGCGTCGAGCAGCCGGTACGCGAGCCGTCGGTGCATGCCTCCCACCGCGCGCCCGATCGGGGCGGCCAGCACGACCAGGAGCGCGACGGTGAGCGGGAACAGGACCAGGAACAGCGGCGCGACCGTGGGCGCGGGCTGCTGGGACGTGCCGCCGGTCGCCCAGAGGACGAGGGCGCCCAGGCCCGGCACCAGCGCCGGCGCGGCCAGGATCGCGACCGCGCTGACCACGCCGATCACGCAGAACACCGCGTGGCGCAGCGCCAGCGTGGTGAACGGGGCGCGCAGCGCGGTCATCGGCCCATTGTCGCCTCTCACGAGTCGCGCCGGCGGAGCAGAACACCGCCGCAGAGGATCGCCACCGCCGCGTAGCCACCCATCACCAGCACACTGACCCACCCCGCGAACAGTCCGGGTGTCGGCGAGGTGACCGCGACCGAGTTGAGCAGCATCAGCAGCGGCACGAACCTGCCGACCGCTATGCCGTTCTCGCCGAACAGCCCGACCGCGAACGACGGCACGAAGACCAGGCCGAACAGTACGCCGATCGCCGCGCCGGAGTGCCGGACGACCGCACCGACACCGACCCCGATCAGCGCGGTGGCCGCCAAGTAGCCGCCAGTCAGCACGACCGCGCGCAGGATGTCGGGGTCGCTGAGCGGGGCGCCGGGGATGGCGGTGCCGCGGATGGCGAGTTGCCCGCCCAGATAGCCGGCGAAGCTGGCGGTGAGGCCGACGGCGAGAGCGGCGCCGCCGGACACCGCGGCCTTCGCGGCCAGCACGGTCCGACGCCGGGGTACGGCGGCGAACGTCGAACGGATCTGCCCGGTGCCGTATTCACCGGTGACCGTCAGCACGCCGAGCGCGCCGAGGAGGAGTTGGGCGAGAATCGCCCCGCTCAGGCTGTTGTTCAGGATCTGGGCGGCGGTGGCGACCGGGGTGTGCGACCGGTAGCCGACTCCCACCCCGATCCCGGTCGCGGCCATCGCCACGACGGTCACCGCCGCCAGCCACCACGTGGACCGGACGCTGCGCAGCTTGACCCATTCCATCCGGGCCACGTGCCGGAATCCGTAGCCGGTCATGACACCTCCGTTCCGCGGTAGTCGGTGGTCTGCGAGGTGAGCCGGAGGAACGCGTCCTCCAGGTTGTCGTGCCCGGCCTCGAGGGCGGCGACGGTGGTCTCGGCCAGCAGCCGGCCCTGGCCGATGACCACCAACCGGTCCGCGGTCAGTGCCATCTCGGCGATCAGGTGACTGGACACGAACACCGTCCGGCCCTCGGCGGCGAGCCCGCGCAGCAGGTCCCGGATCCACCGGATGCCCTCCGGGTCCAGGCCGTTGACCGGTTCGTCGAGCAGCAGCACACCCGGGTCGCCGAGCAGGGCCACCGCCACGCCCAGCCGCTGGCGCATACCGAGCGAGTACGTCCCGGTGCGCCGCGCCGCCGCGTCGGACAGACCGACCGTGCGGAGCACCCGCTCGACCCGGGAGCCGGGGATGTCGTTGCTCGCGGCCAGCGCGGCCAGGTGTGCCCGGCCGCTACGGCCGGGGTGGAACGCCCCGGCGTCGAGCAGCGCGCCGACGGTCCGCAGCGGCCAGGTCAGGTCCGGGTACCGGACGCCGCCGATCAACGCCTCGCCGTGGTCCGCGGCGTCCAGGCCGAGGATCATGCGCATCGTCGTCGACTTGCCGGAGCCGTTCGGGCCGAGGAAGCCGGTGACGACCCCCGGCCGAACCTGGACGGTCAGCCCGTCCACGGCGACCCGGCCCCCGTAGCGCTTGGTCAACTCACGTAGTTCGATCACATGATCGACGCTAGGCAGCGCCGTCGGTCGCCAGAAGGCGGAAACCATCCGACTCCGTCCGGGGGTTTTCCGCCCCCCGTCCCCGGTAACGTCTCGGGACACACGGGAGGAGGCGTCGTACACATGTTCTATCCACAGGCTGTGGATGCCGAGGGGATCGGATGAGCTATCAGCTCAGCGCCGTGGTCGCCGACGTCGAGCTGCTCCGCGAGCGGACCGCCGACCTGGACCACGCGGTGCTCGCCGCGCTCCGCCAGGACTTCGCGCTGCTGCCGGTCACTCCGCAGCTGGTCGAGGAGCTGACCGGCCGGCTGCCGGACTTCGCCGCCGACGACCCGTGCGCCGAACGCCCGTTCCGGCTGGTCCTCTCGCCCGCGCTGGCGGAGCTGCTGGCCGACTGGTCGAACAACGGGCCGGTGGCCTACCTGGAGGCGGAGTTCGCCGGCGGGCTCGGCCACCAGTCCGCGGTGGTCTGGCTGGGCGGCGACGTGAGCTGGGGGCCGCGCTATGACCAGGCGCTGGACCGGCCGCGCGCCGAGTGGCCGATCAACACGGCGCTGGCCCGGCTGGGCGCCGAGCCGGGCTCGTGGATCGACCCGTTCGCCGAGCTGGGCCTGCACCTGGAGCGCGACACCGAGGGCTGGCTGGCGCACGGCCGGCGTGGGCTGTCCGCCGACTACTGGGACGAGCTGGCCGACGAGTGGGAACTGCGCCAATCCGACCCGCACCAGCAACCTCGACGCCCCGGTCCCGTTGTGGACTGGGGGATTGCATGAAAATACGACAATTCGGCTTTATTGCCGCACTGACCGCTGCCGCGTCCATCGCCGGCAGCGGTGTCCATCCACAGTGGCCGGCGCGGCCGGTCGGGGCCGCCGAGGTGGTCAGCCTCGACGGCCTGCGCAACGCGGAGTTCGGCGACACCGAGGAGGACCTCACCCGGCGCGGGCTGCTGCACACCGACGAGGAGGCCTGCGGGCCCACGCTGACCGGGCTCGGCTCGGCCAGCCCGATCTTCGTCGACGACCGGCTCGTCCTGCTCTGGCTCGACGACCCGATGAGCACACCGGAGGGGATCAGTGCCGGCACACCGGTCGCCGACGTCCGGTCCGCGTACCCCGGCGCCACCGCGCTGCCGGCGCCGCCCGGCAGCCACCGCTTCGCCGGACTGCTCGCCCGCGACGGCGATCGCGCGTACCTGTTCCTGCACGACGGCGTCACGGTCCGAAAGATCATCGCCGGGTACGCGGACTGGGCGCGCCGCCTCTTCGACGAGGGCTACGGCCCGTGCTGATCGACCCGTCGCGGCGGCCTGACAAGACGATTGTCCACCATCGACCACCGTGGAATCATCTCCTCGCTCGCGCAGATCGCGCGGCACTTACGGGGGAGTGAACCGTGCGTACAACCATGTCCGATCCATGGTGGAGGCGACTGGCGAGGTGGTCCGCCGCAGCCGCCCTGGGCGCCGCCGCGGCGGGCCTGCTGGCCGGCCCCGCCACCGCCGCCCCGACCACCGATCCCTCGCCGCGACCGACGACGACCGAGCAGCCGCGTCCGGCGGCCGTGCCGTCGGCGGCGGCATCCACCGCCCCGACGGCTCCCGCCCCGGCGGCTCCCGCCCCGACCTCCGCGAAGTCTGCGGCGGTCGCCAGCACGGCCGCCACCTGCGGTGGGCAGCTCCCGCTGGGCAAGGTGAAGAACTGCGCGTCGATCACCGGCGCCGCGAAGCACACCTGGACGGTCACCTCGACGGTCGACCAGGACACCCTGTTCGTCCGGCTCCGACATGTCTCAGGCGACGGTGTCGGCGGGCAGGTCCACGGACCCGACGGCGCCCACGCCTGTTTCGTCGGCCCGTACCTGAACGACTGCCGGCTCGGCGCGGCGGGCACCTACACGATCACGGTGGAGCTCGACTACGGCACCGGCCAGGGCGCCTACTCGCTGTCGGCGGAGTCGATGCGCGCGCCCTCCACCTGCGCCACGCTCTCCGAGAGCTTCTTCTCCTTCGCGTCGGCCGGACGCAGCGGCACACTGCCCGCCGGCCTGGCCGCCCGCTGCTTCACGTTCACGCAGCCCACCAGCACGGTCCTGCACCTGGCCGACCCGGGCGGCGCCGAGGACATCCAGGGCAACATCCTGGACGGGCAGTTCCAACCCATCTGCACGGTGCGCTACCCCACCGAGTGCACGCTCGGCGAGCCCGGGCCGTACCGGCTCTTCCTGGAGGAAACCTACGGCGCCAAGGCCGCCTACACCCTGAAGATGCCCCGGATCTCGCGGTCGGTCGGCTGCCCGGCCCTGCCCCTGACCACCTTCGGTGACCCGGGCTCGGCGCTCGGCAACGGCACCGTGCCGCCGAACCAGGGAGTCGGCTGCCAGAAGCTGCGGGTCACCACCCCGGGCCCGCTGCTCGTCCGGATCGAGCAGTACGCGAACCAGTACCTCGACTGGCGGGTGTACGACGACGCCGGCCGGGTGGTGTGCACGGAGTACGACTCCTGGCGTTCCTGCGCGGCATCGACCGCCGGCTCCTACACCCTGCTCATGCAGAACTGGAACTGGGAACCGGTCACGTACCGGGTGGCGGTGGCACGACTCGACCGGGTCGAGGGCTGCGCCGCCCCGGCCACTGTCGCCTGGGACCAGCCGACCCTGACGGTGCACCAGACCTCGGCCGTGCAGACCAACTGCCAGCCCTTCCACGGCGAGGCCGGCGAACGGGTCATGGTCTACCGGGCCCCGGACCGCTACAACGACCTCTACTCCTGGCTCGTCGACGAGCAGGGTGCCGCGCTGTGCACCGAGTGGTCGGAGGAGGACGGCTGCCTCCTGCCGTCGACCGGCACCTACCGGGTCATCTCCTACCTCGCGCGGTGGGAGCCGGAGGACACCGACCTGACCTACCGGCTCCAGATCCGCGACCTCAGCGACGCGACCGGCTGCCCGACGGTCACGCCCGGGGCGTACAACGCCGCGCCGGCCGGCGCGCTCGGCGGTGGCCGCTGCCGCGTCCTGGACCTGCCCGAGGGCACCTTCCGGGTCAAGGCGGTCGGCGAGGACAACTACCGGCAGTACGCGACCGTCTACGACGACGCCGGGCACAAGGTGTGCACGGACGAGTGGTGCAGGGTTCCCGCCGCCGGGCGGTACACCCTGGTGCTCAGCGGCGGCGCGGTCGAATCGGTGATCGACGACGGCCTGCGCTACCAGCTCGCGGTGCTGCCGTGGATGCCGTCGGACTGCCGGGCGGTGTCCGACACCGGTTGGCAGGACGCGCCGGTGCGCGGCCGGCTGAGCACCCCGGCCCAGTTCGACTGCCTCCAGCTGAGCAGCCCCGCCGGCGCGCTTCTCACCGGACTGTTCCCGGGCGACGCCACCGGGGCCGGCTGGCCCGAGATGACGGTGATCGACGCCACCGGCGCCTCGGTCTGCGACCAGTACTCGTTGCGGCAATACCACTGCGAGCTGACCGGCCAGGCGCCGTTCCGCGTCGTGCTCAACTCGGGCAACGGCGTCGCGGACGGGCCGTACGCCCTCGCGTTCGCCCGCACCGACGGCCCGCCGGCCTGCCCGGAGCTGCCGGCCGGCGCGACGGGCGCCACGGTGACCACGGGTGCGGACCGGTTCGGGGTGTGCCTGTCGATCCCGGCCGACGCCCGCGCGGCCACGGAGTCGATCACCTGGAAGCGCACCGGCGGGACCGGTGACGCGCGCCTGTCGGTCTTCGACTCGGCCGGCCGGCGCTACTGCGGGCCGAGCGGCTACGCCGTCGAGCGGACGATCTCCTGCACGCTGCCCGCCGGCCCGGTCACGGTGGTCCTGGAGGCGGACGCGGTCGACGCCACCTACCAGCTCACCCACCGGGACGCGAGCACGCCGGCGAGCTGACCGGCAACCGGAACGGGAAACGCCCGGTCGATCCTCACGGATCGACCGGGCGTTCTCGCATTTCACGAGCGGTGGCGGCGGGATTTGAACCCGCGGAGGGCGTAAACCCTCACACGCTTTCGAGGTCTGCGACCATGCGTCCGCTCCTGTTTGGCGCATACCGTGATCAGCTTCCACGCCAGTCGAAGGCCGTTAACGAACGTCGTCGTATGACCGTGAATGAGACCGCAGCCCGCAGTCGACTCGGCTCCGGCGGCACCGGAGTCCGACGCGCCGCAGTAGACGAGCAGGCGCACCAGTGTCGACTGTGGTGGTATGGTCGGGTGTCGATAGTTCGCTGACGGGAGCACGACGCGCCGGCCGAGGTCCTTGACCTCCGCGCCGACGAGGTTGAACCGGGTGAGTCCCGGGACGCCGTACGCCGTGTGACTGTTGGCGCGCTCCGCACGTAGAGCCCATGCCGTGGGTGGCTTGTGCGGGACCCCGGTCGGTAGGCAGTCCCTCCACCGAAGGTGATCGCGCACATTCGATCCGCGCGGTTCGCCGTGCGGATCCAAAGCGCACGGAGATCATCAGTATGAGCACCACGTCTCGCGTCCCGGCCACCCAGCCTGCGTTCCTGCCTCCGGGCTCACCGCCGGCCGATCAGTGGAATCCGCTGGCAGATGAGCAGCTCCTGGACGGTTCCCCTAACAACCTGACGACTCCTGACGCCGAGATTGAGGAGGCCAACGGGGAGTCGATGCCGTCGACGGCGGAGTTGACGGTCATGGCGGACCGGATCAAGAAGATGACCTGGCACCAGTTCGGTGCGATCCGCGACGAGGCCATCGCGCGGGGTCTCCCGGCCCGCGTGGCAACCAACCTGGCTTGGTTGGCTGCCGACCCGACCAAGGTACTAACGGCCCTGAAAGCACCAGACTCCGAGATCCTCGGCAAGGTGCTGTGCGAGACGATCAGCGTCGCGACGATGACCGCAGCCGTGTTTCGGGCGCCGGAGAACGTCCGCATGGAGCAGGAGCGGTACGACAGCGACTTCGCGCTGAGCCGTTACGTGTCGTCCGACGACAACAGCTCGCTGGTGTTCTCGCACACTGGCCCGAACGACACTGAGGCGACTGCGGACTTCTACGCCCAGATGGCGAAGATCGACCGGCATGTTGAGTCGGTCAATTCTTACCGCGCGGACATCGTGACCAACGGTATCCGCGTGGGCGGCACCCTGTTTCCCCTCCTGGTCAAGGTGCCGGGAGTTGCGACCTTCGGCGCGTTCGAGACGGCTGATTGCTATGGCCGGGTCTTGTTCGCGCAGCAGGGAGCTGCCGAAGCCGTGGGGCGAGCACCGGAGGGCACTCTCCAGGACACCATCAGCGTTCTGACGAATACGCCGACGACTGGTGTCGAGTTCGGCGGTCACCCGATGAAGAAGGCCCGGGACCGCATCCTCGCCGTCGCTGGCAAGGTGCGGGAGGGGAAGGACATCACCCGGGACGAGGCCCGGGTGCTGACCACGGCCGTCATGCCGAGCACGCGGATCGTGCTTTCCGTTCGTGGTGACGTGCCTCTTGATGAGGTCCGGCGGCGGTTCGTCGCGCAGCAACACATGGAGCCGCCCACTCCCTTCACGGTGTCAACGGAGCGCCAGGCACGCGGTGTCGCTGTGCTGACAGTGCTGGAGTCGAAGCAGCGTCTCCCGCGGGTTCCGGGGATTCCCCAGAGTGTGATCAGCGAGATCCTGAACAATCCGAAGGCGGCCATCGCGGCCGGCATCGCCCACCCGGATGACGTCGGCGTGCTGGCCGCTGCGGCGCTGCTGCCTACCCAGAACACGGTCAACTGGAGGCTCACCAGGGAGGCGCTGGAGACGAGGGGTGTCATCACGAAGAACAACACCCGGTCTCTGGTTGCGGCAGAGGTCGCGACTCGCGCAGTCGCGAGCACGGACAGAAAGCAGGGGCGCCAGTCTTCGCTGGAGAGGTCGCTGCGTCTCGCTGGCTTGCGGGGAGTCTGCCCCCGCAGTATCGGCGGCGGCGCTGCGGAGCTGCAGCACTTGCTCGACGAGGCGCTCGGCGAGTTCGAGTTGGCGGACGAGGCGCGCGCTCGCGGCGAAAGGACGTCCATGGGGGCGGCCATGAAGGAGCTCGCGGTACGGGCGGCTTACTGGGCGACGTGCGCGCCGAACCGCCCCATTATCTTCGATCGGACGGCGGTAGGGAGTAGGGGTGAAGGCGCTCAGGCCGGTGACATGCTGGAGCCGAACCAGGTGCTCGAGAGGCTCTTGCGGTCGACCTGGGGTATTCACCAGCTGACGCAGATCATCGCCGACGGCCGCAGCGGCATCGAAGTTCGGGAGGTTCCCCAGCACGGGTTGTCCAGCGTCGGCATCGAGTCCGCCGTCGCCGCAGGCCGAGAGGTCGACCCCGAGGATCAGCTGTCTGAGGTCCTCACGCCGCAGGCGATTCGGCGCCGAGCCGGCCAGCCTTCGAGCCCTCGGGACCTGTCCGCGAGCGCGCGAATGGCCGCGCTCTCGGAACGGCTGCACACCCTCGTTCAGCAGGTCGCTACAACGGTGTCGGACATGGCGAAGATCGCCGATAAGGGCGCGGAGCCGTACGTCAACCTGAACGGTTGGCCCGACCGTCTGGACACCCTTGAGGTGCTGGGCGAGCCGTACGACGACTTGATCTACTGGAAGAAGTTCGCCGACCGACGTGCTAAGGCCAACGCCGCTCTGGCCGAGGGCAATGTTGGCGGGGCCGCCGAGTGAGCCGCCCGAGGGTACGACTGACCCTGCCCCGCGCCGCGCATCTTCACGACCTGCTCGACGGGCGTGGTCTGGGCTTGGGACATCCGGCCGTGGACAACCCGGTCGGATTGCAGGTGCTGCACAGCGGGCCATCACTCCAGCCGATCCCGCGGGTCATAACCCAACAGATCTGGAGTGGTGAGCGCGCTGGCGTCTACATCATCACTACCGGCGAAGGGGACGTCCTCTACGTAGGTAGCGTCCACAGGACGACGAGCACTCTCGCCGGCCGGCTCAGCGAGCACTTCCGCCACCGGCCCCAACGACACGGTAGGTGGACGCACATCGCGCTACTGCGGCTGCCGCCACACACGAGTCGCATCGACGTTCGATGGTGCGAAGGGGTCGTCGGGCGATCTCTCGATCCGATCGAGAACGAACGCCTTCCGGCGGTACCAGGACGGTCGAGCTGGAGCCCCAGAGCCGTGGCGGCCTAGGCTGCGGGTAGATGCTGATGGCCCTCGGAGGTAGGCGTCTCTCACCTCCGAGGGCCACTCACACCCGGCAGCCGCGTCGTTCTCTCGTCCTAAGCCTGGTGCCGTTACGCTCGCAGATGTGACGCGCCCCGGTGCACTGACGGCGATCGCAGAGTACGACCTTGTCGTACGAGACCAGTTCCTTCGCGCGACCGTGGCTGGGCCTGGTAGCTGGACGTCCTGACGCGGCTCTGACCCGCCGCAGCCCCCATAGTCCATGGTCCGTTATTCGGCGTCCGGGAAGCGCAGCGTCAGTTACTGGAACCGGTGGCCGCGGCCGACGTCGACGGGGTGGAAGTCCACGACGTTTCACTCACTGGGTCGAAAACATCGCTGCCCCGGCCGTGCGAGAGAACACCCTCGCCGGCTACCGCGTGGCCGCCTACCGGCACCTCATCCCCGGCCTCGGTGCCCATCGCATCGAGCGCCTGGAGCCCGAGCACCTGGAGCGCTTCTACCGCCGGATGCAGGAAACCGGCAGCGCTCCGGCGACCGCCCACCAAGCGCACCGCACGATCCGGACCGCACTCAACGAGGCCGTGCGCCGGGGGCACCTCGCCAAGAACCCGGCCACCCTCGCCAAGGCCCCGCGCCTGCCAGAGAGTGAGATCGAGCCGTACACGGTCTCCGAGGTACAGCGATTGATGGCCGCCACCCACGGCCGACGCAACAGCGCGCGGTGGGCGGTCGCGCTAGCCCTCGGCCTGCGCCAAGAGGAAGCGCTCGGCCTCCGCTGGCCGGACGTCGACCTGGACGCGGGGACGCTGACCGTCCGGCGCGGCCGGCAGCGGCCGAGGTGGGAGCACGGGTGTCGCTCACCGTGCGGCCGGAAGTACGGCGGGCACTGTCCCGCCCGCCGCCAGGTGCGGGCCGATACCGCTGAGACGAAGTCCCGCGCCGGCCGGCGCAGCATCGGGCTTCCCGACGAGCTGGTGGCGCTCCTCCGCAAGCACCGCGACGAACAGGAACAGGAGCGCGCGACCGCCGCGCAACTCTGGGAGGACGGTGACTGGCTGTTCGCCACACCGACCGGCGGCCCGGTCAACCCGCGTACCGACTACGACGAGTGGAAGCGACTGCTCAAACTCGCCGGGCTACGGGACGGCCGGCTACACGACGCCCGGCACACCGCCGCCACGGTGCTGCTGATCCTCGGCCTTGCCGAACGGGCCGTGATGGGAATCATGGGCTGGTCGAACTCAGCGATGGCGGCCCGGTACCAACACCTCACCGCCCAGGTCAGGCGGGACATCGCCCAACGCGTCGGAGGGCTGTTGTGGGACAGCTCAACAGGGGACCCGGAATCGACCTCTTGAGCAGCAACTGAGACCGAAACTGAGACCACAAGCGGAACGCCCGACCGATCCTCGCGGATCGACCGGGCGTTCTCGCATTTCACGAGCGGTGGCGGCGGGATTTGAACCCGCGGAGGGCGTAAACCCTCACACGCTTTCGAGGCGTGCTCCTTAGGCCACTCGGACACGCCACCGCCGACGAGGGTACAGGACCACCGGTCTGGACGCCGAACCGGTATCCCTCCGGCCGGCCTGGCAGGATCTTTGCCATGAGTACGCACATCGGCGCTGAGCCGGGAGAGATCGCCGAGCGGGTCCTGATGCCGGGCGACCCGCTGCGGGCCAAGTGGATCGCGGAGACCTACCTCGAGGAGGCCCGCTGCTACACGACGGTGCGCGGCATGCTGGGCTTCACCGGGCGGTGGAACGGCGTCGACGTCTCCGTCCAGGGTTCCGGCATGGGCATGCCGTCCGCCTCCATCTACGCCCATGAACTGGTCAACGAGTACGGCGTGAAGTCGCTGATCCGGGTCGGGTCCTGCGGGGCCCTGACCGAGGACCTGGCGCTGCGCGACGTGGTGGCGGCGATCGGCTCGTCCACCGACTCGAACATGAACCGGATGCGTTTCGACGGGCTGATCGACTACGCCCCGGTGGCCGACTTCGGGCTGCTGCGTACCTCGGTCGAGGTGGCCGAGCGGCGCGGCATCAGCATGCGGGTCGGGCCGATCCTGGCCGCGGACGCCTTCTACACCGACCGGCCGGACCTCTACGACACGCTCGCCGACTACGGCGTGCTGGCGGTGGAGATGGAGTCCGCGGCGCTCTACACGATCGCCGCCCGCTTCAAGGCCCGCGCGCTGACCATCCTGACCGTCAGCGACCACATCAAGACCGGCGAGAAGACCACGTCGCAGGAGCGTGAGCAGACCTTCGGCCAGATGGTCGAGATCGCCCTCGACACCATCATCGCCTGACCGATCCGTTCCGCCGACCGCCCCGTCACCGCCCGGTGCCGGGGCGGTCGTCGTCCGCGCCGCGCCACGACCGACGCCGGCGCGGCGCGGCGGGCGGGTTCAGCGGAAGAACGCGCGCAGGAGCGCCGCGCTCTCCGTCTCCAGCACGCCCCCGTACACCTCGGGGCGGTGCGTGACGCGGCGGTCGCGCAGCACGTCCCAGAGCGAGCCCACCGCACCCGTCTTCGGCTCCCACGCCCCGAACACCACCGTCGAGACCCGGGCCAGCGCGATCGCACCGGCGCACATGGTGCACGGCTCCAGCGTCACCACCAGGGTGCAGCCGTCCAGCCGCCAGCGACCCAGCCGCTGCGCGGCCCGGCGCAGCGCCAGCACCTCGGCGTGCGCCGTCGGGTCGCCGGTCAGCTCCCGCTCGTTGCGCCCGATCGCCAGCTCGGCGCCGTCGGGGGCGTACAGCACGGCACCGACCGGCACGTCGTCGGCGTCCTCGCCGGGGGTGCCGCTGTCCGGGCCGGTCACCGCGACCTCCAGGGCCCGGCGCATCCACAGCTCGTGCCGCTGCCGGCGACCCAGCTCGCCGAGCCCGGCCAGCCACTCGTCGGCACCCGGCCCCGCGCCCGGCGGTCCCACCGTCTCCAGCGCCGGATCGGTGGCGTCGACCGGTTCCGCCGCGCCGGGGGTGACCGACTCTCCCGGCTCAGACCTCACGCAGCTCCTCGACGTCGTCCGCGCAGCCGAGCACCTGGCAGATCTCGGCGGTGACGTCCGCCGGCATGGAACCCTCGTGGGCGCAGAGCGCGAGCAGCTTCTGCGCCGGGATGCCCAGGTCGGCGAGGAGGTCTGCGTCGCCCACCGGGTCGGCCTCCGGGTCCACGGCCGGCTGCTCGCTGTCCTCGTCGCCGCCGGTCGGGCGCGGCTCGTCGACGTCCTCCAGCCCGGTGACCGAGGTCTTCAGGTCGCCCACCAGCAGCGCGCCCAGCCGGGACTCCTCCGCGTAGGCCGAGTCGGAGCCGAAGACCCGCAGGTCCTCCCCCTCGTCCAGGCGCAGGATCACCAGGTACGTGTCGTCCGCCTCGACGAAGAGCAGGGAGAGGTCGGCGTCCGGCTCGACGTCGCGCAGCCGGTCGGCCACCTCCTCGATGTCGGTGACGCCCCGCAGGCTCACCTCGCCGGCGGTCCAGCCACCGTCGACGCGCGCCACGGCAGCAGCGAAGTACGACACGGTCCCCCCAAATTGGCCTCGGCAGCACGCCGACACGTCACGCGATGCACGTTAACCGGTCGGGTCGGCGGGCGACCGGTCAACGCCCCGTAAGGGGCCGGCCGTTCCTGGAGAAAGTGGTTCAGCCGGCGACGCGCCGACGGGTGGCGATCAGCTGGCGCAGCCGCTCGGTGCGCGCCCGCTGCGGCCGTTCGCGCTGCTGTACCGCACGGGCACCGGCCAACTCGGCGAGGAGTTGCAGGCGACGGCGGCTCCGCTCGGGGTCGAGCCGCGGCGGTGTGGTCCAGGCCATACCGCGAGCGTGAACCGTCACCACGCGTTCGTCAAGATGGTCTTCGCTACGCAGCGAAACCGGCACCCAAGGTCACCAGAGCGGCCAGTCGCCGGACTGCGCCCACCGCACCGCGACGACCGCGGCGGCGATGCTCCAGCCGCCCGCGGTGACGATGGCCACCCCGGTCGCCACCCCCCGGTCGCCGTGGCGGACCAGCGCCGCGGCGGCCGCCCAGGCCACCCCGCCGGCGAACAGCGTCCACCACGCGTAGCCGGGCACATCGCGGCCGACCAGCCCGAACAGCAGCAGCCAGGCGAACGCGGCCACCGCGCCCACCGCGACGCCGCCGCCGGTGACCGGGTGCGGTTCGCGGTAGCTGGGCCGCATCGGCCCGCCGGACGGGAAGAGCCCCGACGGCGTACGCGGCGGCGGGTGCGCCACCCCCGGACCGGGCCCGTCGGATACGCCGTACCACCCGTTCGTCACCGCTGCCCCCTTCCCGGGTGAACCAGCTCAACAATCACGCACAGTAACCGATCGATGTGGCCGGCTCTCGGCGTTCGTCCCCACGGTAGTGGTCTGCCAGGATGATCGGATGCGCTCGCCATCGATCGGACGCCGCGCGCGTCCGGCGTACCCGGTCCTGCTGCTCGTGGCGGCGCTGGCCGCCGGGTGCGACCGCCCCGCCGCGCCCGCCGACGCCTGGCGGGACCCGAGCCCGATGGTGACCGCCGCGCAGCCGGCCGAGCCGGCGAGTCCCCGCCCGACCCCGCCGGCCGCCTCCTCCGCCGCCCCGACGCCGACCGGCACCGACGTGCGGCGGGTCTTCCCGGTCCGGGCCGGCAACGTCGACTACCACCCGACGCACGGCGGCTATCCGGGCACCGACCTCTTCGCCGACTGCGGCGAGCCGGTCGTGGCGGTCACCGACGGCGTGGTCCTGGAGGTCAGCCGGGTGGACCGGTTCGACAAGCGCGGGCCGCTCGGGCCGAACAACGGCGGACTCTCGGTGTCGCTGCTCGGCGACGACGGGGTGCGCTACTACGGCTCCCACCTGAGCGCGATCACGGCCGGCGTCGACGCCGGCGTACGCGTGCGCGCCGGCCAGCAGCTCGGCAAGGTGGGCCGCACCGGCAACGCCAACAACGTCTGCCACCTGCACTTCGGGCTGTCGCCGAAGTGCACCGGCACGAACGACTGGTGGATCCGGCGGGGTGTGGTCTGGCCGGCGCCCTACCTGAACTCGTGGCGTAAGGGCGGCAACCGGTCGCCGGTCGCCGAGGTCACCGCCTGGCAGCGCAAGCACGGCTGCCCGACGTCGCCCGGCCGGTCGACCGCCGGCGGCTGACCCCGACGCGCGGTGCGGGGCCACCCGGCGGGCGGCGCGAGCGCGTAGGTTCCAGGGCATGACTGCCCGGGACCCCATCGCCGACCTGCGCCGGATCGCGTTCCTGCTGGAGCGGGCGAACGAGGCCACCTACCGGGTCCGGGCGTTCCGGTCGGCGGCCGCGGCGCTCGGCGCGCTGCCCGCCGGGGAGGTGGCGGAGCGGGCCCGCACCGGCAAGTTGACCGAGCTGGCCGGCGTCGGCGACGTGACCGCCCGCTGTGTCGTCGAGTCGCTGGCCGGCGAGGAACCCGTCTACCTGCGCCGGCTGGTCGCCACCGAGGGCACCGACCTGGACGAGGAGGCGGCGCGGCTGTGGGACGCGTTGCGCGGCGACTGCCACACCCACTCCGACTGGTCCGACGGCGGCTCGCCGATCGAGGAGATGGCGCTGGCGGCGGTCGAGCTGGGGCACGAGTACGTGGTGCTCACCGACCACTCGCCCCGGCTCAAGGTGGCCCGGGGTCTCACCGCCGACCGGCTGCGCCGGCAGCTCGACCACGTGGCCGCCGTGAACGATGCGCTGCCGAAGGGCTTCCGCATCCTCACCGGCATCGAGGTCGACATCCTCGCCGACGGCTCGCTGGACCAGGACGACGAGCTGCTCGCCCGGCTGGACGTGGTGGTCGGCTCGGTGCACAGCGGCCTGAGCGACGACCGGGCGCGGATGACCCGCCGGATGCTGGCGGCGATCGGCAACCCGCACCTGGACATCCTCGGCCACTGCACCGGCCGGATGGTCTCGTCCCGGCCGGCGGGCGTGACCGGGCCGGGCGACCGGGGCCACCGGGCCCGCACCCGCAAGGAGAGCGAGTTCGACCCGGACGCCGTCTTCGCCGCCTGCGCCGAGCACGACGTCGCCGTCGAGATCAACTCCCGGCCGGAACGGCAGGACCCGCCGAAGCGGTTGATCCGCCGGGCGCTGGAGGCCGGCTGCCGATTCGCGATCAACACCGACGCGCACGCGCCCGGTCAGCTCGACTGGCAGCGCTTCGGCTGCGAGCGGGCGGCGCGTTGCGGCGTACCGGCGGACCGGGTGGTCAACACGTGGACGGCCGACCGCCTGGTGAAGTGGACGGCGGGCCGGGGCTGAGCGGTCAGCCCCGGGCGGCCGGCTCGACCGTGCGCGCCGCGGGGGCCACCGGCTCCGGCCGGCGTCCACGCCTGCCGAACAGGCCCTGCGCGACCGCCACCCCGACGAGCACCACCAGCGCGCCGACCGGCTGGTGCCAGTTCATCCGCTCGCCGAGCACCACCGCGCCGACCAGCACCGCGAACACCGGGATCAGGTAGGTCACCGTGGACGCCGTGCTCGCCCCGGCCAGCCGGATGTTGCGCATGTTGATCACGAAGGCCAGCCCGGTGCCGAGCGCGCCGAGCGCGAGCACGCTGGCCACCACCCGCAGCGACAGGTCGGTCGGCATCGGGGGCGCGCCCGCCACCAGCGGCGCGACCAGCGCGAGCTGCGCGGTGGCCACGAGCAGTTGCGCCGCCGACAGCGACAGCCCGGAGTGCGCGCTGCCCGCGATGAACTTCTTCTGGTACGGGATCGCCAGGCCGTAGCAGGCCGCCGCCCCGAAGCACATGAGCTGGCCGGTGAAGTGGGCACCGCCCACGCCCTCCCAGACGCCGAGCACCACCAGCACGCCGACGAAGCCCAGCCCCAGCCCCACGGCCCGCCGCGCGGTCAGCCGCTCGGTGCGGAACACCAGCACGGCCAGCGGCAGCACGATCAGCGGCGTGGTGGCGTTCCAGATGCCGGCCAGCATCGACTCGACCCGCTGCTCGCCGAAGCCGAAGAGGGTGAACGGCAGCGCGACGCCGAACGCGGCGACCACCAGCATGTGCGCCCAGACCCGGGGCTCGCGGGGCAGCCGGTCGCGCAGCACGGCCAGCACCACCAGAAGCGTGACCGCGCCGGTGGCGACCCGGAAGAGGGTGAGCTGCACGGGGTGCAGCTCGGTCACCCCCACCTTGATGAAGAGGAAGCTGGAGCCCCAGATGGCGGCGAGCGCGACGAACCCGGGCAGCCAGCTCCGCAGCGGCGCGCGGTCAGGAGTGGTCTCGACTGTCACCCCTGACACTCTGCCCCTGGGGTACGACGATGTCGCGCGAAATTCAGACGCCGTGTCGACCGCCACAGCAACCGCCTTACAGTGGAGGCGTTGACCAGCCGAGGAGGTGAGACGTCGATGGCCATGCCCACGCCGTTCGATCCGCTCGTCGACTTCGACGGGATGTGGACCACCGAGCTCGCCGACCGTTACCTCCCGCTGCGCGAGCTGCCGAACGCGCGCTACGAGTGCATCGACGGAAGGCTGGTCATGACCCCCGCCGAGACCGGCACCAACAGCTATGCCGAGGGCGAGCTGCTGCATCTGCTCAAGCCCGCGGCGAAGGAAGCCGGCTACTACGTCTTCGGCCAGGTGAACCTGACCTTCAGCCCGGACCGCTGGATCCAGCCCGATCTCACCGTCCTGCACGCGTTGCCCGAGACCGACCAGGATGATCGCTGGATCCCGGTGCGGCTGTGCACCATGGCGGTCGAGTTCGTGTCGCCCGGCAGCCGCCGTCAGGACTTCGTGGACCAGCCCCGCCGCTGCGCCGAGGCCGGCGTCCCGTACTTCATGCGGGTGCAGGTCGTCCGCCAGATCCGTCACGTCGGCGTCGAGTTCCTCACCCTCCGCGACGGCGGCTACGTCAGCACGGCGCAGGCGGTCAGCGGCCAACGACTCAAGCTGGACGCACCCTTCACGATCGACTTCGATCCGGTCGAGTTGCTGCCCTGAGCCGTCGGGTCGGTGCCGGCGAACACGGCAAACACTGTCGACACCGGGGTGGCCCGGTCACGTAGGGTTCGCCCGTGGGACGAATCGATGACCTCGCCAACCGGTACGTGGCCGAGTGGGCTCCGCTGAGCCCGACCGGCGCCACCTACGTCGGCATCGCCGGCTACGACGACCAGCTCGACGACCTCTCGCCGGACGGCTACGCGGCCCGGGCGGACCTGGTCCGGCGCACGCTGGGCCAGCTCGACGTGACCGAGCCGGAGACCGAGGCGGAGCGGACCGCCAAGGAGGCGATGCAGGAACGCCTCGGCCTGGAGCTCGCCCGGCACGACGCCGGGGAGACCACCAGCGAGATCAGCGTCATCGAGAGCGGGCTGCACGAGATCCGGATGGTCTTCGACCTGATGCCGACCGACGGCGAGGAGGCGAAGGCCAACGTGGCCACCCGGCTCAACCGCTTCGCGTCGGCGCTGGAGGGCTACAAGCGCACGCTGCGCGAGGCCGCCGCCGACGGCCGGGTCAGTTCGCGGGTGCAGCTCGTCGAGGTGGCCAAGCAGTGCGACGTCTGGGTGGACCCGGAGGGCGACAACTTCTTCCACGGCCTGGTCGAGCGGCTCGACGCGGACGGCACGCTCGGCGCGGAGCTGCGCAAGGGCGCCGCCGCCGCGACCGCGGCCACCGCCGAGTTCGGTCAGTTCCTCCGCACCGAGCTGGCCCCGGTGGGGCGGGAGAAGCAGGCCGCCGGCCGGGAGCGCTACGAACTGGCCTCGCAGTACTTCCTCGGCGCCAAGGTCGACCTGGACGAGACGTACGCCTGGGGGTTCGCGGAGCTGGCCCGTCTGGAGGCCGACATGCGGATCGTGGCCGGGCAGATCGCCGGTCCGGGCGCCACGGTCGACGAGGCCGTCGCCGCGCTCGACGCCGACCCGGCGCGGACCGTGCGCGGCAAGGAGGCGTTCCGCGACTGGATGCAGGAGCTCGCGGACAAGGCGATCACCGAGCTGAACGGCACCCACTTCGACATCCCGGAGCAGGTCCGCCGGATCGAGTGCCGGCTGGCGCCGACGAGCGACGGCGCCATCTACTACACCGGCCCGAGCGAGGACTTCTCCCGCCCGGGGCGGATGTGGTGGGCGGTGCCGCAGGGCATCACCGACTTCTCCACCTGGCGCGAGGTGACGACCGTCTACCACGAGGGCGTGCCCGGCCACCACCTCCAGGTCGCCCAGACGGCCGTCCGGGCCGACCTGCTCAACCGCTGGCAGCGGCTGCTCTGCTGGGTCTCCGGGCACGGTGAGGGTTGGGCGCTCTACGCCGAGCGCCTGATGGACGAGCTGGGCTATCTGGCCGACCCGGGCGACCGGCTCGGCATGCTCGACGGGCAGGCGCTGCGCGCGGCCCGGGTCATCGTCGACATCGGCATGCACCTGGAGTTGGAGATCCCGGCGGACAACCCGTTCGGCTTCCACCCGGGCGAGCGCTGGACGCCGGAGCTGGGCTGGGAGTTCATGCGGGCGCACTGCCGGGTGCCGGACGAGAACCTGCGTTTCGAGCTGAACCGCTACCTGGGCTGGCCGGGGCAGGCGCCCTCGTACAAGGTGGGCGAGCGGATCTGGTTGCAGGCGCGGGACGAGGCGAAGGCCCGCAAGGGCGCCGACTTCGACCTGAAGGAATTCCACCGCCAGGCGCTCGACCTGGGGGCGCTGGGGCTCGACCCGTTGCGCCGGGCGCTGGCCCGGCTCTGAGCACGGCGACGGCCGGGAGTCGGAGTTCCCTCCGGCTCCCGGCCGTTTCGCTGTCCGCGCCGGTCAGGCCAGGTCGACCCGGAGCACCGGCCGGGCGGTGAGTGACTTCGAGTTCTCGTACGCCAGCTCCATCACCGGGTCGGTGAAGCTGATCGGGATCGGCGAGGTGATCGGGATGCCGTCCGGGAAGGGCAGGTCCGGCGTCAGCGTGATCTTGATGCCGAGCAGGTACCCGACGAACCGGGTGGCGTAGAAGGCGACGTCGCCCTCGACGGTGAGCCGGTCGGTCACGTACCGCTGCTTCTTGCCGGCCGGGCCGCTGGCCAGCAGCGTGAAGTCGTCGGTGACCGCCTTGTCCATGGTGAACTTCAGGCACTTGAGCGTGCCGTCCCGGGTCGGCAGCTCGACGATGCCCTCGAAGCGCAGCCCCGTCATCGTGACCTTGGAGCCGGTGAGCCGGGACGGCGGGTCGGCGACGATCGGCTGGTTCGGGTCGGCCGCCAGCTTGGGCAGCGGCTTGCCCTCCTCGACCGGCTTCGGCTTGGTCGGGGCGGGCTTGTCCTCGTCGCAGTCGGCGCCCGGCTCGGCCGGGGTCGACGGCTTGGCGCTGCCGCTGGGCTTCGGCGTGGCGCTTCCACTCGGGGTCGCCGCGGCGGCGGCCACGGCCGACGCGGACGGCGACGGCTCGGCCTTGTCGTCGTCACCGCCGGTGAACAGGCCGGTGATGCCGTCGACGATGTCGGTCAGCAGATTGCCGTCCTTCTCCTCCGCCGGCTCGGCCGGCGCGGTGGTGCTCGGACTGGCCGACGGGGAGGCCGTCGGGGTCTTCGAGGCGGACGGCTTGGGCGCCGGGGCCGAGGTGGTCGGGCAGGCCGCCGGTGCCGCGATCGCCGGCCGTTCGTCGCGGATCGCGACCAGCCCGGCCGCCGAGACGGCGAGGACCAGCAGGATCGCGTACGCCCGGGGCGGCTGCCCGGAACCGCGCGGCGCGTCCGTGGGCGGCGCGTCCACGGCCGGTTCCGCCGGGGCCGACTCCCGCAGCGGGTTGCGCGGCTCCGGCAGGGTGTCGGTGAGCACCCCGGTGGTGTCGTCCTCCCGCTGCCGGGGCAGCAGCTCGTCGACCAGGGCCGGCTCCGGCTCGTCGGCCGGCTCCTCGACCGGCTCGTCGTCGGCCGGTTCCGCCGGAGGCACGTCGGCGGCCGGGCCCTTGCGCGGCACCCAGGCGAAACCGAGCGCGCTGCCGACCATGCCGAGCAGCAGGCCGATGAAGAAGCCGCCGAGGTTCACGCCGATCAGCGAGTAGAGCGCGGTGATCGCCGCGACCACCGCGTAGAACATGCGCTGCGCCGGGCTGAACCAGAGCAGCATGCCGCAGGCCACGAGGATGGTGGGGATGAGCCAGGACAGGAAGCCGGTCGGCCCCATCTGGAAGGTGAGGCCGTTGAGGCTCAACTGGGTGGTGGCGAAGATCTCCAGGCCGGCCAGGGTGGTGAAGAGCCCGCCCCAGAACGGCCGCGCCCGGCGCCACCGGCGGAAGCCACGCCACGCCTGGCCGAGCCGACCGGGCCGGGCCTGCTGCGTTTCGGCGGTTGTCACGTACTCCTCCTGGCGGTGCTGACGGGGTGAGACATGGTCGAGGCCCGCGGAGGGCGCCCTCCGCGGGCCTCGAGTTCAGATCAGAAGCATTCCTTGGCGTCCTTGCCCACGTTGACCTTGAGCTTCAGGCCGTTGAGGGTGAAGACGCCGGCGCTGGTGGAACGGGCCACCTGCTCCAGGTCCGTGATGGTCACCGCGTCGGCGCTCTGGCCGAAGGACTTCGGCACGACCGGCTGCGCCGGGTTCATGTCGGCCGCGTCCCGGCCGATCTTGATGTTCTCGAACCGGGCGTCACCCTCGAGCGAGTCCATGTCGATCAGCAGGTTGGTGGCGGTGGCCGGCTTGCCGCCGCCGCCGGCGTTGATGGTCAGCACGATCGGCACGCCGGGGATGCTGGCGTTGACCGACTGGCAGAGGTCGTAGAGCTTGGCGTCGGCGATCTCGGAGACCGCCACCGGGTGCTGGGTGCCGTCCGACTCCTTGGCGATGCCGCCGTACTGCTTGAAGCCGGTGCCCTCCAGCTTCGAGGCGCCGACCTTGAAGGTCTGGCCCGACACGGCGAACGACGCCGCGATGGCGCCGTTGGCCATCCCCAGCACGATGCCGCCGGCCACGACGGTCGCGGGCACCATCACCGCGGCGAAGCGCCGCCAGCGGGTGCCGCCACTCAGCTCGCGGTTCTCCGATTCACTCACAAGGTCCTCCTCGACGGGGGTGCGTCTCCGGACGCGGGACGCGACGCGGGACGGAAAGCTGCGGGGCGGCGCGGGTGCCGTTGTGCCGAACGGGCCGCGCGGTCGCGGATTGGATGCTCTCGCGAAGCGACAGACCTCACAAGCCCCTTGCTACTGACGGGTAACACAGCTGTGGTATCAAGATCGCCTACGGTTACCATCGGTTAACGTCCCGGCGACAACCGGCCCTGGGCAAACCGGCCTGATTACGACACGATGGCGCAGAGGTTTCACCTGTGGTAGCCATCACGGTCAAACATCACAGTTCAGTAACGGCCAGCTGACAAGCCGCTGAGGGTGAGGTGCCGATCACCCGTCCGGCCGACCCGCGACGACGACCGGAGACCGGTCAGCTCCGGCCGTCCAACCACGACCCCAGCAGGTGGCGGTCGATCGAGTCGATCCGGCCGAGCGGACGACCGGCGGTGACCCGGGCGCGCAGCTCGTCCCGGGTGAACCAGCGCGCCTCCACCACTTCCGCACCGTCGACCCGGACCTCCGTCGACGCCGCCGTCGCCCGGAAGCCGACCATCAGCCCGGCCGGGAACGGCCACGCCTGCGAACCCTGGTAGACCACCCCGCGCACCGCGATCCCGGCCTCCTCGACCAGCTCCCGCCGAACCGCGTCCTCCAGGCTCTCGCCGATCTCCACGAAACCGGCCAGCAGCGACCACGAGTCCTCGCCGGCGCCACGGTGCCGGGCCAGCAGGCAGCGCTCCGGCTCACCGGACGACTCCACCAGCATGATCACCGCGGGTTCGATCCGGGGGAAGAGCAGCCGGCCGCACCCGTCGCCGGTGCAGGCCCGGGTGTGCCCGCCCGCCCCGGCGACCGTCGCCGCGCCGCACGCGCCGCAGAACCGCTGGCCCCGGTGCCAGTGCAGCAACCCCTTCGCGTACGCCTGGACGGCCGCCTCGGCCGCCCCCAGCCCGCCCACCAGGGACCGGACGTCCACCGCCTCGACGGCGCCGGCCAGGTCGCGGGCCTCGCCCTCGGCGCGGCCGGAGAGGTCGGCGGCGAAGACCGCCCGGCCCTCCGCCAAGCCGAGGAAGACCGTCTCGTCGGCGGCGGCGAGCAGGCCGGCCGCACCGACCACCGCCGGTCGCACCGGCGTCCGCCCGGCGTCGACGAGGCACCGGTCCCGCCACAGCGGCAGCACCACGCTCTCCGGATCGGCCAACCGCCCGGCCAGCCAGGCCGGGTCGCCGCGCAGCGCCGCCGCCCGGTCCAGCCACCCACCGCCGTACGCGGCCACCACCCGGTCATCCGTCCGCACCCGCCCACCGTGCCACGACCGGCGACGGAGCGGGGGCCGGAAACGGGTGACGGGTACGACACCGGCACTCGCCCGACACGGCTGCCGGCCGGAGACTCCCGACCGGCTCGAGCGTTGGTTACCGTAGGTGTCTCCCGCGGGGGAAGCGGTCCCCGCGTGTCTTTCCGATCGAGGTTGCAGTGACGATGAACGGCGAGAAGATGCCGGCTGCCGACGACCGGCCCACCATCAAGGTGGCGGCGGTGAGCTGGCCCGGCGTCGAGCTGGAGCCGGTCGCCACACCGCCCGACACTGGCGGCGGGGAGAAGCCCGGGCGGTCCCGGCGCGGCCGGCTGCTGCTGGCCGGCGGGCTCACCGCCGCCGTGCTCGCCGCGGGCGTCGGCGTCGGCGCCTACGCCTACGCCGGCGACGTGCCCCGCGGCACCACCGTGCTCGGCACCGAGCTGGGCGGTCGGAGCCGGGCGGACGCTGCCCGGGCGCTCCGCGCCGAGCTGGAGCGCCGCGCCGAGACGCTGACCGCCCCGCTCACGGTGACCGTGGGCGAGAAGAAGGCCGAGCTGAAGCCGGCCGACGTCGGGCTCGCCATCGACGTGGACGCCACCGTCGCGGCGGCCGCCGCCGCCGACGCGCACGCGGTCAGCCGGCTCGTCGGGTCCCGCACGGTCGAGCCGGTGGTGACCGTCGATTCCGCCCGGCTGGAGGCCGCCCTGCGCAAGGCGATGGGCTCCCAGGGCCGGGAGATGACCATGCCGGCCATCATCTGGACCGGCACCACCCCTAAGCCGGTCTACCCGAAGCCGGCGCTGACCGTGGACACGGCCGGCGCGACCGAGGCGGTGACGTCCGGCTGGCTCGCCGCCCGGCCGGTCACCGTGCCGCTGGTGGAGAAGTGGCCGGCAACCACCCGCGAGGAGGTCGACCGGCTCGTCACCGAGCTGGCCCGGCCGGCCGTCTCCGCACCCGTCACGCTCACCACCGACGGCGGGTCGGTGACCATCCCGCCCGCCGCCATCGCCAGGTCGCTGCGCTTCTCGGCCGACGAAGCCGGGACGCTCACACCCCGGGTCGACGTCAAGCGGCTGCGTGCCGCGCTCGGCGGCAAGCTGGCCACGCTCGAGGTGGAACCGCGCGACGCCGGGCTGACCATCAGCGGCGGCAAGCCCAAGGTGGTGCCCAGCCGCGCCGGCCGCCAGGTCGACGCCGCCGCGCTCGGCCCCGCACTGCTCGCGGTGCTGCCCAGGTCGACCGGCCGCTCGGTCAGCGCCGAGCTCAAGCCGGCCGCGCCGGAGCTGACCGAGGCCGCGCTCGCGGAGCTGGGCATCAAGGAGCGCGTCTCCACCTTCACCACCCGGTTCACCGGCGGCCTCTCCTCACCGCGCAGCCAGAACATCGTCCAGGCCGCGAAGGACGTGGACGGCACGATCGTGAAGCCGGGGGAGACCTTCTCGCTCAACGGCCACACCGGTGAGCGCGGCTACGACCAGGGCTACCAGGACGCGCCGACGATCGTGGGCGGCAAGCTGGTGCCGGGGGTGGGTGGCGGTGTCTCGCAGTTCACCACCACGCTGTTCAACGCGACCTACTACGCGGGGATGCAGGACGTCGAGCACAAGCCGCACTCGTTCTACTTCAGCCGCTACCCGGCCGTGATCGAGTCGACCATCTACTGGCCCCAGCTCGACTTCAAGTTCCGCAACAACACGCCGCACGGCGTGCTCATCGACACGTCGTACACGTCCAGCACGATCACCGTGTCGATCTGGAGCACCAAGATCTACGACAGCGTGAAGACCGAGTACGGCCCGCGTCGGAACATCACCCAGCCGAAGACCGTCTACCTGAAGCCCGGACCGGACTGCATCGCCGCGGCGGGCAGCGTGGGGTTCGCGCAGGACGCGTACCGGGTGATCAAGAAGGACGGCAAGGTGATCAAGCGGGAGAAGTTCAGCTGGCGCTACGACCCGGAGCCGCGCTTCATCTGCGCGCCCGAGCCGGGCGCCTGACCCGCGCACACGAGGAGGCCCCGCCCGGCATGGCCGGCGGGGCCTCTCGCTGTCCTCAGTGGTTCTCAGGGCCGCGCCGCGGCCAGGCCCTCCCGCACGCCGTCCGCGTCGCGGTCGGTGCCGTAGACCGGCGTGTCCGGCTGCTGGCGCCAGCTCTCGTCCAGCGTGCCGGCGTCCACCGGGTCGAAGCCCAGCTCGTCCACCAGCCCCATGACGATCCGCTTGGCGTCCGCGTCGTCGCCGGCCACCGGCAGGGCGATCCGGCCCACGGTGCCCGCCGGCTTGCCGTTGTCCATCAGGTGCGCGGCCTGGATGTTGTTGAAGACCTTGACCACCCGGGCGCCCTTGAGGTGGTCCGCCGTCCAGCGGCTGGAGCTGAGGCTCCGGTCCAGCAGCTCCGGGATCTCACCGTCGCGCTGGGCGTAGTAGTTGTTCGCGTCGACCACGAGCTTGCCGTCGAAGAGCGCCGCCGGCAGCTGCGGCACCGCCTTGAGCGGGATCGCGACGACCACCAGCTCCGCGCCCCGGACGGCGTCCTCCAGCCCGGCCGCCCGCGCGCCGGTCTCGGCGGCGAGGTCGGCGAGGCTCTCCGGCCCGCGCGAGTTGGCCACCGTCACGTCGTGGCCCAGTGAACTCAGACGACGGGTGAGGGTGCCCCCGATGTGCCCCGACCCGATGATTCCGATCTCCATGACCACTCCTGTACCCCGGCCGGTCCGTCCCGATCACGAACCCGCCGTACGCCACGTCACGTTTCTCCAGCCGCCAGGGGCGGCCGGGCGCACGGAAGGATCCCCGATCGACGGTACGAGACACCCCGGGCCGGCCGTGGTGATTCCGGCCGGACCGGCGGGGAAATGCGTCAGGGCCACCCCATACGGGGTGGCCCTGAGCTGAAGATTGTCCGGCGGTGTCCTACTCTCCCACACCCTCCCGAGTGCAGTACCATCGGCGCTGGAGGGCTTAGCTTCCGGGTTCGGAATGTTGCCGGGCGTTTCCCCTCCGCCATGACCGCCGTAACTCTATGAACATGTCAACCAACCCGATGGGTGGTGTTTGTTCAGAGTTGCACAGTGGACGCGTAGCAGCTTGGTAGTCAAGTCCTCGGCCTATTAGTACCGGTCAACTGAACCCGTTACCGGGCTTACATTTCCGGCCTATCAACCCAGTCGTCTAGCTGGGGGCCTTACCCCACAAATGTGGGTGGGATACCTCATCTTGAAGCGAGCTTCCCGCTTAGATGCTTTCAGCGGTTATCCCTTCCGAACGTAGCTAACCAGCCGTGCCCCTGGCGGGACAACTGGCACACCAGAGGTTCGTCCGTCCCGGTCCTCTCGTACTAGGGACAGCCCTTCTCAAGTATCCTACGCGCACGGCGGATAGGGACCGAACTGTCTCACGACGTTCTAAACCCAGCTCGCGTACCGCTTTAATGGGCGAACAGCCCAACCCTTGGGACCTGCTACAGCCCCAGGATGCGACGAGCCGACATCGAGGTGCCAAACCATCCCGTCGATATGGACTCTTGGGGAAGATCAGCCTGTTATCCCCGGGGTACCTTTTATCCGTTGAGCGACACCGCTTCCACATGCCAGTGCCGGATCACTAGTCCCGACTTTCGTCCCTGCTCGACCTGTCAGTCTCACAGTCAAGCTCCCTTGTGCACTTGCACTCAACACCTGATTGCCAACCAGGCTGAGGGAACCTTTGGGCGCCTCCGTTACCCTTTAGGAGGCAACCGCCCCAGTTAAACTACCCACCAGACACTGTCCCTGAACCGGATAACGGTCCGAAGTTAGATACCCAAATCAACCAGAGTGGTATTTCAAGATTGCCTCCACCCATACTGGCGTATGGACTTCACCGGCTCCCACCTATCCTACACAAGCTAATTCAGATACCAATGTCAAGCTATAGTAAAGGTCCCGGGGTCTTTCCGTCCTGCCGCGCGTAACGAGCATCTTTACTCGTAATGCAATTTCGCCGGGCCTGTGGTTGAGACAGTGGGGAAGTCGTTACGCCATTCGTGCAGGTCGGAACTTACCCGACAAGGAATTTCGCTACCTTAGGATGGTTATAGTTACCACCGCCGTTTACTGGCGCTTAAGTTCTCCGCTTCGCCCCGAAGAGCTAACAGGTCCCCTTAACGTTCCAGCACCGGGCAGGCGTCAGTCCATATACATCGAATTACTTCTTCGCATGGACCTGTGTTTTTAGTAAACAGTCGCTTCCCCCTGCTCTCTGCGGCCATACAACGCTCCACCCGCGCGGGGCTTCACGTCTCCGGCCCCCCTTCTCCCTAAGTTACGGGGGCAATTTGCCGAGTTCCTTAACCACAGTTCGCCCGATCGCCTCGGTATTCTCTACCTGACCACCTGTGTCGGTTTGGGGTACGGGCCGCTAAGAACTCGCTAGAGGCTTTTCTCGGCAGCATAGGATCACTGACTTCACCTGAATCGGCTCGGCATCACGTCTCAGCCTATGTGCACCGCGGATTTGCCTACGGTACGGCCTACACGCTTACCCCGGCACAACCACCGGCCGGGATCAGCTACCTTCCTGCGTCACCCCATCGCTTGACTACTACCCGCCAGGTTCCCACGCTCACCACCATCAGTCCGAAGACGTCCGGCAGCTCGGATGGTTAGCACAACGAGGTTCATCAGGGTCGCTCTTTCGCGGGTACGGGAATATCAACCCGTTGTCCATCGACTACGCCTCTCGGCCTCGCCTTAGGTCCCGACTCACCCAGGGCGGATTAGCCTGGCCCTGGAACCCTTGGTCATCCGGCGGAAGGGTTTCTCACCCTTCTTTCGCTACTCATGCCTGCATTCTCACTCGTGCCGCGTCCACAGCTGGGTCACCCCGCTGCTTCACCCCCGGCACGACGCTCCCCTACCCATCCACACACCTGCACAAGGAATCAAGTCCAAGCGAGGTTGAAATGTGAATGCCACAGCTTCGGCGGTGTGCTTGAGCCCCGCTACATTGTCGGCGCGGAACCACTTGACCAGTGAGCTATTACGCACTCTTTAAAGGGTGGCTGCTTCTAAGCCAACCTCCTGGTTGTCTATGCGATCCCACATCCTTTTCCACTTAGCACACGCTTAGGGGCCTTAGCTGGTGATCTGGGCTGTTTCCCTCTCGACTACGAAGCTTATCCCCCGCAGTCTCACTGCCGCGCTCTCACTTACCGGCATTCGGAGTTTGGCTGATTTCGGTAAGCTTGTGGGCCCCCTAGACCATCCAGTGCTCTACCTCCGGCAAGAAACACGCGACGCTGCACCTAAATGCATTTCGGGGAGAACCAGCTATCACGGAGTTTGATTGGCCTTTCACCCCTAACCACAGGTCATCCCCCAACTTTTCAACGTTGGTGGGTTCGGCCCTCCACGCGGTCTTACCCGCGCTTCAGCCTGCCCATGGCTAGATCACTCCGCTTCGGGTCTAGAGCATGCGACTATGTTCGCCCTATTCAGACTCGCTTTCGCTACGGCTCCCCCACACGGGTTAACCTCGCCACATGCCACTAACTCGCAGGCTCATTCTTCAAAAGGCACGCCGTCACCCCGCAAGGCTCCGACGGATTGTAGGCGAACGGTTTCAGGTACTATTTCACTCCCCTCCCGGGGTACTTTTCACCATTCCCTCACGGTACTCGTCCGCTATCGGTCACCAGGAAGTATTTAGGCTTACCAGGTGGTCCTGGCAGATTCACGGCAGATTTCAGGAGTCCGCCGCTACTCGGGAACACCCACAGAAGACTGGCAACTTTCACCTACCGGACTATCACCGTCTACGGTCAGCCATTCCAGACTGTTCGACTAGCCACCAGCTTTGTAACTCCTCGAATGCGTG